>NZ_CP109460.1:8100000-8360501 GCF_036227565.1 Streptomyces sp. NBC_01454
CAGACCGTCGACTTGTGCGAGGCCTTGAAGTACAGGCCGTAGTAGGTCTTGCCGACCGTGCCGTAGTCCTTCCACACCTGCGCGTAGTTCTTCTCGGCCGTGGCGGCGACCGCCGGCGACAGGGGAGTCAGCCAGCCCTTCTTGGCGAACTGCTGGAGCACGCCGACCTGCGGGACCATCACCACGTCCGGGGCGTTGCCGCCCTCGACCTGGCTGCCGATGACCGTGGAGACGTTGTCGCCGGTGGAGGAGAAGCTCACCTTCGCGCCGGTCTTCTGGGAGAACGCGTCCAAGACCTTCTTGAAGTTCTGCTGTTCCACGCCGGTCCAGACGCCGGCCACGGTCACGTTCTGGCCGCTGAGTTCCTGCTTGCCGCCCCCGGCGGACGCTCCGCCGCCGCATGCGGTCGCGGAGAGGGCCAGGCCGAGCACGGCCGCGCCGGAGAGGGCGGCACGGGTGTGTCGTACTGCGGGTCGTCTCATGGTGGGTGTTCCCTTCGGGAGGACTGCGGAGGTCGGGGGGCGGAGTGGGGCTATGGGGCGTCGGGGGCGCGCATCCACCAGGCGGCGGTGGAACCGGGGAGCGTGCCCGACGGGCAGTCGCCGCTCGCGAGCAGGGGGAACCCCGGTGCGGGGGCGGCTACCGGCTCGGTACCGAAGTTGACGGCGCAGACCAGGCCGTCGCCGCGGACGAACGCCAGCACCTGGGGCGGGGAATCCAGCCAGCGCAGGGTGCCCTCGCCGAGCTGGGGGAGGCTGCGGCGCAGCTGCAGCCCCTCGCGGTAGAGATGCCAGAACGAGCGGGTGTCGGCCAGCGCCCGGTCGGTGGCGTGTTCGGCGAACCAGGCGGGCTGCGGCAGCCAGGGCCGGGCCGCGTCCGTACCGCTGGTGAAGCCGAACGGCGAGGCGAGGCCCGACCACGGCAGCGGCACCCGGCAGCCGTCGCGGATGTGCTCCCGGCTGCCCGTACGGTGGTAGATCGGGTCGGTGAGGGCCTCGTCCGGCAGGTCGACGACCTCCGGCAGGCCCAGCTCCTCGCCCTGGTAGACATACGCCGCGCCGGGCAGCGCCAGCATCAGCAGCGCGGCGGCCCGGGCGCGGGCCGGACCCAGCCCGCTCCCCGCGCCCTCGGTGGTCTCCCCGGTGTTGCCGGGATCGGCCGCATAGCGGGTGACGGTCCGGACCTGGTCGTGGTTGTTGAGCACCCAGGTGACCGTGGAGCCGGTGCCCGCGATATCGGTCAGCGCCTCGCTGATCACCCGGCGGAAGGTGGTGACGTCCCAGCGCGCGGTCAGCAGATGGAAGAAGAACGCCTGGTGGAGTTCGTCGGGCCGGACGTACGCGGCCTGTTCGCTCGGGGTCCGTACGGAGACCTCGCCGACCAGCAGCCGGTCGCGGCCGTCGCGGGCCGTGTATTCCTCGCACAGCGCGCGCCACTCGCGCCACACCTGGTGCACCTCGGGCTGGTTCCAGGCCAGCGGGTTGACCGAGTCGCGGGTGCGCTCATCGGCCGCCGGGTCGGGGGAGTCGGGGAGCTCGGGGTGCTTGAACAGCCCCGCGGCCACATCGATCCGGAAGCCGTCGACCCCACGGTCCAGCCAGAAGCGCAGCACGTCCTCGAAGTCGGCGGCCACGGCCGGGTTGCGCCAGTTCAGATCGGGCTGCTCGGGCGTGAACATGTGGAGGTACCACTGGCCCGCCGCCCCGGCCGCGGACCCGGTGTCCTCGACGCGGGACCAGGCGGGGCCGCCGAACATCGCCCGCCAGTTGTTGGGCGGCAGCTCCCCGTCCGGTCCGCGCCCGTCGGCGAAGTGGAACAGCGACCGTGCCGCGCTTCCCGGACCGTCCTCGAGGGCGGCGCGGAACCACGGGTGCTCGCTGGAGCAGTGGTTGGGGACGATGTCCAGGAGCACCTTCAGACCCAGCCGGTGGGCGTCGGCCACCAGGCGGTCGAACTCGGCGAGGTCGCCGTAGACGGGGTCGACATCGCGGTAGTCGGCGACGTCATAGCCGTGGTCGTGCTGCGGCGAGGGGTAGAAGGGGCTGAGCCAGATGCCGTCCACCCCCAGCTTCTTGAGGTACGGCAGCCCGGTGCGGACACCGGCCAGATCGCCGATTCCGTCGCCGGTGGTGTCGAGGAAGCTGCGGACGTAGACCTGGTAGATCACCGCATCGCGCCACCAGTGCTGGGCGGCGTCCCCGGACCCGGTCGCGGGGACGGCCGAGGGTGCGGCGGAAGCCGGACCGGGGAGCGAGGGGGAGGGCGCGGAGTCGGCCGAGGAGCCGTTCCCTGCCGTGGCTATGAGCATGTGCCGTGATCCCGTTCTTACCTGGGCATGCCGTGCGGCTGCGATCGCTGTTATGCATGCATGTTAAGTAGGGATGACTTTTCGATGTCAACGAAATGGTCGAAACTCGCTGCGAGATGCCCGGATTTATGTAAGAATGAGACGGCAGGCTGTACCTAACAGGTAAGTACGAGCGAGGTGGCCGTGACCGGAGATGACGCGGAGAGGTCAGCCGCGGTGGACGATGGCGCCCAGCTCGCGCGTCAGCCGCGCGACGGTGGCCGAGGTGCTCCGCCGGTGCAGCAGCGCATCGTGCATGACCGCCTGCACGGCCAGACTCACCTGGTCGTACTGCGGGCTCTTCAGGCGCGGCTTGGCCGCCAGCACCGCGCGCTGGAGCGTCGGCAGATACGGGAAGCGCCGCACCAGCTCCGGGTCCGTATACAGATCGGCCCACACCGGCGGCAGCGCGCCCTTGGTGAGCACCCGGCGCTGGACGGGCTCGGACGTCAGATAGGAGATCAGATCGGCGGCCGTCTTCTGATGCCGGGAGTGCGCGTTGACCGCCAGATTGGAGCCGCCCAGCGCGCTGGAGCCCGGCCCGTCGGGACCCGGCAGCGGCACCGCGCCGAACTTCCCCGCCACCTTGGAGGACGGGGCGTTGCCCAGCGCGTAGGCGTACGGCCAGTTCCGCAGGAACAACAGCCCGCCGTCCTGGAAGGCCTTGCGGGACTCCTCTTCCTTGAAGGACAGCGCCCGCTGCGGAATCCAGCCCTCACGCACCCCGTCCAGCAGGAACGACAGACCCCGGCGGGCCGCGGGGGAGTCCACCGTCACCCGCGCGCCCTCGCCCGCGAGCACCGTGCCGCCCGCCGACTGCACGGCCTCGACGACATTGGCGGTCAGCCCCTCGTACGGCAGGAACTGGCCCGCATAGCCGTCCAGCCCGTACTTGGGCGCGACCGTCTTCGCCAGCTGCTCCAACTCGGCCCAGGTGCGCGGTGGCCGTGCCCCCTCACGGTCGAGCACGTCCTTGCGGTAGTAGAGCAGCCCCGCATTGGTCACGTACGGGACCGCGTAGAGCCGGCCGCGGAAGGTGGCGGTGTCCACCACCGGAGGAAGGAAATGCTTCAGCGGGAACTGCGTGCCGTCCACCGGCTTGATCCAGCCCGCGGCCGCGAACTCCGACGTCCAGGCCACATCGATGTTGAGCACGTCGAAGCGGTCGCTGTGGGAGCGCAGCTCGGTGACCATCTGGGCCCGCACCTCGTCGGCCGCGTCGGGCAGTTCGACCAGGGTCACCTTCTCGCGGGGGTGCCGGTCGTTCCAGCCGTCGAGGACGCCCCGCAGATAGCCCGTGAGGTCGCCGCCCGTCACCAGGGTGAGGGGGCCGCGACCGTCCGAGCCGTCGGCCGGCTCCCCGGCCCGGGCGCCGGCACTGCCCGCGAACAACAGGCAGCAGACCAGCAGGGCCCGTCCCGCGGCATGTTTCCACCGCATGGGCTCCTCCTCCACCAGGCGTCGACGGGACACGGGCCGACAGCCCGCCCCATGTATACCTGTTAGCCATGCGGGATACTAGATGCTGCAGGAAGATGCGAAAGCGACCCGGCTCACAGTCGGAAGAGCTTCAGATGACAGGCAAGTAGGGCGGGGAGGGAGAGGGAGAGCGTGCGGCTGCCACTCCTGGCTCTGCTGGTCGGCGGACCCGCACACGGCTATGAACTCAAGCAAGCCCTTGAGAACCTCCTGGGCGCGGCATACCCTCAGCCAAATGTCGGCCAGATTTACGTCACTCTGGGCAGGCTGGAGAAGGCGGGCCTGATCGAGGGAGAGGACGTCGAGCAGTCGGACCGTCCGAACAAGCGCATCTACCGGATCACCGCGGCGGGACACGAGACGGTCGACGCCTGGTTCGAGGAGTCCACCGCCGAACCACGGGTACGGGACGAGTTCTTCATGAAGCTCGCCCTGGCCCCCCACACCGGGACCGCCAACCAGATCGCCCTGATCAACAAGCAGCGCCGTCACTACCTCAACACCATGCGTGACCTCTCGAAGCTCGCCGCGGGCGAGGACCGGGACAACCGGGTCGCGCAGCTGCTGATAGAGGGCGCGATGCTGCATCTCCAGGCGGATCTCGACTGGCTGGAGCGCTGTCAAGAGGAGTTGGAATGAACCCGGACGAGCCGTCCGGCCCGATAGTCCGGGCAGCCGGCCTGGTCAAGACCTACCGGCCGGAGGGCGCCGCGCCCGTCCACGCCGTACGGGGCGTCGACCTGACCGTCGAACGCGGCGAATTCGTCGCCGTCACCGGCCCCTCGGGAGCCGGCAAATCCACTCTCCTCCACCTCCTCGGCGGCCTGGACCGCCCCGACAGCGGCTCCCTCCGGCTCGACGGACGGCAGGTCGACGGCTACCGCGAGGCGCGCTGGGCCGAACTGCGCCGCAACCACATCGGGATCGTCTTCCAGTTCTTCAACCTGGTCTCCAACCTCTCCGTCGCCGACAACGTCGAACTCCCCGCCCTGCTGGCCGGCCGGTCCCCCCGGCAGGCCCGTGCCGCCCGCGGCGAGCTGCTCGACGAGCTGGGCCTGACCGGTAAGGAGAACAGCACACCGGGCGAGCTGTCCGGCGGCGAACAGCAGCGCGTCGCCCTGGCCCGCGCCCTGGTCAACACCCCCAGCCTGCTGCTCGCCGACGAACCCGCCGGCAGCCTCGACAGCAAGGGCACCAGGGAGGTGCTGCGGCTGCTCGCCCGCTTCCACCAGCGCGGACAGACCATCGTGCTGGTCACCCATGACGCCCGGATGGCCAGCGCCGCGGACCGCGTGATCAGCTTCTTCGACGGCCAGGTGGTCGACGATGCGCACCTCGGCGGCGGCCGGCACCGCCCCGAGGCCGGGGTCGCCGACGTCCTCAAGCTCAAGGGCTGACCGGCGTGCGAGCAGCGGCCCGCTGGACCCAGGCGCATCTGCGCGCACACCGCCCCGCGGCGGTGCTCATCGTGCTGGCCACCGCCGGGATCACCATTTCGCTGCTGCTGGCCACCGCCCTGTTCGCGTACGCCACCGACCCCTGGCAGCGGGTCTTCACCCAGTCCTCCGGCGCCCACGTCTGGATCCACACCCAGGCCGGCGCCCCGGCCGGCTCGCTCGCCGACCTGGACGAGGTACGCGCCACCTCCGGCCCCTTCCGCACGGTCCGCACCACCGCGAGCCTTCAGCCCGGCGGCGCCAAGGCGACGCTGGAGCTGCGCGGCACCGACCGGCGGCCCGCCACCGCGGCGCCCCGGATCGTGGCCGGCCGCTGGCTCGATCCGGCGGCCGACGCGGGCACCGCCAAGGGCATCGTCCTGGACAGCTCGGTGGCCCGCGCGATGTGGGCCAAGCCCGGGGACTCCCTCGTGCTGAGCGGGTTCCCGGCACATCTGCGTGTGGTGGGCGTCGCCGACACCGCCGAGGTCAGCTTCCGGGCCGGCGAGTCCCCGGGCGTGGCCTGGGTGCTCCCCGGGACCCTCGCGGCCTCGACGGCGGGCCAGGACCAGCGCGGGCGCACCATCGGCCTCCGGCTGGCCGACCCCGCGGACACCGATTACGTGGTCCAGCGGGCCGTCACCCGGCTCGGCGCCGACCAGATCACCGATGTCTCCACCTGGCGGCAGGCCAGGGCCGAAGCCGAGGGCGACAACCAGCTCCTCGGCCGGCTGCTCGGCGGATTCGGACTGGGCGCGCTGCTCGCCGCCGCGCTGGCGGTGGGCGGCGCCATCAGCACCCGGATCCGCGGGCACCTCCGGGACATCTCGATCCTGAAGGCCATCGGGTTCACCCCCGGCCAGGTGGTCCGGATGTTCCTCGCCCTGCACCTCCTCTTCGCCCTGCTGGGCGTCGCCCTCGGGGCGCTGGTCACCCAGCTCCTCGGCGGCCTGGCGCCCGGCCGGATCGGGGAGGCCATGGCCGTGTGGCAGCAGCTGCCCGGGCACGCCTGGCTGTCCTTTGTGATCTCCGGCGGTGTGATCGTCTTCATCGGCTCGGCGACCTGCCTGGCCGCCTGGCGGGCCGGACGGGTGCCGCCGGTGCCCGTCGCCCGTGCCGCCGCGGCCACCGGCGGCCGCAGCCCCGGCCTCACCCGGCGCGCGCTCGGCCTGCGCGTCCCGCCGGCCCTGGTGCTCGGCTGGCGGAGCGCCTTCCACCATCCGCTGCGCTCCTCGGCAGCGGTGGCACGGCTGGCCGTCCCGCTGCTGCTCATCACCGTGGCGCTGGGCGCCTGGACCACCCTGGACCGCTTCTCCTCGCACCCCGAGAACGTCGGTCTGCCCGCGGCCCTCACCGCGCGCTCCGACGCCCTCGGCGACCGGGAGCTGCACCAACTCCTCGTCTCGCGGCCGGAGTTGACCCCTTACCCCGGTGCCGAGGTGCAGGCCCTCGTACCGGGACAGACCGGGACCATCACCCTGCGGGGAGTGGGGACGGACACCCGGCCCTACCCCTTCGATGTCGTTGAAGGGCGCGCGGCCCGCGGCCCCGACGAAGCGGTCGCCGGGCAGGGACTGCTGGAACTCCTGGACGCCCATGTCGGCGACTGGGTCCGGATGACCGTCGCCGGCCGCCCGTACGTGCTGCACATCGTCGGCCGCAACATCGAAACGGCGGACGGCGGCCGCGTCGTCTCCACCTCCCTGGACACCCTGCGCGACGGCGCGACCGGCGACGGCACCCCCAGGGCGCTCCCGTCCCGCCCGGACTTCTACAACCTGGTCCTGCACCACGGCGCCGACCCCGCCACCGTGCAGAACGCCCTGACCAAGGCCTCCGCCGGCCGGCTCGAGGTACGGCAGACCCCCAACCCCGCCGATCAGCTGTCGGTGGTCCGCGCCGTCGCCGTCGGCCTGATCGCCGTACTGACCCTGATCGGCCTGGCGGAACTGGCGACCACGGTCGGCGCCGGCGTCCGTGACCGCAGCCGTGATCTGCTCGCCCTCCGGGCCGTCGGCCTGACGCCCCGCCAGATCACCGCCGTCATCGTTTCGGCCACGGCCTTCGTCACCCTGGCCGCCGCGCTGGCCGGTACGGGACTGGGCGTCCTCGTCTCCCAGTGGCTCATCAACCTCCAGGGAAGCGCCAGCGGCTGGGGGACCGGCATCGCCCAGCGCCCGGCCGTCGCCGTACTGCTGCTGGTCATCGCCGTCGCCGTGCTCATCGCCGCGACGGCCTCGGTCCTGCCCGCCGCCCGAGCCGCCCGCCGCCGCCTCGCGGACTCGGCCACGGATCTGCTCTAGGCCCGGCCGGACCCGAGTACGCACGGCGAAGACCTCCGGCCGGAATCCGGTCGGAGGCCTCGAGCGCCGTGTGGAGGCAAGCCGCGGACCGAGGGACATCCGTGTCAGATCGTGCGCCAAGCCTTCTCCGAGCCGGTTGGTGCTCTGCCTGCCTGCCTACCTACCTGTCTCGCTCCGTCCAACTCCCGCGTGCCGCCGTGCGATTGCCTCGCGCACCGGTTCGGGAACGCGGCCGACCACCCGGACAGGTTGCGGCGGTATCCGTCGGACACGACGGACGCGGAGTGGGCGGTGGTCCGTGACGCGCTGCCGGTTCCGGCGTGGTGGAGGGCCGGGGCGGGCAGCCGGGGGGGCTACTGCCACCGGCAATGCCGCCGACCCGCCACGAGTCACCCCGTGATTCCCAAGCTCCGGTGCAGCACCATCCGCATCACCAGCCTCATTCAGGCGGTCCGCACCCTCCGGCTGACCTGCTCGAGCTGAGGTGGGAAAAGGCTCTCTGATTCACCCCCCTGGCAATACGCCATTTCGCTCTTGTCTGAGGCGCTTTTCGTTGGCGGGATCACGCCACTATGGCCGGGAGCGTCGTTGTGCTCGTCTGCTGTCCGCTAAAGAATCGCACCGTGGAGACGCGGTGAACGCCGTGGGGCACGTTCTTTCGCTCGGTGATGCCGGAACATCGACGCTGTGGTGCCTGTTGAGGCATCGCGGGCAAGGAGTGCGAGACGGTATGGGTACCACGCACGTGAAGACAGTCCTAGCCGGAACACTGACGGCCTGTGCGATAGCGGCGGTCGGTCTGGCGACCGCTCCTGCTGCTACCGCCGCTATGACGCCTGCGGCGGCAGGACGGCATGCCTACAACCCGAACGCGCCCCGGGGGAGCTTCGACAACCCGATCATCCTCAAGGGCGGTTCGCCGCTGCTGACCGAAGCACAGCGGAAGGCCCTGGACCAGGCCAAGAGCCAGTTGGCGCGTGACAAGGGCAGGGCGAAGTCCACGGCCGGCGTGCAGCCGAGCGGCCTCAACGCTCCCACCGTCGTGCAACCGGACCTGGCCAATAACTGTGGCGACAGCGGCTTCTACTACTGCGATCTCGTCAACACCACTATTGGCTGGGTGAAGATGGGCACCATCCTCGACCGCAACGCCCACGAGAACGCCGAAGCCGAAGGCATGGGCAAAAACTCCAACAATTGGGCCGTCTACATGGACCAGTCTCGCAACGGCGGCGCAACCTGGACGCCGGAGCTCAGATACGTCGTGAACGACACGGCATGGTCGCTCCCCATCTACGACGGCCCCGGCTACTACGACCGCTCGTGTCTGGTCGACAACCAACACGGCCTGTACTACTGCCTGCCCTGGCACTGACGAGGTTTTCCGCCCGCCATCGACTCCCTCCCCGGCCGGGCAGTCAGTTGCTTCGCCGGAACACTCTCACCGTCGCCCGGTTCGGCCGCTCGGCGGGGAACCCGGCCGGGGGAGTGCCGGCCGGATCCCGGTGCCCGTTATCGGGCCGTGCCGAAGTCCTGCGTCCAGTAGTCGCCGGGCTGTGCGTGGCCGACGCCGATCTCCTTGAAGGAGCAGTCGAGGATGTTGCGCTTGTGGCCGGGGCTGGTCATCCAGCCCTTCATCACGCTCTCGGGGGAGCTGTAGCCATAGGCGACGTTCTCGCCGTAGGCGCTCCAGCTGTAGCCGGCGCGGGTGATCCGGTCGCCCGGGGACGAACCGTCGGAGCCCGTGTGGGACATGTTCTTGTGGTCGGCCATGTCCTTGCTGTGGTCCTGAGCGGCCTTGGTCAGCTTGGCGTTCACGGTCAGCGGCGCGCATCCGGCCTTGCTGCGCTCGTCATTGACGAGTTTCACGACCTGGGCGGTGTCTCCGGAGGCCGGGGCGGCGGCTTTCGCGGTGCTCGGGGAGGCGGCGGCCGCCTTCGAGGCTCCCGCGGTCGGCTTTTCGCTCCAGTCGCTCTTGCCCGACCAGTGGTGGTGGCGGTAAGCCGCATTCTGCCAATGACCTTGGTGCCCGCCGCTCGCCTGCCCGGGCTCGTTCATACAGGCCATGGCCGCGGAGGGCACAGCCACGGCGCCGATGGCGAATGCGGCGACGGCTGCCTTCCGGTAGCGCCGCGTTCTGCGATGTTTCGTCATGCGTGACCTCACTCGGTAATTGCGGAGCGCCCTCCGTGACGCGGGCGAGCTCCCTGCAATCCCGCGTCTGAACTGCAAGGACGCCGTGCGGTTCGCATTCTTGGGAAGCCGTGTACGCAAGGCAACAAAGGCTGACTACTATCGCGCTTCGTAGCGTCGCGCGGCTCTTGCCATAGGTGGGTGAGCGTGCTGATCCGGCCGCCGGTGCCACCGGCTGTTCCTGTTGTCCCGTCAGAATTCGTTATGCGTGCGATACACGGGCGAAAATGGCGGACGGGTCGAATGCCGCTCTACCGGGTGCGGGATATGCATGGGCCAAGACGGACAAATCTCTTATGTCGCCGGGGCATGCCCTACTACTCGGCTTAGTAAGAGTGTGCACGCGCTATGACGGATGTCACGGGAGTGTGAAATCAGGTCGGTATCGGCGGTGCTTGTGGGGGTGGCGCGATGTCGGAACTGCCCGTAATTCGCCGCCGCTGTTGCTTCTGTGTGTGTTTCTCTCGGTGGATGCCATGCTGCTCGCATACGCCTCGCGATCTCACCGGCCACCGGTCACCGACCGCCGGCCATCGCGCGTCTGGCACGGGCAGGAGCGGGTGCGGCCGCTCCTGCCCCGGACCTGTGAGGTCAGCCCGCCCCATTGCCGGAGCACCCGGCCGGGGTCTTCGCCGCGCCCTGGGAGAACTTCCACTCCGGGTCGAGCAGCTCGGTCTTGAGCTGCTTCGCCGCGGCCGGGCTCTCCACGATGTAGCCGAAGTCCTGCAGCCACGCCGGGTAGAGGTTCTTGGAACCGATGTAGAACGCCGAGTCGTCCACCGACACCAGCTTGTGGTGCAGCGCGTAGGGCTTGCCGTCGGCCCAGGTGGGACTGTCGGAGCTGCGGAACGAGGCGAGCTGCAGATTGCCGCACATCGCCCGCGATGCCTTCTCGTTGTCGCCGGTACGGACCACGAGACGCTTGCGGAGGGTGTCGCTGATCTCGTCCAGGGACTTGATCTGCGAGTAGCCGCCGCTGCCGACGGCTCCGCGGTTGGCGGGGTCGCTGACGACGATGCGGACCTTCACCCCCGCGGCCAGCTTGGCCGCGAGCGTGTCGTACGTCCGGATGTCGTAGCGCGGCAACGGCGGGCAGGTCGCGTTCATGTCCTGCTGCGAGATCTCGACATGGCTGCGCGCACTCGCGATGAGCGAACGCAGCGCGGTCTCCTCCGGGTTGACCGTGTCGTAGTCGCGGTCGGCGTTGGTGTTGTCGTGCAGTCCCACGGTGCACTTGGTGTCCGGGGCCGTGGGCAGGTCCGGGTGGTACCCCGAGGAGGGGTCGGATTCCTTGATGCCCACGCCGAGCCCACCCACCGCGAGGACCGGTACCTCGCCGGCCGGTGCGGCGGGAGTGGCGGAAGCGACTTCTTCGTTCTTCTCCATCGACGGCATGCAGGAGGCGCCGTTCGAGGTGGCGAGCCAGACCTTGGCCGGGTTGGACGAGTTCTGGCAGGTCCAGCCCCACAGGGTGTCGAGGTACTTCCCCGCGGAGCGGGCGGCCGGCCCGGTCAGCGCCATGTCCACATCCGACACGGGGTGGGTGGTGTCGAGGTAGTCGTCCTTCCAGCCGTTGATCCCGCCCGTGACGGCCGTCGTCCCGTCGACCACCAGGAGCTTGGAGTGGTTCCAGGAGAAGGCCGTCTTGGACGTGGTCATCGACGCGACGTTCAGCGTGACCTTCCCGGCCGCCGTGCCGAGCTTGCCGAGCAGTTCGTCACGGTAGCGGGAGGGGATCACATTGAGGTGATAGAGCGGTGCGGCACCGACGAGGATGCGCACCCGGGGCGAGTGTCCCGCCGCGACGGACGCCTTGAGGCCGGCGACGATCGCGTCCTCGAACCCGCCGTTGGGAAAGGGCGCCAGCGAGGAAATGTCCACCGTGCGCTTCGCGTCGGCGATGTTGCGGGTCATCTTGTCGAGCAGCCGCCGGGTCCCCGTGCGGTCCTTGCAGGCGGGGTCGCCCCAGCAGCCGGGGGTCTGCAGAAGCCAGCCGGCAGGGTCGTCCCCCGGGGCGTCCAGCCGGTTGCCGTTGGTGCGCTGCCACACCGAACCCTCGAGACCGGGCGAGGTCTCGCGCAGCGAGCGCTCGATGGAGTCCAGATGAGGGGTGGGCGGAGTGTCCGCCGCGTATGCCGACGAGGTCGGTAAGGCCGCGCACACGGTCGTCAGGGCGACGGACGCCGGTATCAGGCGGCGGAGGCGGTGAGGAGCCAAGAGCTTTCCTTCTCAGGTGATGCGGAGAGCCGGGCGCTGACCAGCCGCCCGGCTCCGGTTGCCACCAGAAGGTATCGGCTCCCGGCGTTCTCGCCCGCGCAGAAGACGATCTCCGCTACAACTCCTGTGGCCGCGTCAGCAGCTGCGGGATCCCTGCGGTGCGCACGGCGTTCAGGCCGGTGACGGGCCGCCTCCCGAACCGTGCCGGCAGCCGGGCATGACGTGGCGGAAGCCGGGTACCGGGCCAGGACACCCGATCCACCCCGCGAGGAGGCACGCCCACTGATGGCCCGTAACGACACGACCGGCGACGACAACGCCCCGCTGCCCCACGACCTGCCGAGTCAGCAGGCCGACGCCGACAGCTCGGTCCCCGACCCGTGGGACCCCGAACTGTCGGAGCACGAGACCGACGGCCCCGACGAGACGATCCCCGACACCGATCAGGCCGGCACCGGGCGGGTCGGCGGAGCCAAGGCCGCGGGTGTCCACCCCGACCAGCCCATCCCGCATGAGCCGGTCGACTGACGGCGCACCGTCTGCCCGGCCTGCTTCCGCTTCCGTCTCCGGCTGCCCCTGAGCGTTCCCGCTCGGGGGCAGCCGCGCTGTGGTGTGCCCCTCCGCGGATCGTCGTCGTGGCGCGGCCAGGTGAGTCCGCCCCGACCCGGCACCGTGCTTCCCGTTCCCGTCATGCACCGCGACGTACATTGCCGCTGAGGCCCGCGCCGGCCCTCCCCACGAGATCGGAATGTGCCATGAACTGCTACGACTGTGTGCCGGACAGAGGCACCGCCGCGGTGGCGATCTGCCGCAACTGCGGCGCCGCCCTGTGCCAGGAGCATGCCTTCTCCGCACCGCAGACCGTGGTGCAGGTGCACGGTGTCGGTAAGACCACCATGCCGGAGATGGCCCGCCGCATCGTGTGTCTGATCTGCCGGGGAGCGACCCAGCAGGAATGAGACCGGCGGCGGTCCGCGGGGTGGCAGGATGCGCGTGGTGACGACCTTTGTGCTGATCCCGGGCGCTGCCTGCAGCTCATGGCACTGGCGTCTGCCGGCCGCGGAACTGCGGGCCCGCGGCCACGAGGTGGTGAGCGTGGATCTGCCGTGCGAGGACGACACGGCCGGGCCGGCGGAGTACGCGGATGCGGTGGTCGACGCCGTCGCGGGGCGGCGCCGGCTGACGCTCGTGGCGCACTCGTTCGCCGGCTTCACCGCGCCCCTGGTCTGTGCCCGGGTGCCGGTGGACGCGCTGGTGTTGCTGGCCGCGATGGTGCCGCTGCCCGGGGAGACACCGGCCGAGTGGTGGACGGCGACGCGGCACCCGGACGCCGGGGTCCGACGGGCCGGGCGGGCCGCGCAGCGGGCGGGGGCCGGGCCGGTGCGGGGCGAGGTACCGGAGTCGGCGGTGCCGGGTTCCGCGGCGGATCCCTTCTTCCAGGATCTGCCGCCGGCGCTGGCGGCGGAGGCCGCGGTCCGCTGGCGCCCGCAGTCGGACACGCCCGCCACGCGGCCGTGGCCGATGACGGCCTGGCCGCCGGTGCCGACGCACTTCCTGTTGTGCCGTCAGGACCGTCTCCTCCCGGCGCCGTTCGTGCGCGCGATGGTGGCGGAGCGGCTGGGGGTGGTGCCCGACGAGATGCCGGGTGGGCACTTCCCGATGCTGTCCCGGCCGGCCGATCTCGCCGACCGGCTGGAACGTTACGGCCGCACCGCTACGACGTGACCGCCGGGCGCCCGCTTGCCGGCTCGCGGCCCACCGCACCCGTACGTGCGGTGGGCCGCGGTGCTCAACTCGCCTGGGCGGCAGTCGCGTTCGGGTAGGGGAGCCGGGCCAGCGCGGCGATCAGCGGCACCGGCAGGTACGCGGGCCAGTGGGGCCGGGTCGCCAGGTAGGTGACGTACCCGAGTGCTCTGGCGGCCTGCACCTCGTCCGTGGTCTCGGCCTGGTAGACCACCCGGCAGTGGCCCGCGGCCTTTTTGGCGCGTTCCCACAGTGCGGGTGCGGGCTTGCGTTCGGCCTCGGTCCGCGGGGTGAAGATCCGGTCCCCGAAGTCGGACCAGGCGAACGGGCGCTTGTCGGCCCAGTCCTTGTCGATCACTTCCTTCAGCTTCGCCGCACGCGCCGCGTCCGTCGCGCCCCAGGAGGGCGGAACGTTGGTGATCAGGCCGACCGGAATGTGACGGGCACGCAGCGCACGCAGATGCTCCGCGGCTCCCGGCATGTAGCGCACGCTGTTGTCCTGTGCCGTGTGCACCAGCGTCTCGCCGAGGTCGAAGTACACCATGACGCATCCTCGTGCGCGTCCGGTGTCCACGGTGGTGCGCGGTATGCGCGTGGCCGCACTCGCGGTCGGCACGCTTAACGCCGCCAGGCTGCCCAGGGCGAGCAGCAGGAGCCAGCTGGTTCTGCGACCGGTGGTCTTCTTCATGGGGGATGGCCTTCCCGTAGGGGGACATCCGATCGTATATGCGCCATGTGCACGTCACTGAGCGGACTGGCGCAGTCAAGCCAGTGTTTCCGGCCGATGTGACGGGTCGGGCTGACGGGGCGAGGGGAGCGCGGAGACGGCGGGCCGGGGGGCGCCGGCGGAGGATCCGCAGGGCGCCGGGCTCAGGCGGTCAGGACTCCAGGAGCTTGCGCTTCTCCGCCTCGAATTCGGCGTCGGTGAGCACTCCCTGAGTCTTGAGCTCGGTCAGCTTCTTGAGCTGCGCGATCTTGGCGCTCATATCGTCGGCGGGGTCCGTGGCGGACGGCCCGGCATCGGATCCGCCGTCCTGCCTCTCCTGCTCGTAGTCCTGGTCACTCACGGGAATACCTCGCTCACTCTCCGGCCTTGCTCGCTCGTCGGCGCGCACTATGTGTCCTGGCGTGCGGCGCGGGCGCATCGGGCCGGCAGGCGCGGCCCACGGTCTCCATTGCACCGCCCCGCGCAGTCGGCCGCACTTTGGTGGAGGGTGAAGGTGGGAAATGCCTTCCGGGGGCAGCTCCGGCGTGGGGAGAATGCGGTCTCCCGTCGCGGTGGCGGGTCCCCCGGACGGCCGGATGGCGCATATCGCTTTTCCCCCGGGGCCGGTCGGCCCCTCTGCGCAGGGGAGCCCTTGCCCGCCCCGTGCCCGCCGTGGGGCGGGCACCTGGCCGGACCCGCTCGATGAAATGCGCGGCGCACATACCCGTGGAACCTTGGAAGGGCTCTCAGCGCATCCGGCAGGTGGCCGGTCCACAGCTACTCATCCTCGACGAGGCGGGCCATGACCAAAAGGAAAGCCGTCACCGGGTGGACGATGTTTGCCGCGGTGCTTCTGGTATTCGGTGGCGCCATGACGATTCTCGCGGGCATTTCCGCCATCGCCAACGACCGGATCTTCTTCACCACCCGGGACTATGTGTTCACCTTTGATGTCATCGGCTGGGGATGGGCCCATCTGATCCTGGGAATCGTCATCCTGCTGGCCGGCCTCTCGCTCTTCAAGGGGGCGACCTGGGCCCGCATCGTCGGTGTGATCCTGGCGGGCCTCGGCGCGGTCGCGAATTTCCTCTGGATTCCGCACTATCCGCTCTGGGCCCTGACCCTCCTGGCCATCGACATCGTCATCATCTGGGCGCTGTGCGCGGGTGACCGACGCTCCCTCACCTGAGCCACGGACACCGGCCGGCGCGTGGGCCGCGGTCACGGTCACGGTCACCGTCCCGCCCCGCACCGTACCTTCACGCGCCCCAGCACCGATCTGAGTAGCGGTACTCATGACACTGTCCGCGGCGCGCCGGACGCTGAAACGGATGAGTGCGCGGCGGAGAGGGTGCGGTCCCGTACGGGGCGCTGCGACGGCTGCCTGCCTTCGTGTGTGCCGTACGGGGGGACCGGCCTGCCCGCTCACCCCCCTGGGCGGAGTCGCGCCGAACCGTCCCCCCCCCACGTTTCGAGGCTGACCCATGAAGGCCAAGAAGGCCAAGAAGGCCAAGAAGGCCATGAAGGCCATGGCTGTTCCCCGCATGCTGCCGCCGGTGCTGGCCGCGGCCGTGCTCCTCGCCCTGGCGCTGTCGGGCCTCAGCCCGCACGACCGTCCCACCTGGCTGATGGAGACCTGCTGGGTGATCGTCGGCCTGCCGCTGCTGGTCGTGTTCCGGCGGCGCTTTCCGCTCAGCCCGCTGCTGTGCTGTCTGCTGGCCGGGCACGCGCTGATCCTGATCGTCGGCGGCTACTACACCTACTCCGAGGTCCCGCTGGGCCACTGGCTGCAGGAGGCGCTCGGCCTCTCCCGCAACCCGTACGACCGCATCGGGCACCTGGCCCAGGGCTTCGTACCGGCGATCCTGGTCCGCGAGATCCTGGTCCGCACCTCTCCCTTGCGCGACAGCGCCTGGCTGGCGCCACTGACCGTCTGCGCCTGCCTGGCGTTCAGCGCGTTCTTCGAGCTGATCGAGTGGTGGGCGGCGCTGGTGCGCGGGGCCGCGGCCGATGCCTTCCTCGCCACGCAGGGGGACCGCTGGGACACCCAGTGGGACATGGCCTGCGCCCTCCTCGGGGCGATCGTCTCGCTCCTGCTGCTCAGCCGTCTCCACGACCGTCAGCTCGCCCGGCAGCACGGCGTGGTGCGGGCGGCGACCGCCTGACGGACGACGCGGTCACCGGCCGCCGGGGCCGGGCGAGTCGGGACCTGGTGGGCCGGGCCGCTCGGCCCGGCCGCACATCAGGAGGAACCGTCGCGTTCAGACCCGGGCGGAGAACGGGCACGCCCAGTCGGCCGGCTTGGGACGGCCCGAGTAGCGACGGGCCTCGGAGAGCTTCTCGTACTCCAGCAGATTGGGGTTGATGTCGCCCTGCAGCTCGATGTCCTGCTTGCGTATCTTCTCCTGCAGCCGGTCCCAGAGGCCGGCGGCCTTGATGCGGTTGAACTGGGCGTGCGAGTTGAAGGCCAGCATCGGGAAGGGCGGGCGGCGGCCGATGCGGCGGTGGGTCTCGTGCAGCCCGATCACGAAGAACGGGTGCCCGGCGACGCTGTAGGCGAAGGCGCCCGACGACGGGTCGGGGTCGTAGCCCTCGGCCCAGGTGTGCAGACGGCTGTCATGGTCGTGCACCGCCTGGAGGTGCTGCCACAGCACCTGCTCGAACTCGGTCTCCGTCAGCTGCAACGGGCCCGAGAAGGTGGCCACGAAGCTGGTGAAGGGCTTGGCGGCCCAGTCCACCGCCGCGACATACGCTTCCAGATCGGCCGCCATCTGCTCGGCCGCCGTGTCATCCCCGAACCAGGTGTAATGGCGGTGCGTGATGCCCCCCTGCCGCCAGGCCGAACGGCCGGCGAGACAGGCAAAGGAATCGCCGAGCAGGAACTGCGCGACTTCGGCGGTGGCGGCGGTGGCAGCCGGAGTGGCGATGGCGTCAACCGTCATGTTCGTGACCTTCGGTGAGGGGGGCAATACCCGTGGTGGGGCCCGGTAGGGAGGAGGACCCTGGCAGTCAAGATCGGTCGAGGCCGGTTCGTCAAGATACTGCCGGAGAGCCCTCGGGAAGTACCCCTGCCGACGGGGTCGGCAGCCCGGCCGCGGCGGTCTGATCGCCGTCGTCACACCACGCCCCGGACCACGTCCCGGACCACGCCGCACCCCGTGGGGGGACGCGAGCTCGACGCGGTCGGCACGCGGCCTTCCGGGACCGGCCCCGGCGTCGTCGAGCCGCACCCCGCAGTGTGCCACCCCGGCACACCCCGCTCGTCCACGCGACTGCCGGGGCCCGCACGCCCCGGACATCGGTCGGCCGGTCCGAGCCCTGCGCCGGTGACTCGGACGGTCGGCTGCCGCTTCCCGTCCGCCTGCCGCGGGCGGCTGTGCCGCAGACGGGAGCGAGGGCGGTCAGACCGAGGCGGGCGCGGCTTCCTCGGTGGCCTTCACGGTGTCGTTCGCCTTGGCCGCGGTACCGGCCCCGGGGACGGGACGTGAGTAGAACACGCTCCGGCCCTGCTTGCTGCGGTGGGCCAGCCCCTTGGAGACGAGCGAGGTCTCCAGGGTGTTGCGCACGGCGGTCTCCGGTGCCGTGTGCTCCGGGTGCTCCTGCGTCAGCAGCTTGGTCATCTCCGCCACCGTGCGCGGCTGCTCGTCGAGCAGGGCGAGCACGCGGTCGGCGCGAGTGGAGTTCTTCTGCCGTGCCTTGACCCGGGCCGTCGTGGCCTTACGCGTCTTCTTCGATCCTCCCGCCACCTTGGCCGGGGGCTTCTTCGCGCTCCGCGCCGCCTTGGCCGGGGCCTTCTTCGCAGGCTTCTTCACCGCCTTTTCCCCCGCCTTTTTCGCGGGCTTGGCCTTCGGTGCTGCGGGGGCCGGCCGTCGCGCCGCGGGGACGGTCACCGGAGGTGCCACGGCCTTGTCGGCCTCCGCGAGCTGCGGTGCGGCGGGTTCCTCCGGTGCCTGCGTGTCGAGGTGCAGCTGGATGTCCTCCAGCTTCGACTTGAGCTTCTGCAGCTCGCCGATCTGTTGTGTGACGCGTTCCAGCTTGGCAGCCACCTGCGCAGTGAACTCCGAGTCTGACATGACAACAGCCTGCTCTCTCTCGCCTGATCGATCTGCGGTTGGCTGGATGTTACTCATCTCTCTCCACAATTAACCCAACGTCTCTTGTCCTTGTCCTGGGAAGTGTGCCGCATGAGGGTATTGTGGCCGCAGAACATGCCTTCATCCACGGGGAGTTGGGCTCTTCTTCGGCCTGTCTGAGCAGGTAAGAAAAGAGTCAGTAATGAGCCATCCGAGAGGTGGCCGGGGCCTCGTGACCGTTGCGGCGCGGATCCGAACTCCATCCGTTTTTCACTCCTTTGAGGCTTTTGCTCAGCGGCTGGCCATGGTGTTGTTCAGTGTTGGTGGTGGCCCTTGGCGTCGGCGAGGGCCGCGTCGGTGAGGGCGTCGATATTCGTGTGTGCGTCGGCGGCCATGTTCCGGACCCGTGCCTGCGCCCGTGCCTGCGTTGGCGTGGGTCCGGTGTCGGCGTGGGTGTCGGTGCGGGGAGAGGCTGCCGCGGGTTCCGGCCCCCGGGCCGCTTCCGCAGGTCACCACCCTGCGCAACCCCCCGAATGGCCCAGCGCCGACTGCGTCGCACCGGGAGCGGCGGTAGACAGGGGCGACGGGTATGACGAGGCACCGGCAGCGGGAGGAGCGGCTCGGGATGCATATCGTCGTCGATCTCAATCGGTGTCAGGGCTATGCGCAGTGCGCGTTCCTCGCCCCCGGCGTGTTCACGATGCACGGCGAGGAGAGCCTGCTGTACACCCCGGTCGCTCCGGAGGACCAGCGCGCACGCGTGCGGCGTGCGGTGGCCGCCTGTCCGGTCCAGGCGATCCTCGTGGGCGAGGAGGCGGGCGCCGGTGCTCGGTGAACCACGCGACGGCCGGATCGTCGTCGTCGGCGCCTCGCTCGCCGGGCTGCGGGCGGCCGAGACGCTGCGCGCCGAGGGGTTCACCGGCTCGCTGACCCTGATCGGGGAGGAAACACATCCCCCGTACGACAGGCCGCCGTTGTCCAAACAGGTCTTGCTCGGGAAGGTGCCCGCGGACCGGACCGGGCTGCCGCAGCGCCGTCGGCTCGACGCGGACTGGAAACTCGGGGTGCGTGCCGGCGGGTTGGACCCGGTCGGGAAGCGGGTGCTTCTCGACGACGGTGCGGACGTGCCCTTCGACCGGCTGCTGATCGCCACCGGAACCCGTGCCCGGCCCTGGCCCCACCCGGACGAGGCCGCCATGGACGGGGTGTTCACCCTGCGCACCAGCGGCGACGCGGCCGCACTCGCGGCACGCCTGGCCGCCGGACCGCGCCGGGTGCTGGTCGTCGGTGCCGGGTTCACCGGCTCGGAGATCGCATCCGCCTGCCGGGAGCGCGGACTCGACGTGACGGTCGCGGAGCGGGGGCCGGCGCCCCTGGTCGGCGCGCTCGGCGGGACGTTGGGCGAGCTGGCGGCGAAGTTGCAGCGGGCGCACGGGGTCGACCTGCGCTGCGGAGTGACGGTCACCGCTCTGGAGGGCGACGGCCGGCTCACCGGCGCACAGTTCTCCGACGGGACGAGGATCGACGCCGACATCGCCGTCATCGCCCTCGGTGCGGTCCGCAACACCGAGTGGCTCGCCGAGTCGGGGCTCGCCGCGGGCCCCCGGGGCGTGACCTGCGACGCGGGGTGCCGCGCCTTCGACATGTACGGCATCGTCACCGACGACATCTTCGCCGCCGGCGATGTGGCCCGGTTCCCGCACCCGCTCTTCGAGTATCAGCTGCTGTCCCTGGAGCACTGGGGCAACGCCGTGGCGCAAGCGGAGGTGGCGGCCCACAACATGATCAGCACCGGGCCGCGCAGACGCCCGCACCTGACCGTGCCGGCATTCTGGTCCAGCCAGTTCGGCCTCAACATCAAGTCCGTCGGGGTGCCCACGTTCTCCGATCAGGTGGTCATCGCCCAGGGGTCGCTCAAGGACGCCCGGCTCGTCGCCGTCTACGGCTACCGGGGGCGGGTCACCGCGGCGGTGAGCGTGAACCAGGCCAGGTCGCTGGAGTACTACCGGCACCTGATCGAGACGGCGGCGCCGTTCCCGCCCGCGCCGGGAGCCGCCGACCAGAGGGAGTCCCCGGTACCCGTCCCTTCCGACGTACCGGACCCGAAGCTGCTCTCGCACGGTCCGACGGTCGCCCTGACCGGTCATCTGCCGGACCGGCGCCTGACCGTGGTGCAGCCGGCCCGCTGAGACCACCGCCACTCCCTAGCGACGAGGAGGTCTGGAGCATGGCTGCGGACACCCTGTTCCACCGGATCACCGACTACGCGCACCGCGCCGACCCCTATCCGCTCTACGCCGAACTCCGCGAGAACGGGGTGGCGCGCCAGGACGACGGCAGCTATCTGGTCGGGACCTACCACGACATCGCGGCGCTGCTCCACGATCCACGGATCTCCTCGGACCGGCGCCACCGCACCGTGCCGGACGGGGCCGCGGGTACGGACGAGGGGGTGCCGCCGTCCTTCATCGGACTCGACGACCCCGAACACCACCGGCTGCGCGGCCTGGCGATGCGCTCCTTCGGCCCGCCCCACACCCCCGACCGGATCGACGGCATGCACGAGGACATCACCCGCATCGTGCGGGACCTCATCGCCGGCTTCGAGGGCAAGGAACGGATCGATGTCGTCGACGACTTCGCCTATCCGCTGCCCGTCACCGTGATCTGCCGGCTGCTGGGCGTACCGACCGAGGACGAGCCGCGCTTCCGCCTGTGGTCGGACGCGATCGTCGCCGGGTTCGACCCCACCCCCGGGGACGACCCCGAGGAGCGGCAGCGCGCGGGCACCGACGCCCGGAAGCAGATGGCGCTGTACCTGGGCGAGCTCGCCGAGGGGCGCCGTGGCCACCCCTCCGGCGACATGCTCTCCGCCTTCGTCAACGACGCGGGCCCCGAGGGACAGCTCACCCCGCTGGAGACCATGGCCACCGCCGTCCTGCTGCTCATCGCCGGCCATGAGACGACCGTCAACCTGATCACCAACGGCATGCTCACCCTGCTGCGCCACCCCGACGCGCTGGAGCGCCTGTGCAGGGAACCCGAGTTGATGCCCCTGGCGGTGGAGGAGCTGCTGCGCTACGAGCCACCCGTCCAGATGCTTCCGCAGCGCACCCCGCTGGCCGATATCGAGGTCGCGGGCCGCACGATTCCCAAGGGTTCTCCCCTCATCTTGATGCTGGCCGCCGGCAACCGTGACCCCCAGCGGTTCGTGGACCCCGACCGCTTCGACCCCGCGCGCGAGGACAATCAGCACCTCGGATTCGGCAGTGGGGTGCACAGCTGCTTCGGTGCGCCGCTGGCCCGTCTGGAGACGCAGATCGCGCTGCACGAACTCCTCCGGCATCTCGACACACCCCGCCTGATCGAGGACCCGCCCGAGTACCGGCGCAGCCCGGTGCTGCGTGGCCCGCGGCATCTGCTCATCGGGCGCGGCGGGGTGTGACTGATCCGACGGTGCTGCATCCGATGCCGGGGCAGTGGTCTGCATGCTCACAGGAAACGACGTCACTGCACGGGCCGCCCGACATCTGTGACAGTTTCTTCAAGTTCTTCAAGTCGCCCACGGACGCAGCGATGAGTTTGTCCGGCCCGGGGAGTCTTGCCACCGTTATCGCCATGACAGGAGGAACACGTGGCTCAGCTACTGAGAGTCCAGAACTTCAGCGTCTCGAGTGACGGAATCGGTGCCGGTGAGGACCAGACCCTCGAGAGACCGTTCGGGCATGTCGAGCCCGAGAGGCTGTTCGCCTGGGCCGGCGCCACGGCAAGTTGGCCCATGCGCACTGACCCCGGGGGGAGTCGGGGCCTGGACGACTACTTCACGCGGGACTATGCGCGCAACATCGGCGCCGAGATCATGGGCCGCAACAAGTTCGGGCCCCAGCGCGGGCCCTGGAAGGACCATGAGTGGCAGGGCTGGTGGGGTGACGAGCCCCCGTTCCACACCCCGGTGTTCGTCATGACCCACCACAAGCGTCCTTCGGTCGCGCTCTCCGACACCACGTTCCACTTCGTCGACGGCGACCCGGCCACGGTCCTCGAGCAGGCGCGGGAAGCGGCGCAGGGCAAGGACGTCCGGCTCGGCGGCGGCGTCACCACCATCAGGGAGTTCCTGGACGCCGACCTCGTCGACACCCTGCATGTGGCGGTCTCGCCGATGAAGCTCGGGTCCGGACTACGGCTCTGGGAGTCACCCGATGAGCTGCTCGACCGGTTCCACCTCGAGGTCGTGCCCAGCCCGAGCGGCGTGACGCACCACCTGTTCTGGCGAAAGTGACCGGTCCTCAGGGCCCGCTTCGACGGGGCGGATATCGCCCGGCTGCCGGCACTGGCCTGGTGGGACCGGCCACTTGAGCACCTGACCGCGCGCCTCCCGGCGGTCATGTCCGGCAGCGTCGACGACGTGGCGGCGGCGGCCCCCGGCCGGTGAGCCGGGGGCGTGCCGGGGGCGTGCGGCGGGGTCAGGGGGTGGGGAGTCCGGGACCCGCGCAGTGCACATCGGCGCGCGGCACGCTGCCGTCGACGAGGTAGGCCGCCGCCGCCTCGTCCACACAGCGGTTGCCCCGGCTGGCGAACACCCCGTGGGAGTAGTCGTCGTGCAGGGTGACCAGGCGGGAGCCGGGGAGCCGCCGCTGGAGTGCCCGGGCGCCGTCGAGGGGCGTGACGGGGTCGTGCGCGGAGGCGATCAGCAGGACCGGCGGGGCCTGGGGACTGCCGAGCGGTGTGCGGTGGGCGGGCCGGTGGTGCCAGTACGCGCACACCGCGGCCTCCACCCCGGTGAGCACCGGCTGCGGGGCGAGCCGCCGCATCCGACGTAGATCGGCCGGCACGCGGGACGGCGTGGGCGGTGGTCCGTCAGCGCACTTGACGGTGCGGTTGGCGGCTTCGTACGTACGTGAGGCGGCGCCGTCGAAGGGTTCCGCCGGGCGCAGCGGCCCCACGCTGCCGTCGCGCAGCCAGGCGCGCAGGCCCTCGGCGAGACCCGCCCAGCGCTCGGTACGGCCCAGCGCCCGGTACACGGCGCGGTCGAACTCCGCCGGGCCGAAGCCGTGCACGGGCCGGCGCGCGAGACCGGCACGCACCCGCAGATACGCGGCCCGGACCGCCGCCCCGTCGGTGCCGAGCCCGAAGCGGTCCGCGGCGCGGGCCGCCCACGCGAAGAACACCGCCCGCTGGCGCACCAGCGCCCGGGCCTGGCGGAGATCGAAGTCGTACCACTCCCAGGGGCCGACGACGCTGTCCAGCACCATCCGGCCGACCCGGTGGGGGAACCGGGCGGCGTAGGCGGCCCCGAGGTAACTGCCGTACGAGACACCGAGGAAGCCGATGCGGCGCTCGCCGAGCGCCGCCCGTATCGCGTCCATGTCGCGGGCGGTCTCCGTGGTCGACAGGAACGGCAGGGCGTCCTTGACGCCCCGGGCGCAGTCGTCCGCGGTCCGCCGCAGCCCGTCGAGCGCGGCCCGCTCGGCCGTGCGCCCCACCGGCACGGGATCCGGCCCCGGACCGTCGAAGAGGCCGCCCATCGGCCCGCAGTCCGCGGGTGCGCTGCGGCCCGTACCGCGGGGATCGAAGCCGATCACGTCGTACGAACGGCGCACCCGCTCGGGCAGTTTGGCGCGCTTGGTCACGGCGTAGGCCAGGCCCGGGCCGCCGGGCCCGCCCGGGTTGACCAGCAGGACGCCGCGCCGTTCGGACGCCGGTCCGGAGGCGCGGACGCGGGATATCGCGAGCCGGAGCTGCTTGCCGTCCGGATGGTCGCGGTCCAACGGGACGTACAGGTGGGCGCATTCGACGCGGTCGGGGGCGGGCGGGGCCGGGACGGAGTCCGGGCAGGCGCCGAAGTGGAGGGCAGGGGCCGGGGGAGCGGCCTGGACCGGGGCGGCCGGGAGGACGGCGGCGGTGACCGCGAGGGCGCAGAGCAGGCCGGTGCGGCGCGGGGAGGACATCACGGATCTCGCAATCGGAGGGCGGAGGGCGGAGGGCGGAGGGCGGAGGGCGAAGGGCGGAGGGGAGGGCGACTGCCATGAGAGTTGCTGTTGAAAATGATTATCGTTTACAGTGTGGCTCGGTCAAGCCCGCCGGTCCCCACCCGGGCTCCGCCGCCCCTGGGCAACCACCACCACACGCCCGCACACCGCCCGCGACGAAGGGACACCGTGGCTCATCTGCTGATGGTCGAAAGCTGGGTCGGAGCGATGAGCAGACTGCTCCCGCGCGCGATCCGGGAAGCCGGACACGAGTTCACCTTCCTCACCCGCGACCTGCACCACTACCTGCGCACCGCGCCCGAAGGCACCGCCCACCCGCTGCTCGGCGCCCGCCATGTGCTGACCGCCGACACCAACGACCCCGACACCCTGCTGCCGTACCTGGAGCGGCTGCACCCGGCCCTCGGCTTCGACGGGGTGCTCACGTCCTGCGACTACTACCTCGCGACGGCCGCGCGGATAGCGAGCCGCCTCCACCTGCCGGGACCCGCGCCCACCGCGGTCGAGAACGCCTGCCGCAAGGACGTCACCCGGCAACTGCTCGCCGCCGCCGGGCTGCCCGGCCCGCGCTTCGCCCTCTGCGCGGACCGCTCCGAGGCCGCCACCGCGGCGGCCGCGATCGGATACCCGCTGGTGTTCAAGCCCGTCGACCTGTGCGCCGGAATGTTCGTCCGGCGCATCGACGACAAGGCGGAGCTGGTCCGTGCCTGCCGCGCGCTGGACGACTTCCCCGTCAACGCGCGCGGCCAGCGCCGGACACCCGTGTTCCTCCTCGAAGAGCTGCTGCACGGACCCGAAGTGAGCGTCGAGACCGTGACGTTCGGCGGCCGCACCCAGGTCGTCGGGGTGACCGACAAGAGCGTCGGCGGGGCGCCCGCCTTCATCGAGACCGGCCATATGTTCCCTGCCGCGCTCCCCGAGGACGACGCGGCAGCGGCCGGGGAGACCGCCTGCCGGGCACTCGCGGCGCTCGGGCTCGACGGCGTCGTGGCCCACACCGAGATCAAGCTGACGCCCGACGGGCCGCGCCTGGTCGAGGTCAACCCACGGCCCGCCGGCAACCGCATCACCGAACTCGTCCGTCACGTCGGCGGCATCGACCTCGCCGCCGCCGCGGTGGACCTGGCCCTGGGGCGGCGGCCCGATCTGCGGACCCGGGACACCGGGCTGCGCAGTGCCGCGATCGGCTTCCTCGTGCCGCGGACCGCGGGTGTGCTGGAAGCAATCGACGGCGACGACCTCGTACGACGGGCGCCGGATGTGCTCGAACTCCACCTCGCCGAGCCCGGCCATACCGTCAAGGAGGCCGGCAGCAACAACGCGTACCTGGGCCACGTGATGGCCGGCGACGCCGACGGCCCGGGCGCCCGACGGCGGGTCGAGGCCCTGCTGTCCGGGCTGCGCCCGCGGGTGGTGACCCGATGACCCCGGCCCTCACCCGCACCCCCGCCCTCCCCACCCCGGCACCGGCCGCCTCGTACGACGACCTGGTGGCCCGCGTCCTCGACGGGGAGTTCGGCCCCGACCCGCGCACCCGGCGGATCGCCGTGGCCTTCAGCACCCGGCAGGCCGTACGCCACGAGGGCCGCGGCGGCGGCTACCGCAACGAAGTGCTGAGCCTGCGGCTGGGCGCGGCGGTCGGCTCCTGCGCCGTGGAGCCCGGCGCGTTGCCGGACGCCGCGGTCGAGGACTGCGTGGGCGCCGACATCGCCCGCCTCCTGGCACACCCGCTGCACCCCGTACGGGTGGCCGCGCTGGACGCCTATCTGACGCAGGTGCTGCCGCACACGCCCGCGAACGGTGCGCGGCCCTGGTCCCTGCCGGCCGGGTCGTCCCTGCGGAAGTCGCGGGCCCGGGCACGGGCCGTCACCGGACTGCTCGACGCCCCGCCCGGCGCACGGGTGCTGGTGGTCGGCGTGGTCAACTCGCTGCTGGAAGCCCTGCGCACCCGCGGCCTGTCGTACGTGCCCTGCGACCTCAAGGGCGGCACGACGGAGTGGGGCGAGGCCATCCGCACCGATGCGCTCGCTGAGCTGACGCGCTGCGACGCGGTGCTCGCCTCCGGAATGACCCTGGGCAACGGCAGCTTCGAGCCGCTGCGGGAAGCGGCACTGCGGCACGGAACGCCGCTGGTGATGTTCGCGCAGACCGGGAGCGCGGTGCTGCCGCGCTTCCTCGGCTCCGGCGTGAGCGCCGTGTGTGCCGAGCCCTACCCGTTCTTCTGGCTCGACGGAGGGCCCGGCAGCATCCACCGCTACCGCGACCGGGCACCCGGAGCCGCCCGGTGACCACGGCCGTCCTCCCCACCGGCAACCGGGCGCTGCTCGGCCTGCTCGGCCGCACCCCGCTCGCCCACGTCACCACCGACCTGCCCTGCCCCCACCCCGGCTTCTGGGCCAAGCTCGAAGGGCTCGGCGCGGGCGGCATGAAGGCACGCGCCGCGGTGGCCATGCTCCTCGGCGCCAGGGAACGCGGTGAACTGCCGCCCGGCGCCCCCGTGGTGGAGTCCACCTCCGGCACCCTCGGCATCGGACTGGCCTTCGCGGGCCAGGCGCTGGGACACCCGGTCGTGCTGGTCGGCGACACCGAACTGGAGCCGTCGATGCGGCGCCTGCTGCGGACCTACGGCGTCCGCCTCGAACTGGTCGACCGGCCGGCGGCCGAGGGCGGCTGGCAGGCGGCGCGGCTGGCGCGGCTGCGCCGGCTGCTGACCGAGCTGCCCGGTGCCTACTGGCCCGACCAGTACAACAACCCCGACAACGTGGCCGGTTACGCCTCCCTCGCCGCCGAACTGGCCGGCGCTCTGGACCACCTCGACATCCTGGTGTGCAGCGTCGGCACCGGCGGCCACAGCGCGGGCGTCATCGGCCCGCTGCGCCGGCACTGGCCGCGCCTGCGGCTGATCGGCGTGGACGCCACCGGCTCGACCATCTTCGGCCAGCCCGCCAGGACCCGGCTCATGCGCGGCCTCGGCAGCAGCATCCACCCGCGCAACGTCGCCTATGACGCGTTCGACGAGGTGCACTGGGTCGGCCCCGCCGAATCCGCCGACGCCTGCCGCCGGCTGGCCGCCGGCAACTTCGTCAGCGGCGGCTGGAGCACCGGCGCGGCCGCCCTCGTCGCCGCCTGGGCCGCCCGCGTCCACCCCGGAGCCGTGGTCGCCACGGTCTTCCCCGACGGGCCGCAGCGCTACCTCCACAGCGTCTACGACGACGACTTCACCGCCGCGCACGGCCTGGACCTGGCCCGTGCCGCCACCCGCCCCGTCGAGATCCCGCACCCGCGGGCCGCCGAGGCGACCGGCTGGACCCGCTGCCGGACCGTCACCGACCCGCTCGCCCCGCGCGGCGACCCGCCCGCCCCCACCGGCCGGCGCCCGGCGTCCGAGCCCACCGCCACCGCCCCGCCCCACCCCGCCCGCCGAACCCCCCGGAAAGACACACCGTGAAGGTCCGCCACCGCACCGTACGACTCCAACTGGCCGAGCCCCTGCGGATCTCCCGCGCCACGATGGCCGCCCGCGACGCCGTCTGGCTCGCCGTCGAGCACCAAGGACACCGCGGCTACGGAGAGGCCGTCAGCAGTACCTACTACGGACTGGACGCCGGCAGCATCCGCCGCCTGCTGAGCGACACCGCCGACGCCCTCACCCGCTGCCGCACCCCCGAGAGCGCACTCGACGCCCTGCGGGCCGGTGCACTGCCCGCGCCCGGCACGCCGCCGGCGGTGACCGCGGCGGTGGAATCCGCCCTGCTCGACCTCGTCGGCAAGCGCGCCGGCCGCCCCATGCACCAGCTGCTCGGCACCCTCGCCGCGCCGAGCGCCACCACCGCCCGCACCCTCGGCATCACCACGCCCCGCGCGGGGGCCGAACAGGCCGCCCGGCTGGCCCGGCAGGGCTTTACCGTCCTCAAGGTCAAGGTCGGCCTCCCCGACCCCGAGGACGACCTGGACCGGGTCCTCGCGATCCGCAACGCCGCCCCGCACGCCCGGCTGCTGCTCGACCCCAACGGCGCCTGGACCCCCGCCCTGGCCGATGCGCTGCTGCCCCGCTACGCGGGCCTCGGGGTCGAGGCTGTCGAGCAGCCGCTCGCCCCGGGCGACCCCGAGGCGCTGGCCTTGCTCGCCGCACGCTCACCGCTGCCCGTCATCGCCGACGAGGACGCGGTCGGCGAGGAGGACGCCCGGCGGCTGGCCGGACGGGTGCACGGCATCAACGTCAAGCTCGCCAAGTGCGGCGGCGTCACCGCGGCGCTGCGTATCGCCGAGTTGCTCGCCGGGAGCGGCACCGCGCTGATGCTCGGCTGCCTGACCGCCAGCACCCTCGGCCTCGCGCCCGCCGTCCACCTCGCCGACCGGGCCCGCTGGACCGACCTCGACGGCCATCTGCTGCTCGCCCACGACCCCTGGACCGGCATCGGCGGCACGGACGGCACCGTACGCGCCGGCCGGCTGCCGGGCCTCGGCATCCGCCCCGTCCGCCGCCCCCGGCCGCACCGGGCACCCGTACACCACGAAGCGGAGGCACCGCGGTGAAGACCTGGCACGAGCTGCGCCGCTTCCCGCTCGCCATCCGCCTGCTGCTGATCAACCAGTTCGGCGTCAACACCGGCTTCTATCTGCTCATTCCCTACCTCGCGGTGCACCTGGGGGAGGACCTGGGAATGTCCGCCGCGGTCGTCGGCATCGTGCTCGGCGTCCGCAACCTCAGCCAGCAGGGACTCTTCCTCATCGGCGGCTCGGCGTCCGACCGGCTGGGCGCCCGCGGCGTCATCATCGCCGGCTGCGCGCTGCGGACCGTCGGCTTCGGGCTGTTCGCGCTCGGCGACGGCCTGGCCGTCCTGCTCGCCGCGTCCGTCCTCAGCGGGCTGGCCGGCGCCCTGTTCAACCCCGCCGTGCGCGCCTACCTCGCGCAGCGGGCGGGCAGCCGGCAGGCCGAGGCCTTCGCCCTCTTCAACGTCTTCGCCACCACCGGCGCCCTGGTCGGGCCGCTGCTCGGCAGCGCCCTGCTGCTCGTCGACTTCCGCGTCGCCGCACTCACCGCCGCCGCGCTCTTCGCCCTGCTCACCGTCGCCCAGGCGCTGGTGCTGCCGGCCTGCGAGGTGCCCCCGGCGGCGGGCAGTGTCCTCGCCGACTGGCGCGAGGTCCTCGGTAACCGCGTGTTCGTCGCCTTCGCGATGGCCATGGTCGGCATGTTCACGCTGCAGAACCAGCTGTACCTGCTGCTGCCCGACGGCGCGCGGCGGGCCACCGGCTGGGACGGCGCGGCCGGCCTGGTCTTCCTCGTCGGCACCCTCGCCAACCTCGCGCTCCAGATGCGCCTCACCCGGGCGCTCAAGGAACGCGGCGAGCGGACACGGTGGATCGCCGCAGGGCTGGGGCTGATGGGCCTGGCCTTCGTCCCGCCGATGGCCGTCGCCGGACTGGAGGCGCCGCCCGGCGGTCCGGGTGCCGCCGTGCTGCGAGTCCTTCCGGTACTGGCCGGCGCGCTGCTGCTCTACCTGGGCGTCATGATCGCCCAGCCGTTCGTGATGGAGCTGATCCCCGCCTTCGGCCGCGCCGGACTCACCGGCACCTACTTCGGGTTGTTCTACGTCGTCTCCGGTGTCGCCGCGGCAGTGGGAAACGCCGTCGTCGGCTGGGCCATGGACGCCGGGTCACGGATGCGGACGCCATGGCTGCCATGGGCGTGCTGTCTGGCCTTCGGACTGCTCTCCGCGGCCGGCGTCGCCTGGCTCCACCGGCTGCGGGCCCTGCCGGGGCGGACCACCGGGGAGGCGGAGCCGCCCGCGCCGGACGAGGCGACGGCGACGGACCGCACCACAGCCCCCACCAACGGCGCCAACCTGCTCACCGACAACCCGGAGCTGTACGAGGCACGCTTCCCCGACGCCGAACGACTCGCCGGCCGCTGGGCCGAGGACTGCCTGCGCCGCCACCGTGCGGGCCGGCGCGTCCTGGACCTCGGCTGCGGCACCGGCCGCGACGCCGCGCACCTGCACCGGGCCGGCCGCCGGGTGGTCGGCGCCGACCTCTCCACCGCGATGCTGACATACGCCCGCACCCACCACCCGGGCCCGGAGTACCTACGGGCCGACCTGCGCACCTTCGACCTGCCCGCGGCACCCTTCGACGCCGTCGTCTGCCTGGACAGCGCCCTGCTCTACTGCCACACCAACGCCGAACTCGACGGCTTCCTCGCCTCCTGCCGACGCGGCCTGGTGCCCGGCGGGCTGCTCGTCGCCGAAATGCGCAACGGCGCCTTCTTCCTCGGCCGGACGGAACTGCTCGACGCCCCGGCCGTCCACGGCTTCACCTGGCAGGGCACCGCCTACACCTCCACCACCACCCTGTCCGTCGACCGCACGGCCCAGCTCCTGCGCCGCACCCGACGCTGGACCGCCGACGACGGCTCCCCGCCCCACGCGCAGGACTCCGCCTGGCGGTTGCTCTTCCCGCAGGAACTGCGCCAAGTCCTCGCCGCAAACGGCTTCCAGGTCCTCGAACTGCACGACGGACCGGGACCGCGCACGGAACCCGCCTGGCAGGACGGCACCGCTCCGGGAACCTCCGCCGACGGTGACCGGCTCCACCTCGTCGCCCGGCTGACCCGGAGCGACTGACACCCCGCCATCGCGCCCTCCCCTCCCTCCGCCCACACCAAGGAATCCGCCATGTACGACGGCCCCGTTCCCGACCCCCGCTTCCCCGGCCTGCGCCGCCGCGGCTTCCTCGCCGCCGGGGGCGCCGCCGGCCTCGGCGCACTCGCCCTCGCCGGATGCACCGGCTCCGCTGCCTCCGGTGACGCCGCGGGCGGCGGCCGGCCCCGGCGCGGCGGCACGCTGCGCGCCGCCTTCGCCGGCGGCGGCGCCGACGAGACCCTCGACCCGCACCGGGCCAACCTGTTCGCCGATGTCGCCCGTGCCAAGGCGCTGTTCGACAAGCTCGCCGACTTCGGCGCCGACCTCTCCGCCCGGCCCCGGCTCGCCGCGTCCTGGGAGCCGAACGCCGGCCTCGACCGCTGGACGGTGCGCCTGCGCAAGGCGTCCTTCCACCACGGCAAGCCGGTCACCGCCCGGGACGTGCTCTACAGCTACCGGCGCATCGCCGACCCCCGGCAGGGCTTCCGCGCCAAGGCCTCGCTGGAGCCCCTCGACCTCACCGCCAGCCGGGCCGTCGACGAGCGGACCGTCGAATTCGTCCTGAAGCGCCCCACCGCCGAATTCCCCCACCTGCTGGCCGCGTTCGGCGCCTATGTCGTCCCCGACGGCACCAAGGACTTCACCGCACCGGTCGGCAGCGGCCCGTTCCGCTTCGTGTCCTTCACCCCCGGACGGTCCGCCGTCTTCCGGCGCCACGAGGACTACTGGGACGGCCCGCCCCACCTGGAGCAACTGGAGTTCCTGGTCGCCAACGAGGAGTCCGCGCGGCTCAACGCCCTCCTCGGCGGCCAGGTCGAATACGCCCATGAGCTCACCCCGACGACCGCCCGCGCCCACGAGGGCAAGGGACAGATCGAGATCGTACGGCTGCGCAACAGCGCGATGCAGTCGTTCGCCATGAAGACCGACCGGCCGCCGTTCGACGACCGCCGGGTACGCGAGGCCTTCTTCCTCCTCGCCGACCGCGAGGAGTTGGTCGCGGGCGCGCTCTCCGGCGCCGGCGAGATCGGCAACGACCTGTTCGGGAAGGGCTACGAGTTCTACGCGGACGGCCTGCCGCAGCGCCGACCCGACCTCGACCGGGCCCGGCACCTGCTCAAACAGGCCGGCGCCGACGGCCTCCACGTCACCCTGGACACCTCGCCCGTCGCCGCCGGATTCACCGAGGCCGCCGCCATCTTCCGCGACCAGGCCGCACAGGCCGGAGTGCGGGTGAAGGTGGCGATGGGCAGCAAGGACAGCTACTGGCAGGACACCCTCGACTCCGGGACCCTGTGCTCCTACCGCTCCGGCGCGATGCCCCTCTCCTCGCACTTCTCCCAGCGGCTGCTGAGCGCCTCCACCACCAACGCCACCCAATGGCGGCACAAGGACTTCGACGCGCTCTACCAGCAGGCCCAGTCCACCCGGAACACCACGGACCGGGCCGCCGTCTACGCGCGGATGCAGCGCCGGCTGTACGCCGAGGGCGGCTTTTTGGTCTGGGGCTTCGCCGACTGGATCCTGGGCACCGCCCGCACCGTGCGCGGCGTGGACCGCAAGGCCCCCGCCAACACGCTCGACTGGGCCCGCTTCGACCGGGTGTGGCTCACATGACCGGCCTGCGGCCCTGGATGGCCCGGCGGCTGCTGCTCGGCGCCGGGCAGACCGTCGCCGTCGTGCTGCTCGTCTTCGCCCTCACCGAGGCGCTGCCCGGCGACGCCGCGGTGGCGCTCGCCGGCGACCAGCCCGACCCCGCACGGATCGCGGCCCTGCGCGAGACGATGCACCTGGACCGGCCCGCCGCCGAACGCCTCGGGGACTGGGCGGCCGGGCTGCTGCACGGCGATCTCGGCACCTCACCGGTCTCCGGCCGGCCGGTCAGCTCCTACCTCGCCGACGGGTTCGGCCCGACCCTGCTGCTCGCCACCCTCACCCTGCTGCTGCTCGTCCCCCTCGCCGGCGGCCTCGGCGTCCTGGCCGCCCGGTACGAAGGCCGGCTCGTGGACCGTCTCATCAGCGCCGTGACCCTGGGCGTCTACGCGGTACCGGAGTTCGCCCTCGGGGTGCTGCTGGTCACGGTCGTCGCCCTCCGCCTGGGGTGGCTGCCGCCGACCGCCGTCGGCCACGGCGACGACCTGACGGCCCACCCCGCGGTGCTGGTGCTGCCCGTGCTGGTGCTGCTGTCCCGGCCGGTGTGCTCGCTGGCCCGGCTGGTGCGGGCCGGCATGATCGACGCACTGGCCGCACCCCACATCGCACACGCCCGCTGCTACGGCATCCCCGGCGCCCGCATCCGCTACGCCCATGCCCTGCCCAACGCCCTGGCACCCGCCGCCCAGCAGCTCGCCCGCACCGTCGACTGGCTGCTGTGCGGAGTCATCGTCGTGGAGGCCCTCTTCGTGATCCCCGGACTGGGCACGGTCCTGATGAACGCCGTGGCGGAACGCGATGTCCCCGTCCTGCAAGGTCTCGCGGTCGTGTTCGCCGTCACCGCCGTCCTCCTCAACCTCGCCGCGGACACCGTCATGTACCGCTGTACGCCACGGGCCGGGGTGGCGGCATGAGGCGGCGGCGCTGGGCCTGTGCCCTCCTCATCCTCGCCGTACCCCTGCTGCTGGCCCTGCTCGGCCCGCTGTTCGCGGGGGAGCCCGGACCGCGCGCCGCCTCCTTCACCGCCGGCGGCGGACACGGCGTCGGCACCGACTTCGTCGGCCGGGACGTCTGGCGTCAGGTGCTGCTCGGCGGACGCCCGGTGGTCCTGGCCGCACTCGCGGCGACGGCGCTGGCCTACGCGGTGGCGCTGCCGCTGGGCCTGTGCGCCGCGCTGACCCACCGCCGGTGGCTGGACGAGCTGCTGACACGGCCGCTGGACGTGCTGCTCGCGGTGCCGTCACTGCTGCTCATCCTGCTGGTGGCGGCGGTCATCCGGCCCGGCGCCACGGGCCTCGCGCTGCTGGTGGCCCTGGTCAACATCCCCGATGCCGCCCGGGCCGTCCGGGCCGCCGCCGCCGAGGCGGCCTCGCGTCCCGTGGTCGAGGCGCTGCGTATGCAGGGCGAGTCCTGGGCACGCACGGCCCTGGGCTGTGTGGGCCGTGCGGCGCTGCGCACCCTGGCGGCCGACGCCGGGGTGCGGCTGACCGGTGTGCTCTACCTGGTCGCCACGGCCGCCTTCCTAGGCGTCGGCGCCGCACCGGACGCCGCCGACTGGGCGGTGATGGTCGACCGCAACCGCACGGGCATGTTCGTCCAGCCCTGGGCCGTCGCCCTGCCCGCCCTGCTGATCGTGGCACTGACCATGGGCACCAACCTGCTCTTCGACGCCGCCCTCACCGCACGCGCCCCCGGCGCCGGACCGGGCCGGGAGCAACCGCCCGCCCCCGCCCACCCGCCCGCCGACCGAACGTCCCCCGGTCCGAAGCGAATCGAGAAGGACAAGCCGTGACAGTGAACACCGCGCACGAGACCGCCCGGATCCAGGATCTGCGGGTCGAGGTCGGCGGCCGCGTCCTCGTCGACGGGGTGAGCCTGCGGCTGGTACCCGGCCGGATCACCGCACTGATCGGTGCCTCCGGCAGCGGCAAGACCACCACGGGACGCGCCCTCCTCCGCGAGTACCCGCCCGGCGCCACGGTCACCGGCGAGGTGGACGTCCCCGACACCCCCGTCGGCTACGTCCCCCAGCACCCCGCCACCGCCCTCAACCCCGCCCGGCCGGTGGCCGCGCTCCTCCAGGACATCGCCCGCACCCAGGTACGCCATCTGCCGCGCCGCGCCCGCCGCCCCGCCCTCCGCCACCGGGTGCTGGGCGCGCTCGACCGGGCCCAACTACCCGACGGCGAGGCCCTGCTGCACCGCTACCCCCACCAGCTCTCCGGCGGCCAACAGCAGCGGGTGGTCCTCGCCCAGGCCCTGCTGACCGGCGCCACGACGATCGTCGCGGACGAACCGACCACCGGCCAGGACGCCCTGACGAAGCGGGAGATCGCCGGCCAACTGGCCGCCGTGGCCCGGCAGGGCATCGCGGTCCTGCTGCTCAGCCACGACCTGGACGTCGTACGCTCCCTCGCCGACGAGGTCCATGTCCTGCACGCCGGACGCCTCGTGGAATCCGGCCCGCCGGAGCGGCTCTGGCACGCCCCGCAGCACCCCTGGACCCTTGCCCTCCTCACCCCGGCCGACCCCACCGGAGCCGCCGCGACCGCCGCCCTCCCCGCCCCGGACACCGCGCTCCCCGCCCCGGACACCGTCCTCCACGTGCGCGGCCTGACCGCCCACCACGGCACCTCCCGCGTCCTGCAGGTCCCCGAACTCCGGCTCGCACCCGGCTGCCTGGCCGTCGTGGGCCGCTCGGGCAGCGGCAAGACCACCCTCGGCCGCTGCCTGGCCGGACTCCACCGGACCCACGACGGACAGGTCCTGCTCGACGGTGCCGCCCTGCCCCGCAGCCTCCGCGACCGTACCCGCGCCCAACTCGCCGCGGTCCAGTACGTTTTCCAGGACGCCCGGGCCTCGTTCGACGCACACCGCACCGTCCTCGACCAGGTGGCCCGCAGTGCCGTCCGGCTGCGCCACTGTCCCCGGGCCGAAGCCACGGCCGACGCCGTCCGCACCCTGCGCTCCCTCGGCCTCACCAGCGACCTCGTACGCCGCACCCCGGCGGAGCTGTCCGGCGGCGAACTGCAGCGCGCCGCCCTGGCCCGCGCCCTGCTGGCCCGCCCCCGGGTGCTGATCTGCGACGAAATCACCTCCGGCCTGGACTCCCTCACCCGGCGGAGCCTGCTCACCCTCCTGGAGGGCCTGCTGCGGGCCGACCCGGACCTGTGCCTGGTCCTCATCACCCATGACCGCGACACCGCGGCCCTCGCCACCGCCCTCGCCGTCCTCGACGCCGGCCGGCTCGTCGAGCAGGGCCCGGCCGCCCGGCTGCGCACCGCGCCCCGACACGCCCTCACCGCCGGGCTGTTGCAGACCGCGACGCCCGTCCCGCAGCCACCCTTGGAAAACACCGACCCGCACCGGTAGCGCACCGACCCCCGGCACTTCCCGCTACGCAGGCGCCACGTCCACCAGCCGCAACGGCAGCGACTTCAGCCCGTGAATGAAGTTCGACACCAGCCGCCGCGGCGGCCCGGCCACCGCCAGGGCGGGGACCAGGCGGCAGGTCTCCTCGTACAGCACCCGCAACTGCAGCCGGGCGAGGTGGGCGCCCAGGCAGACGTGCGGGCCGTCGCCGAAGGAGACATGAGGATTGGGGGAGCGGGTCAGGTCCAGCCGGTGCGGGGCGGCGAAGACCCGCTCGTCGAAGTTCGCCGCACCGTGAAAGACCACCACCTTGTCCCCGGCGCGGACGGCACACCCGGCCAGCTCGGTGTCGTACGCCGCGGTCCGGCGGAAGCTGAGCACCGGTGGATGCCAGCGCAGCAGCTCCTCCACCGCCGCCGGCATGCCCAGTGCCCCGCTGCGCAGCCCGCGGTAGGCATCCGGGCGCCGGGCCAGGGCCAGCAGTCCGCCGGGAGCCGCGCTGCGGACGGTGTCGTTGCCCGCGATGGTCAGCAGGAAGAAGAACATCTCCAGCTCGGGCACGGCCAGTTCCTCGTCCGAGGCGAGCGTGGTCATCACGTCGTCGCCCGGATGCCGCCGCTTGTGGGCGGCCAGCTCCCGCGCGAAAGTGAACATGTCCTGCAGCATCGCGGGGGAGCGGGGGTCGGCGGGCCGCCCGTCCGGACCGGCCTGGGCCGGGGCCGCCTCGTCCGGGTCCTGGTAGCCGATGACGCGCCGGGTCCAGTCCAGCAGCAGCCCGCGCTCAGTGGCCGGCACCCCCAGCAGATCGGTGAGGTTGAGCAGCGCGAAGTCGTCGGTGACGGCACCGACGAGGTCGCACACCCCGTTGCCGTCGCGCGCCGTGTCGACCGCCGCGGTCAGCAGCGCACGGGCCCGACCGCGCACCACCGCCCCGAACCGCTCGACCCGGCCGCGGGTGAACGCACGGCTGACCGCGCGCCGCAGCCGGCCGTGGTCCGGGGGATCCTGATTGAGCATCATGCGGCGGATGAAGGGCAGATCCGCCGGGTCCGGATCCCGGATCTGGGTGGCGCCCAGGCAGGAGGAGAAGATGCGGGCATCCTTCAGCACCCGTACGACGTCCTCGTGGCGGGTGACCGCCCAGAAGCCGGGCCCGGCGGGCCAGCCGAGCACCTCGTGCTCCTCCTGCCAGGCCACCGGATGCCGGTCGCGCAGGAACCGGTACGCCGCGTGCGGCAGACCGTCCGCGTAACCCCGCGGGTCGAACACGTCCGGCACCCGAGGCTCCGCGGCATCGGCGACGGGCGTGGTCATCCCGCCTCCGGCCCGTCGCCGTCGGCTCGCAGGAAGTCCTCCACGGCCCGGATCAGCTCCAGGGGTGTCTCATCCATCGCATAGTGCCCGGCCGAGGCCAGTTCGATCAGCTCACTGTTGGTGTACCACCGCATCCAGGTCCGGCGCGTCAGTTCGGCGGTCAGCGCGGGGTCCAGGGACCCGGTCACCGCCAGCGCCGGTACCGCCGAACCGTCGACCTCGGCGGCGAACTCCTCCCCGGACCACGAATCCAGCCAGGCGCGGAACGCCGCGGGAGCGCTGCACGCCACCGAATGCCGCACCATCCGGTCCAGCCAGGCGTCCGGGCGACGCCCGCCGGAGGTGAGGTCGATGATGGCTCGGCGGTTCTGCGGGACATGGACGGCGGCGGAGAACAGGTCCCATTGCTCCGGCGGCAGGGGCAGCCCGGAGGCGGGGACGGGCGAGATACCGACCAGCCGCCGCAACCGGTGCGGGGCCGCGGCCAGCACCCGTTGGGCGACGCTGGCGCCCATGGAGTGCCCGATCACCGAGAACCGCCGCCAGCCCAGCCGGTCGGCGAGCGCCAGCACATCGCCCGCCCCCTCGCCGGTGGTGTACGCGCCGTCCGCGCCCTTCGCCTCGCCATAGCCCCGCAGATCGACCAGGGCGTACCGGAACGCGTCCCGGTCGAGATCCGGCAGGACCGGGTCGAAGGCCGACCGGTCGCTGAGCCAGCCGTGCACGGCGATGACCTTGTGCGCCCCCGTGCCGTGCAGGGCATGAGGCAGGACGAAAGAAGTCACGCTCACTCCAGACGTGTGGCGATACGTGCCGACGGCCGACGGCCACGCCCGTCCACACTGGCCATAACCTCCCCGCCCTGCAAGAGCGCCACGGCCCGGTCGTGCGCCCCCGGCTGGCGGCCCGTCCGCTGAACCCGGCCGAACCTGACGTGATCTCAGCAGCCGGGACGAGCCCCACCCGCTCTTGACCCACCCCTGCACCCAGCGTGACAGTGCGCTGATGACGAGTGACGCAACATCAGCCCAAGCATCAGCAGAGACATCAGCACAAGCATCAGCACAGGCATCGGCGGAGACATCGGCCCCGGCGGGCGGGGAGAGTCTGCGGCGCGTGGCCGTGGCCTCGTTCATCGGAACGGCCATCGAGTTCTACGACTTCTACTGTTACGGCACGGCCGCCGCCCTCGTTCTCCAGCAGGCGTTCTTCCCGACGCTGGACCCGGTCAACGCCACGCTCGCCGCGTTCTCGACCTACGCCGTGGCCTTCGCCGCCCGGCCGCTCGGCTCGGTGCTCTTCGGCCACTTCGGCGACCGGGTGGGCCGCAAATCCGTCCTGGTGGTGTCCCTCCTGCTGATGGGACTGTCGACCGCCTGCGTCGGACTGCTCCCGGGCTACGACAGCTGGGGGATCTGGGCGCCGCTGCTGCTGATCGTGCTGCGCTTTCTGCAGGGCATCGGGCTGGGCGGCGAATGGGGCGGCGCCGCGCTGCTGGCGGTCGAGCATGCCCCGCCCTCCCGCCGCGGGCTGTACGCCGCCTTCCCGCAACTCGGCCCGTCCGTGGGGTTCTTCGCGGCCACCGGGGTGTTCTGGCTGCTGTCGTCGCAACTCGACGACCAGGCGTTCCGCTCGTGGGGCTGGCGGGTGCCGTTCCTGTTGTCGTTCCTGCTGGTCGGCGTCGGACTGTTCGTCCGTCTGAAGATCAGTGAGACACCGGTGTTCACCGCGGTGCGCGACGCGCAGGAAGCCGCCCGGGTGCCCGCCGTGGAGGTGCTGCGCAGCCACCCGCGCGCACTGTTGCTGGGCGCGGGCGGCATGATCATTGCCTACGGGCTCTTCTACACCGCGACGACCTACTGCCTCGCCTACGCCACCGGCACCCTGGGCATCGCCCGCAACACCATGCTGGGCCTCTCCCTCGTGGCCTGCCTCTTCCTGGCGGCCGGGACCTGGCTCGCCGCCACCCGTTCCGACGGGGCCGGCCGCCGCAGACTGATCCTCGTCGGCAGCGCCCTCGCGGCGGTGTGGGGGCTGGTGCTCTTCCCTCTGCTGGATACCGCACAGCCGGTGCTGATCGCCCTCGGCCTCGGGGGCGCGCTGTTCTGCATGGGCGTCGTCTACGGCCCGATGGGGGCGTTTCTGCCGGAGCTGTTCCGGACGAGCGTGCGCTACTCGGGTGCCTCGCTCGCCTACAACCTGGGCGGAGTCCTGGGCGGCGCCCTCGCTCCGCTGGTCGCCACCCGGCTCCAGTCGGCGTTCGGTTCCGCGTCGGTCGGCTGGTACGTCAGCGCGATGGCGGTGCTCTCGCTGCTGTGCGTGCTGGCACTGCCGGAGACCCGCGGACGCGAACTGAGCTGAGCGGAGAGCCCCACGCAACGCGGGTCAATCCCCGCGTACCGGAGGGAGATTGTCACGACGGCGCTGCAGGAACTGGCGCTCGGCCGCGTTCTCGGTGCGGTCGAGCGCCCGCTCGTAGGCCTCGGCCGCCTCGGCGGTGCGGCCCAGACGCCGCAGCAGATCGGCGCGGACGGCATGGAAGAGGTGATAGCGGTCGAGGTCGAGGCCGTCGACGCACGCGAGCGCCGCCGCCGGCCCGTCGACCTCCGCGACCGCGACCGCGCGATGCAGGGCGACGACCGGGCCGGGGGCGAGTGCCAGCAACTGGTCGTAGAGCCGGAGGATCTGTCCCCAGTCGGTGGCCGCCGCGGTCGGCGCGTCACTGTGGACGGCGTGGATCGCCGCCTGGAGCTGATAGGGCCCCGGCCGGTTGCGCCGCAGGCACCGGCGGACCAGTGCCTGGCCCTCCTCGAGGAGAGCCCGGTCCCAGCGGCCGCGGTCCTGGTCGGCCAGCAGCACGAGCTCGCCCTGCGGCCCGGTGCGGGTGGCCCGCCGCGACTCGGTCAGCAGCATGAGCGCGAGCAGGCCCAGCACCTCGGGCTCGTCGGGCATCAGCCCGGCCAGGAGCCGTCCGAGGCGGATCGCCTCCCGGCAGAGGTCCGCGCGCACCAGCGCCGCACCCGAGCTGGCCGCGTACCCCTCGTTGAAGATGAGGTAGACCACGGCCAGGACGGCCCGCAGACGGTCCGGCAGATCGGCGTCGGTCGGAATCCGATAGGGGATCCGCGCATCGCGGATCTTGCCCTTGGCCCGGACCAGCCGCTGCGCCATGGTGGGCTCGGCCACCAGGAAGGCACGGGCGATCTCCGCCGTGGTCAGCCCGCCCAGAAGCCGCAGCGTCAGGGCGACCTGGGCGGCGGGAGCGAGCGACGGATGGCAGCAGGTGAAGATCAGGCGGAGCCGGTCGTCGCGCACGGGTCCCTCCTCGGCCGCATCCCCGGTGGCGTGCAGCACAGCGGCCTGCACCTGCCGGTCCTCGCGGGACCGCTCCCGGCGCAGCCGGTCGATGGCCCGATTGCGGGCCGTGGTGAGGAGCCACCCCGCCGGGCTCGGCGGGAGCCCGGCGGACGGCCACCGTTCGAGCGCCGTGGCGAAGGCGTCCTGGACCGCCTCCTCGGCGACGTCGATATCGCCGAAGACGCGGACCAGGACGGCGACCGCACGGCCGTACTCCTCACGGAACACCCGCCCCACGTCCGCCGCGGTCACCTCCGCCCCGCCGGATGTCACCCGCAGGACCCGTGCTGCAACGGCCTGACCTCGATGGGGAGGGTGGTGGCACGGGCGAGCTTGCGCCCCCATTCGAGCGCGGCGTCGAGGTCGGGCGCCTCGATGACGGTGAACCCGCCGATGTGCTCCTTGCCCTCGACGAACGGGCCGTCCGTCATCAGCACCTCCTCGTCCTTCTGCCGCACCACGGTGGCCGTGCTCGGCGGGTGCAGCCCCCCGGCGAACACCCAGGCGCCGGCCGCCCTGAGCTCGGCGTTCACGGCCTCCACCTCCCGCATGATCGGCTCCAGGAACTCCGGGGACGGCGGCGGTCCGTCGGGCTGGTAGATGCTGAGCAGGTAATGGGTCATGGTGTTGCCTCCTTGGCCGATCGCTCCGCCGGCGCCTCGCCGGCCTCTCACCCTCTATACGAACGGCTCCGCCCCGGATCGACACGAGGACGCGACCGGCCGGAAAGAAATTCCGCCGTCCCTGCGTCGCCCCGCGCACCCGCCCCGCCCGGCCGTCCCCTGCCGCCTGCCTTCGGGGGAATGCGCGCCCGCACACGTTCGAAAACGGCCGCGAGGTGATACCCGTCTGGGTACGCGCGGAGAGCGGGCGCCTGCCTCCCGCGGGCAGTCGTCCCCCGTCCGGTCCCCGGGCAGCGGGGTGGGAGGTGGTGGCGACCAGGTGCGGAACCGATCCGGCAGCGAGCCTGCGCGCTCCTCCGCCGCCCGCCGAGCCAGGGCGGGGCGGCGCGGGACCGGCGCACCCCGTACGGCCCGCGGCGCGGGGGCGGCAGGCGGCCGCCGGCCGCCCGCCGTCGCATCGGACGGCGGCTCGCGGGAAGCGGCAGAGATCTCGCCGACGCTGCGACTGGCGGCCGCCTACGGCTGGCGCCTGATCGTCGTCGGAGTCGCGGTCTACCTGATTTTCGCCGCGCTGGGCCGGTTCCACCTGGTGACACTGGCGGTGTTCCTGGCCCTGGTGGTGACGGCTCTGCTGGAGCCGCTGGTCAGCGTGCTGCACCGTGGGATGCCGCGGTCGGTGGCCGTCGTGGTCGGCCTGCTGCTGGCCACCCTGCTCCTCTTCGCCGTCCTGAGCCTGATCGGGGCGAACGTCGCCGGTGAGTGGGAGGGGCTGCGCCGGGAGTTCGACGGCGGCGTGGACCGGATCGGCCGGTGGCTCGAAGGCCCGCCCTTCCACCTGCGCCCGGGGACGCTCGCGGATGTGCAGGCGCAGGTGTCGCGGTTCGTGTCGAGCCACCGGGCCACGCTGATCAACACGGCACTCAGCGGGGTCGGCCGGCTGGTGGCGGTGCTGACGGTCGGGGTGCTGTCGCTGTTCTGCTCGATCTTCTTCCTGTACTCGGGCGACCGGATGTGGACGTGGTTCGGCGGCCAGCTGCCGGTGCGCAGCCGCCGCCCCGTGCGTCTGGCGGGGCGCGCCGCATGGGTCACCTTCACCGGGTACACCCGCGGCATCGTGGTGGTGGCCGCGACCAACGCGGTGCTCGTGGGAGTGGCGCTGTTCGCGCTGCGGGTTCCCCTCGCCGTGCCGCTCGCCGTCCTGGAGTTCTTCGCGGCCTTCGTCCCGCTGGTGGGCTCGCCCGTCGCGCTGGCCGTGGCCGCCGTGGTGGCGCTGGCCACGCGGGGTCCGCTGGTGGCCACCGTCGTGGTGCTGCTGATCGTGGTCATCGGGCAGCTCGAAGGCCATGTGCTGCACCCGCTGGTGATGAGCCGGGCCGTGCGGCTGCATCCGATGGTGGTCGCGCTCTCCGTCATCTGCGGCAGCGTCGCGGCGGGGGTGGCCGGAGCGGTGGTCGCCGTCCCCCTGGTCTCGGTGGTCTGGTCGGTCTACGGCGTGCTGCGCGCCCACCGGCCCGTCCTGCCCGAAGGCGGCTGACCGCGGTGGGCAGCTGACCGGCCCCTGCTCGCAGCCGGTCAGATGCCCACCGCGGTCAGCGTCGACACCATCGGCACGACCACCGCCCCACTTGCATTCCCGGCCCGGCGCCTCGGGGCGGAGGCTGCGGGACGTACCTGTCCGGGCCTGTGGGACGATTCCGGCCGGTACGCACGGCGGAGAGCAGGAACGATCCGTGCGACAGGACCACAGGTACAACGGCCTACGGGCACGACGCGGGAGACATCAGGTGTGGGCGATATCGCTGGGTGACGACGGTGCCGAGCTGCGGCCGCTGGAGCCCCGGCACGCCGAGGCGTACCTCGCGCACCTCGACCGGAGCCGTGCCTACATCGGCCGGTACATCGCGATGCCCGACTTCGCCACCGATCTCACGTCCGCCACGGCGTTCCTGCAGTCCTACGCGGACAAGACGGCAGCCGACAGCGGCCGTCTGTACGGCATCTGGCAGGACCGGGAGCTCGTCGGCGGCGTGCTGTTCCGGACCTTCGACGCCGCGTCGGGCACCTGCGAGGCCGGCTGCTGGCTGGAGGAGGCGGCCGCCGGACGCGGGCTGGTCACCCGCGCGATGCGGCTGCTCATCGACTGGGCGGTGGACGAGCGCGGGATCCACCGCGTGGAGTGGATCGCGGCCTCCGCCAACACCGCGAGCATCAACGTCGCCAGGCGGCTCGGCATGGTCCGGGACGGCGTGCTGCGGGAAAGCTATCTCTACCGGGGCGTACGCCACGACACGGAGGTCTGGTCGGTTCTGGCCCCGCAATGGCGCGAGCTGCGGGAATCCGGCCGGCTCGGGCCGCCCGTGGCGCAGAGGTAGCCGAGCGGCGCCTCAGCTTTCCCCGCTGCCCCGCCCCGCCAGCCGTTCCACCGCGGTCAGGACCCGGCCGGCACCGTCCTCGGCGTCGAGCAGTGCCGCGAGCTGCCGTGCGCGATGACGGTAGCGGGGCTCCTCCACGGCCTTGCGGAGGGCCGCGGCAAGCTTCTCCGCGGACAGCTGCCGGAACGGGATCCGTCCCGGGCTCACCCCGAGCGCGGTCAGGCGCGATGCCCAGAACGACTGGTCCAGCATCATCGGCACCGGGACCGTCGGCACCCCCGCGCGCATGCCGGCCGCCGTGGTGCCCGCGCCCGCGTGGTGGACCACGGCCGCCATCCGCGGAAACAGCCGCGCGTGCGGGACCTCGCCCACGGTCAGTACGTCATCGCCGTCGACCGACAGCCCCGCCCACGCCGTCTGGACCACTCCGCGCACACCGGCGAGCCGCAGGGCCCGGCCCACGAGGCGTCCGTAGCGCTCCGGGTCGCCGAGAGCCATGCTGCCGAAGCCCACATAGACCGGCGGCGGACCGGCCTCGAGGAAGTCCGCCAGCCGGGAATCCGGGGTCCAGTCCGGCGCCTCCCACGGCCACCAGTAGCCCGCCACCTCCATCCCCGGCCGCCAGTCCACGGGCCGGGGGACCACCACCGGGCTGAAACCGTGGTGCACCGGCCAGGTCGCCCGTCGCCGGGCGAGCGCGCCGGGCGTCACACTCAACTGCCGCTGGAGGTGCTTGATGCCGGGAGCGAACGCCCGGTCCAGCAGGGACAGGGCGCAGCGTCCCGCGGCCCGGTTGCCGAACGGTCCCAGCGACGGCAGGTCGAAGATGACCGGCGGGAACTCCCGGGTGGGGGCCAGGGGCTGCAGGAAGACCCCGGCGCTGGGCAGGCGCAGACCCTCCGCCGCCACCACTCCCAAGGGGGCCAGGCTGCTGGAGAACAGCACGACGTCGGCGCCGGACGTACAGGCCTCGACCAGTGCGTCGGCCATCTTGGGGGCCAACTCCCGTGCCAGTCTGATCTGTTCGACCTTGGAGGGCATCGACCCGTGACCGTTGCCGTCCTGCCCGTCGCCCTTCTCGGGTCCGGCGCCCACGGTGGCGTACCGGTCCAGCGGAAGGGGATGGAAACCCAGCCCGCTGCGGCGGACATGGACGGCCGAGCGGCTGTGCGTGGCCATCACCACCGTGTGGCCGGCTTCCTGCAGCCGGCTCCCGAGGCCGGTGTAGGGAGCCACGTCCCCGTGTGAACCTGCGGTGGCGATCAGGATGTGCATGGTCGGAAGTGTCCCGTTTCCCGGGAGGCGGGGAGGGCGAGTGCGCACTGCGTCACCCGGCCGGACTAATGTGCGTTTCCTCCGCCCTCCGCACTCCGCACTCCGCACTCCGCACTCCGCACTCGCACTCCGCACTCTGTGCCTTCCGCGCCTTCAACTGCCTTACGTGCCTTCCGCGCATGGGTGTGGTCAGTCCCGTCGGGCGATCACCCGGTAGGCGTTGGACAGCCGGGTGCGCCGGGTGAGGGGCGCCAGCAGCAGGTCCACCCCGAGCAGGACGAGGAGTGCGGGCGTGGCGGCCAGCAGGGCCAGCGCACGGATGCCCCGGCCCAGGGGGCCGGGCTTCCTCGGCAGCCACGGCAGATCTTCGCCCGGCAGAACGGAGTTGAGCACATTCACCGCCGCGGACGTCAGATCGGTGGGGATGTGCGGCTCCTTCCGGTCGACGGCCACGATGGTGAAGCCCTGCTCGGTCAGTTCGTCGCGGAGGTTGTCCAGCGGAATGAGGTGCAGGTGCTGGGGCTGCAGCCACGGGCCCCACCACCGGCCGAGCAACCGGGCGGCGGCGGACTGCGGGTCGGGCACCTCGACCAGGAGGTGGCCGCCGGTCCGCAGTACCGTCCGGGCGGCGGTCAGTTCGTGCCGTGGCGCCAGGGTGTGTTCCAGGTAGTGGTACATGCTCACCACGTCGTACTGGCCGGCGAGCTGGCCGGCCAGGCCCGGGAACGAACCGCGGTAGGCCCGCGCGATCCGGCCTTTGCGGGCGGCGATCTCCACGCCTTCGCCCCAGTCCAGGCCGTGGAATTCGGTGCCCGGGTGCAGGCGTTGGGCCTCGGCGCAGAAGTGGCCGTGGCCGGTGCCGACATCCAGCCAGCGCCCGGGGCGGCCGAAGGGGAGCATCGCGCGGGCGCGGGTCCGGTAGAGCTTGACCGCCAGGGGTGAGGACGCCATCCGCGCCATCGTGGCCTCCCCCAGGCCGTCGTAACAATCGCGGTAGTAGAAGTCCAGGCCCTCCGAACTCAGGCGGGGGTTCTGGAAGACGTGGCCGCAGTTGTGGCACGTGTCGAGCACGAAGCTGCCCGGCTTGCGCTGGGGGTGATTGGTGGTGCGCAGGCGCTCGCGCAGACGGGGGGAGGCACACCACGGGCACGTACGGCGCGCCGGCTCGAAGAACCGTGCCAGCCCGTGCGCCAGCTCGTCCTGGTAATGCGGCCGGTGGGCGGCGACTTGCTCGCTTCGCGTCTTCATCGGGAGCCTCTTTCGGCTGTCGTCCTGCGGGGGAAGAGTGCTGCGGGTGGGGAGGCGCGGGCGACACGCGAGGGCGGCTGTTCGTGGGCGGTCTTGCCCTCCGTCCGGATCGGGCCTGTCCGAGCCGGACGACGGGACCGGCATCCGTTACGGGGCTGCCGCCGGCCGGAGACGGTCACGGCGGCGGGCGCGAGGCGTGGAGAAGCGCCGCATACACGGGCGTTCCACCCCCGCGTACACCAGCCAGGAGAGCAGGAAGATCATGGGAAGGGCGGTCAGGATCGCCGCGAGAGCGCTCCAGCCCAGATGTGTCAGACCCACGTACATCAGTCCCAGCACCAAGAGGTGCACCAGATACATGGCGTAGGAAATCTCACCGAGGAACACCAGGGGAGCGGTGCGCAGCAGTGACGCTCCGCCGCGCAGATCCAGCTCCGCGGTGGCATGGACCAGCACGGCGAGCGGGGCCACGGTCGAGGCCGCGTACATGAAGTCGTGCGGCAGGAACGAACTGTTCACGATGATGGCGCTGATGACCCCCAGCGCGGCCGGCAGCACACCGATGCGCGGAAGCCGGATTCCCTCTGCGGAGATTCGGGCCGCGATCATCCCGAGCACGAACTCCGGCAGTCGCGTGACCGGGAGCATGTACAAGAACCAGTAGCCGGGAAAGAACCGCCCCTCGGGGTTGAGGACCAGGGCACAGAACACCGGCCAGGCCCAGACGAGGGCGATGGCCGACACGGCACCGATCAGCAGCCCCCGCCGTGACAGCCGCCTGATCCAGGGCAGCAGCACCGGGAAGAGAAGGTAGAAGAACATCTCGGCGGCCAGCGACCAGGAAACGGGATTACCCGCGGAGAGGAAACGCTGACTGGGTACCCAGGTGTTCACCAGGAGGAGACTGGCGAGATGGGCCACCATGCCCGAACCGCTGGTGGCGGCCGCCGTCCCGGCGAACGCGAGGGCGCCCACGACCACACACCAGGTCAGTACGTGATTGGGCAGGATCTTGGCGGCCCGCCGGCGCCAGAAGGACCGTGCGGTGTCCGTCGGACGGGCGGAGTGGGTCAGGACGTACCCGCTGAGGATGAAGAACAGCGAGACCGCACTCGCGCCCACCCAGACCTCGGGCCCCAGCGTCCTGGCGAGGTGGGGGCTGACCAGCAGGGCACTGTGCGTGAAGACGACTCCGGCCGCGGCGGTGAAACGCAGGCCGGTCAGCGAGGGCAGCCGCGCACCGCCGGATCTCCTGCCGTCTCCCGCCGGCGTCCCCGCTTCCGTACGGCCGGCCGGGACGCTGCCGGCCCTGGTGGCGGACCGGGATGACAGCCTGGAGAGATGGCGCATGGGAGCCTCCTGCGAGAGCATGCCCTAGCCCATGACCACCACGTAAAGGGAGGGAGGCGCATGGGGGCGGGGCCCGTCGGGGATCGGACGGCATGACTGATCCTTGCCCGTGCAAAGGAAGGGGCGGCCCGTCGCGCGGCTGGCACGATTGACCCATTGCCGGACACCCGGGCAATAGGGGGCCGAGCCGATTTCACCCGTACGGCCCAGCTGCTCCGGGGGCCGCCGTGATGAGGTGCCCTGGTGCGACCCGCCGGTGGTGAAGTGGACGCTCCTGCCGGAACACCTCCCGCAGTGACGGGGGACGGTGCGAGCGCCGGGTCCGATGTCGGATGGTGCCGCGCACGAGATGTCAGAAGGGTCCCGGGAGCGCCGCGGTGTGCGGGAAGGGGGCCGATGCACGCTCTGCCGATCGGGTGACGTGGCGTCAAGTCTCTTGCTGGCGCGCTCACCCCGATGGATTACTGGCCTCATCCAATCCGGTGGGCCCGCCCGTTCCTCTCCGGGGAGCGGCAACTGGCCTGCCCTCAATCATCACTTGAGAGTGCAGGCAACGGTGCGGCCCTGACACCGTCACGTGCGCGCTTCCGCTGGAGGAGGTGCATTCCTCGACCCGTGCGGTTCGTGGCATCAGGGGCCCGGCGGTTCACGCCATCTCATTCCGGGGGCGTCATGCCAACTGTCCGTACTCTGCGATCCCTCCTCGGCGTCGGTGTCCTTGCCGTGGGACTGGCCGTGGCACCGGCCCCGGCACACGCACAGACCTCGACCTCCGTGCTGTGCAGCGAGTCCGCATTGGTGAACGCGATCACGACGGCGAACGCCATCGGCGGGGACACCTTGGCGCTGTTTCCGTTCTGCACCTACCGGATCACGAGCGCTCACCACCTCAGTGCCAGGGGGCCGGTGGGGCTGCCGGCCATCACCACTCCCCTCAAGCTGATCGGCATCGGCAACATCATCGAGCGCGACCCGGGCGCTGCGCAGTTCCGTGTCCTTCAGGTCGAGGGATCCGCCAACGTGCCGGGTACGAATGGGCAGTTGACCGCGCAAGGGATCACCGTCCGTGGCGGCAGTGCCGTGTCCCCCTATCCGGGAGGCGGCATCTCGAACCTGGGCGGCACGGTCTCCTTGAGCTTCAGTGACGTCAGTGGCAACACCGCCGTCGCCGGGGGCGGCCTCTACAACGACAACGGTGTCATGGTCCTTTCCAACACCCACGTGCACCACAACTCGGCCCCGACCACCGGCGGCGGGATCTACCTCAATTCCGGCAGCGTGCTGTTGACGGACTACCTCACCAACGTGCGGGACAACACCCCGGACAACTGCGCTCCGCCGGGAAGCGTCGGCGGCTGCGTCTGAGGGCCGGCCGAGTCCTCGGCCCGAGCTCCACCCGGCGTTCGACATCACCGCCTGCCGCACACGCGGCCTTCCGGCCGCGGTTCGTCACCCCCTCCACACACCGCTCCACACACCGCTCCACACACCGCAATCAAGGAGGCAATGCCATGCCCATCAGCCCCAACCAGGGTTCGACCGCGGGTGGGACCACGGTCACCATCACCGGTACCAACCTCGCCAACGCCCTGTCGGTGCACTTCGGCTCCAAGACAGCCACCATCACAGCCAACACCGCGACCTCGGTCACCGTCACCTCCCCGTCCGGCACCGGCACGGTTCCGGTCACCGTGACCACCTCTGCCGGTACCAGCAACCCGCTGTCGTTCTTCTACATCGGAGCGCCGTTCAAGTCGAACCTCAGCCCCAGTACGGGCGTCACGGCGGGTGGCAACATCGTCACCATCAACGGCACCGGGCTGAGCACCGCCAGTGCGGTGCACTTCGGGAGCGCCACCGCGACGCCGACCGTGGTCAACGACGGGCAGCTGACCGTCGCCGTACCGGCGGGCACCGGCCCCGGGCCGGTGAGCGTCAGCGTCACCACCGCCGGCGGCACCAACAACGGTCTGACCTACACCTACGTCGGCGCGCCCACCATCACCACCCTCGACCCCAACTCCGGTCCGGCGAGCGGCGGAACGGTGGTGACCATTACCGGTGCCAACTTCAGCACCACCCAGTCCGTCACCTTCGGCGCCGTGCCCGCGGCGTTCTCGGTGATCAGTGACACCAGTCTTTCGGTCGTCACCCCGCCCACTCCGGACGGTGCGCCCGGCCCCGCCGACGTCACCGTGACCACCACCGGGGGTGCCGCGACCCTCGCCGCCGGCTTCACCTACCTCGCCGGACCCGGTATCTGATCCTCCGTCCGGTCCGCCGACCGCCTGGATTTCGTTCGCAGGCGTGCGGACAGTTGCCCGGACAGGGTGCGTTGCGCCCTGTCCGGGCCCAGCTCATCTCCCTTGACGCGCCCTGTCGCGGTACTGCTCCTCCGGTGCCCGGCCCGGGCGCCCGCCCTCGAAGGATCATGGCTGTGAAACCCTCAGAAAGCCTGCCGTCCGACTCCGCCCCGCGGTCGCCGGCCGCCGCCCCGCCCGCGGTCCTCTCCGTGTCACCCACCTCGGGTTCCGCCGGGGGCGGTACCGGCGTGACGGTGAGCGGCACCGGCTTCACCGGCGCCACCGCCGTGCGCTTCGGCGCCACGCAGGGGGCCGCGGTCACCGTCGTCTCCGACACCCAGATCTCCGTCGTCTCCCCGCCGGGCACCGGGACGGTGCAGGTCACCGTCACGACCCCGGCCGGCACCAGCAACCAGTTCGTCACCTTCGGCTACACCACCACCTCCGGGCCCGTGCTCACCGCGCTGAGTCCGAACGCGGGTCCGGCGGCCGGCGGGACCGTGGTGACGCTGTCGGGGGCGGGGTTCACCGGTGCGACGGCGGTGCGGTTCGGTGCGGTGTCGGCGTCGTTCACGGTGGTGTCGTCGACGCAGATCGCCGCGACGGCGCCGGCGGGTTCGGGCACCGCGCAGGTGACGGTGACGGCTCCTGGGGGCACCAGCAACGCCGTGCCGTACACCTACACCCCGGCGTCCACTCCGGTGCTGTCGTCGGTGAGTCCGAATACGGGTCCGGCGGCCGGTGGAACGGTGGTGACGCTGTCTGGGACGGGGCTCGCGGGTGCGACGGCGGTGCGGTTCGGTGCGGTGTCGGCGTCGTTCACGGCGGTGTCGTCGACGCAGATCACCGCCATCGCGCCGGCGGGCTCGGGCACCGCCCAGGTGACGGTGACGACCCCCGGCGGCACCAGCAACGGCGTGGCGTTCACCTACACCTCGGTGTCCGTTCCGGTGTTGTCATCGGTGAGCCCGACCTCGGGTTCAACGGCGGGTGGCACCACGGTCACCCTCACCGGCACGGGCTTGGCCAATGCCAGCGCGGTGCGTTTTGGTGGCACGGCGGCGAGTTCTTTGAGTGTCGTCTCCGACACGCTCATCACTGCGGTGGCCCCTGCCGGGACCGGGACGGTGCAGGTGACCGTGACCACTCCGGGCGGCACCAGCAACGGCGTCTCCTACACCTACGCGGTGACCCCCACTCTGACCGCCGTCAGCCCCAACCAGGGGCCCACCTCGGGCGGGAACACCGTCACCCTCACCGGCATCAACCTCACCGGAACCACCGCGGTCGCCTTCGGTACCACCCCGGCGGCGTCCTTCACCGTCGTCTCCCCGACCCAGATCACGGCCGTGGCCCCGGCGGCGGTGGCGGGGGTGGTGGGCATCACCGTGACGGCGCCGGGAGGGGCCAGCACCCTCCCCCATGCCTACTTCTTCGTCAATGCCCCGGTTCTCACCGCTGTGACACCGCTCTCGGGCCCCCTGGCGGGCGGCAACACCGTCACCCTCTTCGGCAGCTCACTCGTGGAGGCCACGGCGGTCCGCTTCGGGGGCACTGCCGCCACGTCGTTCACGGTGGTCTCGGATTCCCAGATCACCGCCGTGGTTCCCGCGGGAGTCGCCGGGCCCGTTCAGGTGACCGTCAGCACCGTCGGCGGCACCAGCAACCCGGTGACCTACACCTACCTCACGCCTCCGGTCATCACCACGCTGGCCCCGACCCAGGGGACCATCTCCGGTGGCAGCACCGTCACCCTCACCGGTAGCAACTTCTCCCAGGCGACCGCGGTGTTCCTCGGCACCCAGCCCGTGGGCTTCACCCTCGTCTCCGACACCCACCTCGTGGCCGATGTCCCGGCGGGAGCTGCCGGACCGGTGGACGTCACCGTGGTGGGCCCCGGCGGCACCAGCGTCCCGCAGACCTACACCCGGCTGTCGTCGCCCGGCATCTGAGGCACGGGACAACGGGGCCGGCCGTCGCTGATTGCCACCGGCCTGTCGGACAAGGCACCCTTGCATCATGTCGCATGTGAGACTCGAAGCCTGGATCGGCGGAGAGTGGCTGGAAGTGGATGCCGTGAGCGTCTCCGTCATGGAGTCCGCGCTGACCCTCTCCTTCGAACGCCAAAGGTCCGAGTCCGGATACCGCAGCCTGATCTGGGAGCCCCTGGAGAACTTTCTCCGGGAGTACCGTGAGGAGCCCGTCGTCGTGGTGCCGTTGGGGCGCAACTTGCCCGTGATGTTCGGCCCCGGCGCCGCGGGGCCCTTCCGGCTGTCCGAGATCGCGGACGGCTGACCGGCGCGCGAGGACCGCACGGGCCTGCCGTGCCAGGCCGTTCGCCCTCCCCGCGGCACGTGTCCGGCGACATGGCGCGAGGAGGGCGGACGGCCGTACAGCTGGTCCGCCCTCTTGCTGGTCTGTGCCTACAGCCGGGCTATGCCGCGCGGCGGATGAGGTCGGCGGCCTTCTCCGCGACCATGATCGTCGCGGGGCTCGTGTTGACCGAGACGATCGTGGGCATCACCGACGCGTCCGCCACCCGCAGGCCCGTCAGCCCGTGCACGGTCAGATCCGGAGCGACCACCGCGTCCGCGCCGGTGCCCATCGCGCAGCTGCCCACGGGGTGGAAGTACGTGCCGGTGGCATGCGCCAGGTACGCACGCAACTCCGCTTCCTCGGTGACGCCGTCGCCGGGAAGGACCTCACGCGAGCGCCATTCCCGGAAGGGATGCGCCGCCGCGATGTCCCGTGCCACCTCGATGCCGTGCAGCATGCGCCGGACGTCCGACTCCGTACCGAGGTAGTTCGGGTCGATCAGCGGCGGGGTGTCCGGGTCGGCGGTGGCCAGGCGCACCGAGCCCCGGCTCTGCGGCACGGTCGCCAGACCGAGGGTGAAGCTGTTCGCCGGGGCCTGCATCGTCGGCGGGTGGTAGGGGATGTGAATGAACATCAGCTGCATGTCGGGCCCGGACAGCGAGGCATCGCTGCGCCACAGCAGCGACGTCTCCGAGAGGTTGGTGCGCCCCGCGGGAATCGGACGGCTCGCCTCGTGGACGAGCGGGCACAGCGGGTGGTCGTGCAGATTGCGTCCCACGCCGGGCAGGTCGTGGCGGACCTCGACACCGGTGCGTCGCAGTTCGTCGGCGGGGCCGATGCCCGACAGCAGGAGCAGCCGTGGGGTGTCGATGGCGCCGGCGCTGACGATCACCTCGGCACGCGCATACGCGGTGACCGTCTCGGCTCCCCGGCGGAACTCCACTCCCGTGCACCGGTCGCCGTCGAGCAGCAGACGGTGTGCGCGGGAGCCGGTCGAGACGGTCAGGTTCGGCCGTTGGGCGCGGACCGGGTGCAGATAGGCGTCCGCGGTGCTCTGCCGCCTGCCGTCGGCGATGCTCAGATCGTGCCGGCCCGCGCCCTCCTGGTGGCGGCCGTTGAAGTCGTCGGTTGCCGGGTGGCCCGCCGCGACGGCGGCGTCGACGAAGACCTGGGAGAGCGGGTTCGCCTCCGCCGGCCGTGCCGGGGCGGGGCGCATCGGGCCGCTGTCGCCACGGAACTCGGGGTCTTTTCCGGCGACTGTCTCCATCCGACGGAAGTAGGGCAGGAGCGCGTCGAATTCCCATCCCGCGCACCCGGCGGCGGCCCAGCGGTCGAAGTCGTTGCGGTGCCCGCGCAGGAACACCATCGCGTTGGTCGCACTGCACCCGCCCAGCGTTCGGCCCCGCGGGTAGGCGTGTGCCAGCCCGCCGGTGCCGTCCTGGGGCACCGTGGTGTAGGCGTGGTCGACCTCGCTGCCGAGCAACGCGGGCCACGCCGGCGGTGTGGCCAGGTCCGCCCGGGTCTCCGCCGGCCCGGTCTCCAGCAGCAGGACCGTGCTGTCCGCGTCCTCGGACAGCCGCGCGGCCAGCACGCAGCCCGCCGATCCCGCACCGACCACGATGTAGTCGAACTCCTCCGGAACCACCACTGTGTCCTCCCCTTCGTCGCCTGCGGGGCCGGTCGCGATCGGCTGTGCCGGGTGGGGGCGGTGACCGTGGGGCGACGGCGCCCTCGTCCACGGCATCGTACCGTCGCTGCGCAGTTGGCGATCAAGGAAGGACCGTCAACTCCCGCCGCGCACAGGGGATATGGCGCAGGCGGGAGTCGGTGGTCAGCGGACGGGACCGGACGGTCGGGGCGCGGCCAGCCGTGCGGACACGCAGGGGTCCTCGTTGCGGTAGCCGAGGCGGGTGTAGAGCCGCTCGGCGGGGACGTTGTCGGCGAGCTGCCACAGCGTGCAGTACCCGTACCGGCGCACCGCGTAGCGGGTCAGCCAGGAGGTCAGCGCGGCGCCGAGGCCCTGGCCGCGCTGGGAGGCGTCGGTCGCGACGGACGCCATCAGCGGAGCACCGCTGTCCCGCAGACTGCTCATGGCCCCGCAGGCCACCAGCCGTCCGTCGGGGTCACGGATCCCCGCCCACACGCTGACGTCGGATGAACCGGGGCCGGTGGAGTGGGCCGGGCTGTGGACGTTGAGGAAGGCCAGCAGCTCGTCGTGGTGCGACTCGTCGAGGACGATCACCCGCTCCTCCGCCCGCTGGACCGGTGGTTCCTCCAGCGTCCAGCGGAAGACCCACTCGACGACATCGGTCACCGGCAGCAGCCGGCCGGCCAGGGCCTCGGTGCCGCGCGGGCCGGTGAACTCCCGCACCTGGTCGGGGCGGCCCAGCGCGGCGCGCAGGACGAGTCCGGCGGCGGCATCCGGTTCGCCGACGCTCCACATGTGTCCACGGCCACCGTCGAGCCAGGCGACGGCACCATGGCCGGTCCAGCTGATCCGGTCGGCCGGGTGCTGCCGCGCGGCGCCGAAACGCAGCAGGGCAGCACCGGTCCTGAGCTCCAGGCCCTGGTTGAACAGGTCCGCGGTCCGGGGATCAAGAGTCGTTGCCTGCATCGCTCTCTGGGGAAGGCCGTAGGGAAGGGGCTCGGCCCGGACGCGCGCAGGACGCGGCCGGAACCATCTGTTCTGAAGTGTGGGGATCCCGGCAGCGGCTGCGCACGCGCGCGCCCGGCCGACCGGGACGGCCCACTGTTGCACAGTGCCCCCGGCCCGGAGCAAATCCGGGCGGAACCCGTAGGTGAACACGGTGTGGCCATCCGGGTCAGAGGTGGCTCACCCCCGGGACGTTCCCCGACGGCGGGAACCCGGCGGCCCCGCGGTCCGACTAGTGGGCTGTGGAATGGAGCGAGAAGAGGCCCGGGCCCGCTGTGGCGCGGCACGCAAGTGAGCAGACCGGTCTGGAGGTGCGGCTGCGCGGAGTGGTGTGCCGGCACGGCCGCCTGGAAGCGGTCCATGGCGTCGATCTCGATGTGGCGGCCGGTGAACGGATCGCACTGACCGGCACCAACGGCTCGGGGAAGACCACCTTGTTGCGCGCGGTGCTCGGTCTGCACCGGCGGGTCGACGGGGAGATCCTGGTCGGCGGGCGGGGCAGCCGCACCGCCGCCGAGTGGGCATGGCGCCGGCGGGCCTGCGCATGGATTCCGCAGCGCCCGGCGGCCGGGCGGTTCCCGCTGCTCGCCGGTGAGCTGCTGGCGAGCAGCGGTGCCCCGGCCGAGGCCGCGGAGGCGGCCGGGCGGCTGGGCGTCGGAATGATGGCGGACCGGCCGCTGAGCAGTCTGTCCGGCGGCCAGTTGCAGCGGATGCACCTGGCGCGCGCGGTGGGCTGTGTCGCCGCCGGGGCCGGCGTGCTGCTCGCCGACGAGCCGACCGCGGCGCTGGACTTCGCGGGGCAGGAGGAGGCCGCCGAGGTTCTCACCACGCTGCCGGTGACGCTGCTGGTGGTCACCCACGACCGGGCGATGGCCGCGTGCTGCGACCGTACGTGGGAGATGGCCGCCGGGCGTCTGCGGGAGGTGTCATGAGCGGGCTCGCGCAGATCGGTGAGCTGTGGCAACTGGTGCCGGTGCAGCGGGCCGGCGGCGGACTGCTGCTCGCGGCCTTCGGGCTGCCGATCGTCGGGGTGGTGATCGTCGGTCTCGACATCATGCCGGTGCGCTTCGCCATGATGCATGTCGCGCTGCTGGGCATCGCCGTGGGGCAACTGCTGGGTCTCGACCCGGTGCTGTGCGCGCTGGTGGCGTGCGCGCTGGCGGGCGCGGGGGTGGCACCGCTGGCGCGGACCGCGGAGGGTCTGTCGGGGGCGATGGGGCTGCTGATGAGCCTGGCCATCGCCGCCGCGCTGTTGCTGCTGGCGCTCTCCGGGGTCAACGCCAACGGTGCCTTCGCGCTGCTGTGGGGCTCGATCCTGGCGGTCCGTCCGGCCGATCTGGCCGTGCTGGGGGCGCTGGCGGTGGCGGTCCCGGCGCTCTTCGTCTGGCGCCGCCGCGACCTGGCCCTGCTGCTGCACGACCGGGAGCTGGCGCAGTGCTCCGGGGTGGCGGTGCAGCGGCTGACCGTGCTGCTGCTGGTCCTGGTGGCGGTCGCGGTGGCCGGTGCCATCCGCCTGACCGGCGCGCTGCTGGTGGACGCCCTGACCCTGCTCCCGGCGCTCGCCGCCCGCCGCCTCGGCCGCTCACTGGTGTCGATCACGGTGTGGGCGGTCGGGATCGGCGTCGTCGTGAACGTCCTCGGATTTCTGCTGTCACTGGCCTGGGACCTGCCGCCCGGCCCGGTACTCGTCCTCGCCGCGGGGGCCGTCGCCCTCGTCGCCCACCTCCTCCCCGAACGGAGAACTCGCTCATGGCGCCTGTCCGCCACGTCGTCCGCCCCGTCACCGCACTGAGTGCGGGGCTGCTCCTGCTCACCGGCCTGACCGGCTGCGGAACCGGCTCCGACAAGGACGGGTCGTCCGCGAAGGGGGCGTCCGGGCCCGTCGTCGTCGCCACCTCCAGTTGGGAGGCGGCACTGGCCAAGGCGGCCGGGGCCAAGAACGTCAGGTCCCTCGTCCCCCCGTCGGTCCGGCACGCGCCCGACTACGACCTCAAGCCGTCCGATCTGGCGGCGGTCGCCGACGCCGACTACGTCCTGTACGCCTCCTTCGAACCGTTCGCGGGACGCATCAAGGAGGCCGCGGGCTCCAAGGCGAAGCTGATCGAGCTCACGCTGGACAACGCGCCCAGGACGACGAAGGGCGAGGTCACCAAGCTGGGCAAGACGTTCGGCACCGAAAAGGCCGCCGCCACATGGAACGCCACCTTCACCGCACGGTGGAACTCCCTGAGCCGGCAGGTGAAGGCGAGCCGGCCCGCCGGCAAGCCGCCCGTGGTGGCGGCGCAGAAGTTCACCACCTGGGCGGCCGATCTGGCCGGCGCGCGGGTGGTCGGCACGTACGGACCCGAGGCGGTCACCCCCGACCAGCTGTCCTCCCTGACGGCCAAGAAGCCCGCATTCGTGCTGGAGAACGAGAACATGTCGACCGGCACCGTCCTGCCCGGCTCAGGAGCCGAGCAGCTGAACATCGCCAACTACCCGGGCCGGGACCTCGACTTGCTGGGCGTGTACCGCAAGGCCGCCGCACAGATGGAGAAGGCGTTCTCGCGCGGCTGATTACCTGTTTCTGCCCCCCGCGTGAGGGCCCTGCGGCAGAAGTCCCCGGCCGGTTCCGGTCGGAGGCTTCCGGGGCTGCTGGTGGCTCACCTCATCGCGTGGACGTCAGGGTGCTTCGTCGAGGCCGTAGACGTGACCGTCCGGGCCGCGGAAGAAGCGGCAGGCCTTGCCGTTGTCGAGCCGGGTGATCCCCCCGAGGAGTTCGGCGCCGGCAGAGGCCAGTTCAGCGGAGGCGGCCTCGATGTCCTCGACGCGGAAGCCGAATGCGACGCCGCCATTGAAGCCGAACGGCGGGGTGTTGCCGTCCGCGAACACCTCCAGGACGCCGCCGCCGGCCTGGGGGAACTGCACGAAACCGGGGTGCTCGACCGTTGCGGGGAGGCCGAAGACGTCCTTGAAGAACGCCACTGTTTTGTCGAACTCCTCGGTGACGATCGCGTTCCAGGCGATGCCCTGCATCTTCATCTCGGTGTTCTCCTTGCTGTTCGGGGGTGTTCGAAGGTGCCGGGGGCGACCGGGGAAGCGGCGCGGTACCACAGCCGCTGTTACTTCCCGATGGACCTGATCCACTCGTCGACAGTGACGACATCCGCCCGCAGCGGGAAGAGCTTCTCGATGAGTGGGTCGGTTTGTTCGGTCCGGTCCGGCATTTCGGCCTTACAGCCGTTCCGTGAGCCGGTCGAGCAGCGGAAGCACCGCGAGCAGCTCGCGCCGCTCGGCGGGAGTGAACTCGGCTTCGAGGGCGGCGACCAGTGGCCGCATGGATGCGGAGTTCCGGTCGGTCACCACCGGCGGCCCGCGTCGGTGAGTGTCACCACCGAGCGGCGCCGTCGGCGGCGTCCCGCCGGCGACTCACCAGGCCGCGCTCTTCGAGCGCGGCAAGGGTGGTCGCCATGGCTTGCGGGCGCACTCCCTCCGAGGCGGAGAGCGTCCCTGGGTGGTCGGGGCCGTCGCGGTCCAGGCGGGCCAGCAGTGACGCCTCGAAGAGGGTCACGTCCCCCACGGGGCTTTGCTTCGTTGGCCGCGCCGCGAGCGCTGAGCGAGGCGGGAGTGACGACCATGATCAGTAGGGGAAGGCCGCGGGGGTCGACCATCAGGTGCCGCTTGCGCCCGTTGTCTTTCTTGCTTGCGTCGCAGCCGCGGGAGTCCTTGCCGACGGTCTCGGCGGCCTCAGACCGTCCGCCAGGGAGGGAAGTCCACTGGTAAAGCACGCCACTTGCAGCCGGTGTCCACGCCCTGGCGGAGGGCGTCCACGATCGCGCGCCGGGGATGCTTAGCCGACCGGCCGCCTACGGAGGTCTCGCAGGTCGGGGACGGCAAGAACGGTCGATCAGGGCCCACCCGGACCGTCCGATGCGGGCCTTCCCCCCTCAGTCATCCCCGTGCGGTGTCAGCCGGCCCGGGTCCGGTCGGCGGGGAACGCGTCGGCGGCCCGGGCCCGCAGTGCCGCACGGTCGGGCTTGCCGGCCGGGGTGAGCGGCAGGTCTCCGGTGAGCAGCAGCAGATGCTCCGGGTGCTTCCGGCGTTCCAGCCCGCGCCCGTCCAGATGCGCGCACAGGCTCTCCAGCGCCGGCGTCCGGCCGGGACGGGGAACGACGCAGGCCGCGAGGCGTTCCCCCATCAGCGGATCCGGGACGCCGACGCACAGCACGTCCCGTACGTCCGGATGGGAGGAGAGCGCGCCCTCGACCTCGGCGGGGCTGACGTTCGCGCCGCCGCGGATCACGATGTCCTTGAGGCGGCCGACCACGCGCAGGCTGCCGTCGTCGGTGAACCGGCCGAGATCCCCGGTGCGGACCCAGCCGTCGGCCGTGCGGTAGCGCATGTTCAGCTCGGGCGCGCCGACGTAGCACAACGGGGTCATCGGGCCGCGGGCGAGGATCTCACCCGCGTCACCCGCGTCGCCGCCCTGGAGGGGAGCGATCCGGATCTCGCAGACACCGGGGTCGGGCCGGCCCACCACGATCCCCGGACCGGTCTCCGGCCCGGCCGGCCCGGCCAGACCGCCGTGGCAGTGGACGCCGTCGGCGGAACCGTAGAGATTGACGACGGCGCAGCCGAAGGCCCGGCGGGCCTCTTCGCGGGTGGCCGCGTCGAGTGCGGAACCGCCGAGCACCAACGCGGTGGGGGCGGCGGGCCGTTCGTGCTCCGCCGCCGGCCGGTCGAGCATCATGCGCACCATGGTGGGCACGGCCATCACATGGGTGGGCCGGTGGGCGCGGATCGCCTCCAGCGCCGCGTCCGGGGTGAACCGGTCGAGCAGGACCAGGCAGCCGCCGTGCCGGGCGAGGGTCACCGCCGTGCCGCTGCTGCCGAAGGCCGAGGCCAGCGGCACCAGGAACAGACAGCGCGGTGGAGTGCCCGCCCGCAGCAGTGACGCCAGCGAGTTGCCGCGGCCGCCCGCGAGCGCGTTGTGGGAGTACGCCACCATCTTGGGCTCGGCCTCGGAGCCGGAGGACACCAGGATGCGGGCGGCCGCATCCGGGTCGGGACGCGCGGGCCGGAAGCCGTCCGCCTCGGTGTCGAGCAGTTCCTCCAGCGACAGACAGCCCTCAGGGGCCGGACCGGGGCCGGCCGCGATCACCGTGTGCAGCGCGGGGAGTTCGCCGCCGGCCCCGGCCCGGCGGCCGAGTGCGGCCGGCTCCCGTGCGTGCGTGATGCCACGGTGCGCGGTGGCCGCGATCACGGCCCGCGCACCGGAACGGCCGAGCAGGGACGCCGCCTCCCGCCCGCCGCGCCCGACGGGGAACGGCAGGACGACGGCGCCCAGCGCGGCAAGGGCCAGGTCGGCCGCCACCGCCTCTCTGCTGTTGGGGAGTTGGACACCCACCGTGTCGCCCGGCCCGATGCAGGTGCGGGCGAGTCCCGCGGCCAGACCTCGTGCCCGGCGGTCCAGGTCCGCGTAACTGATCTCGCCCTTGGCGTCGATCACGGCGGTGTCATGGGGGCGGGCGATCCGCCGGGCCCGGAACAGGCTGTACAGATCCAGGTCGGGGCAGTGTCCTTCGGCGGCCCAGGTGCGGCGCAGCGGAGCGGGGACGAGGTCGTGGAACCGGGGTGTCACAGGAACCTCCAGGGCGAAGGGACGGCCAGGGAGCCGTGGGTGTCGCGGGTCAGGGCTGCGGACACCCGCGGGTCGGACGGCAGCGCGGCCAGATCAGTGGTGACGGTGGTGGTGGACAGACCCCGCGTGCGCAGGGCGGCAACCGCCTGCGCCGCGGGGACGTTCCGCAGATCGGGGAAGGCGGCGGCAGCCGCGTGGGCGGCGTCATCGGACGGAGCGAGCCAGCCGTCGGCGGCCCGCAGCGGACGGCGGAAACCGGCCGGGCGGCGCAACGCCCCGCCGGCCGCGGCGCGGTCCAGAGCCGGCGCGGTGAGTAGCTCCGCGGCGCCCAGCAGCGACGACTCCACCCGCACCCCGCACCCGGCGCGCTCGCGCAGCAGCAGACCGGCCAGCACCGCTCCCGCGCCGAGCAGCCCGCCGAGCACATCGAGCAGGGTCATCAGCGAGGGCGCGGGCGGCTCACCGTCGGGGCGGGCCACCTCTCCGACGCCGGTACGGGCCTGCACCATGAAGTCGGTGCCCATCGGGGCACCGGGCGGCGGACGGTCCGCCCAGCCACTGGTGTACGCGTACACCAGGCCCGGGTTGACCGACGCGAGCCGCTCGGCGTCCAGCCCGAACTGCTCCGCCTTGCCCGGCGCCCAGTTGTGCAGGAACACCGACGCACCGGCGGCCAGCTCCCGCAACTCCTCCTGTCCGGCACGGGACTTGATGTCGATCTCGACGGCCCGCTTGCCCCGGTTGAGGGCGAGCCAGCGAGCCGAGACCTCCGTACAGCAGGGCGGCATACCGCGCAGCGGGTCCCCGCCCGGCGGTTCGATGCGCAGGACGTCCGCGCCGAGCAAGCCGAGCAGATGGGCGGCGAGCGGCGCCTGGACCCGGCGGCCCGCCTCCAGCACCGTCAGACCGGCGAGGGGGAGCGCCGCCGGGGGAGGGGTGCGGCCGGCCGGCGCGCCGCCCGGCACGTCCCGCGGCGTGACGGTCCACGGCCCGCCGGAATGCGAATCCGGGTGTCCCGCCGGCGAATGCAGGGCGCATACCTCGGCGCCCGAGGCATCGGCGGCCTGCCGCACCCGCGCCCAGGATGCGGCACGCGCGGTCTCCTGCAGTGCTTCCGGCAGGGGCGCGCAGGCGGTGGCGTAACGGAACTGGAAGGGGCGCCAGCCGGCGCGTATCGCGTCCTCGGGTGCGCCCAGCGCCCGCCAGAACCGTGCCCAGGGGCCGGGCTCCAGCGCCTCCAGTTCGAACGGCGTGCCACAGGAGGCGGTGAACGGCGGGCCGCCGGGGGCCGACGGCACGGCCTCCGCCTCCGGGGCGTTCGCCGCGGCGAGGTACTGGGACAGCGTCAGCAGCGCGGCCCGGTCGGCCCCGGTGCACAGCTCCACGGCGCCGCTGACACCGCGGGCCCGGCCCAGCAGCCCGGCCAGCAGGCCCTGCACCGAGAGCACCGACGCACAGGTGGCGGCGTAGTCCACGGCGAGCCCTCGCGGAGCCCCGTCGCGTCTGCCGTGCACATGCATCATTCCGGTGGCGGCCTGCACGGTCGCCTCGTCGGCGGCGTCCGCCGCCGGCAGCACATCGGCCCAGACGGCGTGCGCGGTGACCCGGCCCAGCCGGCGGCCGGTGGCCGCGAAGCGCGCGGGGCCGGACGGCGCGTCCGCGGCCCCGGCGGCCGGCAGCGCCTCGACGCCGGCACCGAGCGCCCGCAGCGTGCGCAGCGACGGTGCGGTCAGTGCGGCCGGTCCCGAGACGCGGAGGTCCACCTCCTCCAGCGGTCGCATCGCACCGATGACAGTGGGGTGTCCCACGGCATTCCTCTCCGGCGGCGGCAGCGCGCCGCACGTCTCGCACGGACCTGAACGGACGGGACGGACGGATGTGGACGGGCGGGAACCGGACGACTCCTCGGGCCGACCAACTCCACGGCCAGTAAGTCGGACTGTCGGTTCACCGAGTTCCCGGTGAATGCGGAGGAAAGCCGTGAACCCCATGAATCCCGAGCAGGGCACGACACGCACCGAGGCCCCCGCGCAGGCGGACCGGCCAGCGCGCCCCGCGTCCGGGCGGCCGCACTGCCCGCCCGAGCTGATCCCGCTGCGCGACCGGGTCGAACGGTTCGTAGGGGAGCGGGTGATGCCCTGCGAGCCGTTCCTCGACGGCGGCGGCCCGGACGCCCGGACCGCGCTGCGCACCCTCCAGCAGGAGGCGAAGGCAGCCGGACTGTGGGCGCTGCCACAGCCCGCCGAATTCGGTGGCCAGGGACTGCCGTTGGCCCAGTACGCGCATCTCGCCGAGGCCGAGGGAGCCAGCGACCACGGCCCCGCCGCCCTCGGCTCGGCGCCGCTGCTCGACGTGCTGATGCTCGGCCGGCACGCAAGTGCCCCGCTCCGGGAGCGACTTGTGCGGCGCATCGTGGCCGGCGAGCTGCGTACTTGTTACGCGATGACCGAGCCCGAAACCCCCGGCACCGACCCCGCGCAGACCGCGACCCGCGCCGAGGCCGGCCCCGACGGAAGCTGGACCCTGCACGGCCGGAAGTGGTTCATCTCCGGCGCCGGCGAGGCCGACCTGGTCACCGTGCTGGCCCGCACCGGCGGGACGGACGGCGACGAGGAGCTGTCCCTGCTGCTGGTGCCCACCACCACGCCCGGCTTCCGGGTGCTGCGCGAACTGCCGGTCCTCGGCGCGGGCGGCCAGTGGGAGATCGCCCTCGACGGCGTCACCGTGCCCCGGGACCATCTGATCGGCGCGCGCGGCCAGGCCCTGCGGATCGCCGGGGAACGACTGGGCCTGGGCCGCACCCTGCGCTGTCTGCGCTGGCTCGGACAGGCCGAGCGGGCCTTCGGCCTGATGTGCGCCCGGGCCCGCACCCGCACCCAGCGGTCCGGCCCGCTGGCCGACCGTCAGCTCGTACAGCAGCTGGTGTTCGACTCCCTGCTGGCCCTCCGCACCACCCGGCCACTGGTCCACGAGGCGGTGGCCGAGCTCGCGGCGGGCGGCTCGGCCCGGCTGGAGACGGGACTCGCCAAGGTCGCCGCGGCCCGGATGCTGCAACAGGTCACCGATGCCGCGATCCAGGTGCACGGCGCGGCCGGCCTCGGGCCGGACACCGCACTGCCCGCACTCTTCCGCACCGGCCGCGCGGCCCGGCTGCTCGACGGCCCCGATGAGCTGCACATCGCCTCGGTGGCCCGCCGGGTGCTGCGCGACCACCCGGCGGCCCCCGGCGTCACATCGTGTCCGGCTCCACCAGCCCGGTGAGCAGCGCCAGCCCCCACGCGAAGAAGAAGTCTCCCCAGACCAGCTCATGGCGGGTGGCCAGGCCGCGGGCGGCGTCGTAGCAGCCGTCGCGCAGCGCGCCCGAGGGGGACAGATGCGCCACGCTCAGCCGGTGCAGAATCCGCCGTCCCCAGTGCGACAGCCGGTCGCCCTCGGCCCCGCGGCCGGCCGCCCGCGCGAGGGCGGCCAGCTTCAGCGCCGCCACCGCCTCGATCGCGGCGGCGGAGGTGTCCGGCGGGCCCGGTGCGTGCCCCGCGCCCGCCGGGCCGTCCTGGGCCGGCGGGACGAGGGCCGCACCGGGCGCCGTCCGCAGCGCCACCAGCCGCCCGGCCGCCTCCCACAGCCCGCTCTCCGGAAGGTGCGAGAGGCCGTCCGCGATCCCCAGCAGCAGCCATCCCGCCGTACGGCTCCAGCCCGGTGCCGGCTCGGCGCACGCCGCCCAGGTGCCGTCCGGCCGGGCCTGCCAGGCCGGCCGGGGCGGATCCTCGGCCAGGCACAGTGCCAGATGCCGGGTCAGATGCCCGTGGGCGGCGGCCCGTCCGCCACCCGGCGCACCGGCCAGCAGCGGTACCAGCCCCGGCACGCCGTCCGCGCGCGCCAGCAGCCGCGGACCACCGAACGCGCCACCCCACGGCACCACGCCCCATTCCGGTTCGTACGCGGCCAGACAGGCCCGTGCCGCCCGGTCCCGCAGCGCGGCCGCCGCCTCGTCGCCGCCCGGCCCGGCGGCCAGTGCCGTGCCGTACCAGAGCACCAACCCGCGGGTGGACGTGTCTTGTTCGGCCCAGTACCCGAGCCGCTCGGTGCAGCGCGCCGCCGCCGCCCGGTCCTCCGGAGCGCCCGCGGACAGCGCGCGCAACCACAGCAGCCCGGCCCAGCAGCCGCCCGTCCACGAACCCCGCGCGGTGGTCTTCCACGCACCGGTCCGCGGATCCGCGTACAGCGGGAAGCGCGCACCGACCTCGTCCGCCGTCCCGGCCACCCGCTCCAGAACGGCCGCCCACGCCCGCCCGGCCCAGTCGGCCTCGCCACTCGCGCCGCCCGCCGCCCCCACCACGCCCTCAGCCTTCCTCATCACGCCTCCCCGTGGTCCCGGGGCCTCAGCGGTACGGCCACCACCGCGGCCGCCGCGAACTCCACCGCCACCAGCAGCCAGCCCGGCCCGTACCCGCACGCCGACACCAGCGCACCGAACAGCGGCGGACCGGCCGCGAACCCGGCGAAGAAACCCGCCGACACCAGCGCCGAATCCTGCCCCGCACGCCCCGGCGCGGCGCTCTGCAACACCAGCACCATCGAGACCGCGTTGGCCGACACCGCGAACGCCCCGACCGCGACCGCACCCGGCCACACCAGCGACGGCAGCACGAGCGCGAGCGCCAGCAGCAGCGCCGCGCCCACCGCCCCGGCGGCCAGCAGACCGGGCAGCGCCCCCGCCCGCCCCGGCCGCCCCGCGGTCCTCGACCACCCCACCCGGCCCACGATGCCCGCCACCCCCAGGACGGCCACCAGCGCGGCGGCCGCGGTCGGCGCCAGGTCCAGCCGCTGCGAACCGAACAGCGCCAGATAGGTGTTGACGGAGGCGATGCCGCACCCGAGCAGCATCGAGAACCCCGCCAGCCGCCCGATCGCACCGCGGGCGAGCGACGCGGAGCGCGTACCGGTGCCGGCCCGCGCCGGATCCGGCGGAAGGACGAGCGCCGCCCACCCCGCGGCCAGCGCCGCCGCACCGGCCGCCGTCCACACCGCAGCGCGCCAGCCCACCCCCGCGGCCAGCAACGACAGCGGCAGCCCCGCCACGAAGGCACCGGCCTGGACACCCGACTGCTTGAGCCCGGTGACCGCCCCGCGCCGTTCGGCCGGAAAGCCCGCAAGAATCACCTTGTTGGTCGCCGGATTGGCCAGCGCCTGCGCCAGACCGCCCAGCGCGACCGCCGCCAGCAGCACCACTGCCCCTCGAGCGGCCCCGATCAGCGCCAGCGACACCCCGGCGAGCAGCAACAGCGCGACCAGACACCGCCGCGGCCCGACCCGGTCCACCAGGCGGCCCGCCACGGGCGACAGCAGCGCCGCCGTACCGAACCCCGCCGTCGTGGTCAGGCCCAGCACCGTACGGGAGATGCCCAACTCGCCGACCAGCCGCGGGCCGAGCGCGCCGATCAGGAAGAGCTGCATCATCGAGAAGGCCATCGCGGACGTCAGCAACACCGTCACCCCCGGGCCCGCGCCCCGCGGCTCGGCTGTGCCGCCTCCTGGCCCGACGCCCTCCGATTCCCTGTCCCGCTGCACCTGCACCGCACGCCTCCTGACCCTCCGGCCCCGCTACGGGACCCGGCCCAGTCAGTCGTACGGGCCGGGTGGTCAGTTCCCCGACGACGCGGCTGCCACCGGGCCCCGGCCCCGGCATCCTCCTGGTCTCTCACCGGCTCTCACCGGCTCGCCGACTCCCTGACTCACCCCGGGGCTCCCACGCACCACACCAGCCCCAATCAAGATGCTCCGGCCGGAAGCGAACAGATCCGGCCGATATCAGACGTTCAGTCCGCCCAGGACGTCCCGGCGCAGGTCAGGACGGAGAACCAGTCTGTCGACCGTCTGCGACAGATGTTGTACGCACATGAGCAACCCTGCCCGGATATCAGGCCGGAATGGCAGCATGGCCGCCATGACAACCGGGCCGTTCTCACGTGCCGTACGCGCCGCGGCTTTCGCGGCCGTCTGCGTGACGACAACGGCCCTCGGGCACGCCCTGATGGCCGCGGAACCGCTGCCGTGGTGGGCCGTGCTCGCCGCGTTCGGCGCGACGGGCCCGGTGGGATGGTGGCTGACCGGACGGGAGCGGGGCGGCTCCGTCATCACCGGAACCACGGTCCTCGCCCAACTCGGCCTGCACGCACTCTTCGACCTCTCGCAAACCGGCCTCTCGCACACCGGCGTGGGCACCAACGGCGTCGACGCCATGCGCGGGATGACCGCGATGGCGGAGATGGCCGGGACGGCCACGATGTCCGGCACGGTCACCCTGCCCGGCACGGTCACCACGTCGGGCGCGGGACACCTCGACGCCACAGCCGGGGCCCTGACCCACCCGGGCCACCTGGACATGACGCCGTCCGTCCACGGCTCCCTCGGCATGCTGCTGGCCCATACGCTGGCCGCGGTGCTCTGCGGCCTGTGGCTCTGGCGCGGCGAAGCAGCCGCGTTCCAGCTCGCCCGCAGCTTCGCCGCGGCGCTGTTCGCCCCCTTGCTGCTGGTCCTGTGGACACCGGACCGGACCGGCCTGAAGCCGCCCGCTCGCCGGGTCACCGCCGACGAGCCCGCCCTGGGCCCGAGCGGCACCCTCCTGCACCACGTCGTCTCCCGCAGAGGCCCACCCCCGCTCCCGGTCTGCTGCTGACCGCACGCCACCCACCCCCTGCGCCGCTGTCCGCAACCCCCAACACCCCTGATTCCACAGCTGCGTTGACCTGGTGACGCGCGAAGCGCCGGCATCCCCGCACGGCCGCCCTCCCCGGCCTGCCCCGCCCGCGACATGCCGGCCCCTGCCCGCCGGCCCTCCGACCCGCCCACGGCGTGCCCCGGACGACGCGACCCCACCGCGTCGACCCCCGCACGTCAGCCGTCGCCCTCGACCTCGGCGCGGGCCACCGGAGTGCGCCGCACACCGACAGGGACCCCAGGGCTCTGCTCCGCCATGCCCTGGTGCGGTCCCGCTGCCTCCGAAGGATGTCTCGCATGATCGCTGCCCTGACCGGGCCGTCCCCCTACAAGCGGACCGCCGTGGACGACGAGCAGGTGACCGGCCTGGCCCTGGCCGCCAGGGACGGCAACCCCGACGCCGTCGAACGCTTCGTCCACGCCACCCACCGGGACATATGGCGGTTCGTGGCCCACTTGAGCGGGGACACGCACGCGGCCGACGATCTGGCGCAGGAGACCTTTCTGCGTGCCCTCACCGGTCTGCCGAAGTTCGCCGGCCGCTCCTGTGCGCGTACCTGGCTGTTGTCCATCGCCCGCCGGGTGGTGATCGACCGCTACCGCTCCGCCGCGGCCCGGCCGCGCATCGCCGACATCAACGACTGGCAGGCGGTGGCGGAACACCGCCAGCCGAGCGGACTCCCCGGATTCGACGACGGCCTGGCCCTCGGCGAACTCCTCGACACCCTCGACCGCGAACGCCGGGAGGCCTTCGTCCTCACCCAGCTGGTCGGCCTGCCCTACGCGGACGCCGCGGCCGTCGTCGGCTGCCCGATCGGCACCGTGCGCTCCCGGGTGTCCCGCGCCCGAGCGGACCTCGCCGGATGGCTCAGGTCCGCCGAAACGTGCGCACAAGCGCCCCGCCCGGCGATGGCGCAATGACGGCACTGCCGGCCCTGGGGGAGCCCGGCACCGGCTAGTTCTCGAGCGCCCGGCCAAGACGGTCCCGGCCCTGATCGACTCGATGCTGCGTGAGGGGGACGTGCGCGGTCCGGGCCGGGTCGGGTCGCGCCGGGCCGGGAAAAGAGCCGAGGCCGTCCGCGGGACCCGGCCTCGGCCTGGTGGATCCAGCCACCCAGGGCCTCGGGACGCACACCGAGTTCGACGGCCAGGCGCTTGATCGGGGACCTCGGATCGGAGCTACGGTGACCAACCCCGACACTTGGATGCTCACACACCCCTTACTGACTTCAGCTCGTCAGGGTGATTTTTCGTGAAGTCTCTGATGGGGCTGGACTGTCGTCTGTATCCCGTGGTGTATGAGGTATGCAGATGGGGGTGGGCTGAGTCCTGGGGGGCGTCGGCGCCGGGAGTCGGTTCGGATGCGGGCGGTCGAGCTGTTCGAGCAGAAGATCAAGCCGCCGGATGTCGCCCGGCGGCTGCGGGTGAGTCGGAAGTCGGCTTATGAATGGCACCGGCTGTGGCGGGACGGCGGGGCCAAGGCTCTGGCCTCACGTGGACCGAGTGGATCACGGTGTCGGTTGTCGCCACGCTGCCTGGAAAAGCTGGCCGCGTGCCTCGATGAGGGACCTGCCGCGCACGGCTGGGTGGAAGACCAGGTGTGGACCGCGGCGAGGGTGGCCACACTGATCGGCAGGAAGTTCCACGTCTCCTACAGCGTGTCCGGGGCCACGAGGCTGATGCACCGCCTCGGCTTTTCCCCGCAGGTCCCCGCACGACGGGTCGCCGAGCGCGACGAGCAGGCCGTGACGACCTGGAAGGAGGCGACCTGGCGGGAGGTAAAAGGGCACGGGCGGCCTGCGGGGGTTACATCTGCTTCGAGGACGAAGCCGGCTTCACCCGACGGCCGCCCCGCGGACGGACTTGGGGCCGCCGCGGCCACACCCCGGTCGTGACGGTCAGCGGACGCCGCTCCGGACGGCTCTCCGTGGCCGGGCTGATCGCGATGCGGCCCGGCTCCCGGACCCGACTGTGCCACCGCCTGCGGACCCACCCCGCCGGCGGTGGCACGCGCCGCAGCATGGGCGAGCGGGACTTCATCGCGCTCGTCGACGGAGTTCATCAGCTGGTCAGAGCGCCGATCGTACTGGTGTGGGACCGGTTGAACACCCATGTCTCCCACAGGATGCGCGACCTCGTCGCCGAGCGAGCATGGCTGACGGTGTTCCTGCTCCCCGCCTACTCGCCGGACCTCAACCCCGTCGAATGGGTGTGGGCACACGTCAAACGCAGCCTCGCCAACCTCGCCGTCATGGCCCTCGACCGGCTCGAAACCCTCGTCCGCAACCGACTCAAACGCCTCCAGTACCGCCCTCACATCCTCGACGGCTTCATAGCCGGCACCGGCCTCGCCCTCGACAGCCCAACGCCACCCTGACGAGCCGAAGTCAGTAACGTGGCGGCGCCTCCACCAAGCCGGCCACCTCGAACCAGACCGACTTCCCGCGCCCGTACGGGGCAGTGCCCCATGCGGCAGCCAGCTCTTCCACGATCACCAAGCCACGACCGTTTTCCGAGAAGCTGTCGATTTCCAGATCGACCGTGATGGGAGCAGGCACCGGCGGCCGGGTGGAGGAATCGCGGACCTCCACCCGGATGCGGTCAGGGTATTTGCGGAGCCGTACATCCACATCGCTATCGGCGTGGACAAGTCCGTTGGTGACCAGTTCCGTTGCGAGCAGCTCGGTCTCGTAGGAAATGGCGTCGAGTCCCCATTGCAACAGGATATTTTGAATGAACTGGCGAACCTCCCGGACACCTTGCAAATCATGACGCTGGATGTCCAGACGACTGACGCGAGAAGGCACTCCCTGCAGGTGTCCCTCGTACCGCGCCAAAAGCAGGGCAGTGTCGTCATCCCGGATGGCCGTGCCGGTGGTGATCCGGAGGAGGCGATCCGCCAGGTCTTCCAGACAATGACCGCTCGCTTCGGCCATGGTGCCCAGCAGTTTCCGTGTTCCGGTGCCGACGTCGAGGGTGTGCGAGCACACCAGCCCATCCGTGTAGAGCGCCAGAACCGTCTCAGGAGCAAGGGTGACTTCAACGGAGTTGTAATTCGTCTCCGGATCCACCCCCAGAGGGAGGCCGACATCGAGCGTCGGGACCGCGATAGCGCCGTCTGACTGTCTCAGAACCGGCATGGGATGACCGGCACTGGATATCTCAGCGGTTCCGGTCGCGAGGTCAATCCAGACGCAGCAGCACGTGGCCAACCGCCCGGGCTTCAGATCGGTCAGGAGCTGGTTCATCCGGCGCAGCAGATCCGCGGGACGGTGCCCCTCCGCGGAGTACGCCCGCAAGCCGCTGCAGATCTGGCCCATGACTGCCGCCGCGGAGGAGCTGTGGCCCTCCACGTCTCCGATAACCAGTCCGACGTTGCCGTCGGACAGCGTGAGCACGTCATACCAGTCCCCGCCGACATCACCGTTCTCGGACGCGGAGAGGTAGCGCGCCGCGCACTCCAGCTGATCGAGGTGGGGCAGCGCATGCGGCAGTAGCACCTGCTGCAGTTCCCGAGCCATCGCATGCTCTCCGTCGGACAGGCGGGCACGTTCCAGAGCTTGGCTGAACAGTCCGGCCATGGTCACCAGGGCCGCCCGTTCCTCAGCTCGGAAGTGGCGCGGACGGACGAAGGTCAGCAGGAGAACTCCCTGTTGGTGCGCCATCCCCGTGAGCGGCAGCAGTATGCACGCCTCCCGACCGTCGGAAAAGCTTCCGAGGGGGTTCTTGGCGAGTTGCTCATCGGACTCCAGGAAGACCGGCCGGTCGTAGCGGAAAATCCGAGCCTCCGCCGAGCCGTCTGCAGCCAGTGTCCGGCCCAGCCCATCGATGACGTCTCCCGAATATCCAGAGCAGCCCACGAGGCGCAACCAGCCCTGCTCCTCCACGCAGACAGCCATCGCCTGCGCTTGAAGCGGTTTCATGATACGCGCGGTAGCTACCTCGACGACGTCTTTAATGCGCTTCGCTTCCACCAGCGCGGACGCAAGCTTGTGAATATGGTAGATGAATGTGATATCAACAGAAAGCGACTCTTCAAGTGCAGGCATAAGAAAGAGCGGATTCAATGAGAGTTCCGCGAAATCGCCACCATGAGACGCTTTGAGGAGTCTGCTCAGGGCATCACCCAGCTTCCTGCAGCGTCGTTGAGCGACGGAAAGGTCGGCAGCATTCTCGAGAGGAGGCTGCCATATCCCGGTCATGACCCAGAGGGTATTCTCTTCCTCGTCGTCGCAAAGCGGTGTCGATATAACTGTGTACGGGAACGGCATGGTCACTTGAGGTGACCGCTTGATCGGTGAGCTTTCGGAAAACTGTCGCCCGGCTCGATAAGCCTTCGCCGCCGTGTAATTCGTACTTTGGACGGCTACGTGCTCCGCCACCGTGAATACGGAAACGGGACCACCTACGACCAGTGCGGCAATCAGCGCACTGCCGTCGGGCGACGGCACATAGAGGATCGCAGTGCTGGCGCGCAGTTCATCAACCAGTCGGCGCAGGGTCGCCATCACTGGAGTTTCCCGAATCGAACCTGGCCCCCCGCGGTGCGGTGTGCCATAACTGCTTTCAAAGACCGGCGATCGGCTGTGGCTACTGTGTGCCATCACACACATCCCGTCAAACGGATGCCCTCTCGTCCCAAATCTCGCACACCACGTGCCAGGTTGCTAGTAGGGCTTTGCTACACGGGTCACGGTGGGTGTCTGATAGTTCGCTGGTTGTATGAGCGCTGGGGAAATTGCTGCCTGTCGGGGCCGGATGGCGGAGTCCGGCACGCTGAGCAAGGTCGGCAACTGTCAGCTCGGGGGTGAGTGTTCACGCCGCCCCGGACACGGCCTCGTGCCCATACAGCTCCCGCGGCTTCCGCTCCTACCTGCGTAAACGCGGCCTCGCACACACCACCCCGGAGAAGACGGACCAACCGAAGCAGCGGTCAGCCTCGCGTCATTCCTGCTCCGGACAAGATCCGTTGGAAGACGGGCCTTAGGTGAGCCCGGTCTCCGCCTTGCTGAACAGAACTCCCTCGGAGTAGAAGAACACCGCGTTGCTGCTCCCGTCGGCGCCGTAGCACGTCCAGGTCACGGGGTAGCGGCCGCCGGGTTCGGTTTCGCCGTCCTGCTGGCAGGTACTGGCGTAGGTGCGGAGGAGTTTCTCGCTGCTGCCGGCCCTGAGCTTCCGGTATTCGGCGAGCGTCAGGGGGTCACTGGCGACGGCGAATCCTTGATAGGCGCCGACGATCACGAGGACGCCGAGGAGGGAACCGCCGGCTATCGCACTCTTCTTCACAGTGGGGTGTGTTCCTTCGAGGGTGGGGTGGGGGCGAACCGGTGCGGAACCGGGCTGTGTCCCGGAGACGCGGCAAACTCGCCTCACAGGGATTGTAGGGCGACGCCCGGGCCCCGCTCCGCGGACGCACACGGGTGGTGGCCCGGCGGAAGATACCGCCGGGCCAACTGGCCTTGCCGCGCACACATTCAAGCGGCCCGCACGCCCTCCCACGAACCCGCGCCGGGAATGACAGTCACAAGAACGCCGATGCCGCGAGGGATTCGACCGGTCCGCTGTCGGCGCTGCCCGGGTGTCGCTACGCTGCTTCGCATGGATGCCAGGGACTCGGACCCCGCGGACCACGCTGAGAAGTGGCCACTACCTCCGCCTTGGATGTGGAGTTGCCAGGAGTGCACCGATCTCTACAAGGCGATGAAACAGGCTCCCGAAGTGGTGGACGCCGCCCGGGCGGAGAGCGAACCGGGGGTGGACTGTGACCCCTTCGACACCATTGTTTCCTCGCAGATTCACCTCGCCCGCCACATCGCCACCCAGCACACCGCGGAAGTCCCCGCGATGGACCAGGGTTGCGACAGGTGCAAGACCGACATGACGCGGGAGATGCCCGTCGTCCTTGTGCTGGAACACCGCGCCCGGCACGTCTTCGCCCCGCCCAGCATCGCGGGTCTGCTGTAGCTGTCGGGGCGACGGCTGTGGTCATCGGAGCACGGCTGTAGCGGTGGGGAACGGTGTGGGCAGTACCTGCTGGGAGACGTCGGCGGGCGCTGCACACGCCACCCCTCCCCTCACCCTTCCGCAGGCAGCTGAGGGGGCCTCGCTCTCATCTGTTCAAACGCGGTGGGGGAGTGCCGTCGGCCGAGAAACTCCTTGATCTGCCGAGCGCAGTCGAGCGCACTGGCACTGCCGGTGTCGCACTCGATGTCGTAGACGCCGTGCGCGTGGACACGGTCGATCTGACGGGCGGCGAGCCCGGGCGGACGATCGCCGCGGTCCTGCTCCCGTCGTTCCAGCTCCGGCAACGGGCAGCGCACTCCTACCAGGACGACGTCCTGGGGGCGGAACAGGCCGAGGCAGTCGTGAAGGCGCCACGGCTCACTGAAGAGGTGGTCCACGATGACGTTGTTGCCTGCCGCGGCCATGCCGGCCACCGCACGGTGATACCCCCGCCACGTGCGTCTGAGCATGGCGGCCAGTTCGTCCGGGGGCAGCTCGGGGCCGGAGCGCATGGCGTGAAAGGCATCGACGGGCATGTGAAAGTACGGCTCACCGAGGAGGGCGAGTAGTTCCTTCGCGATGCTGGACTTGCCGGAACTCGACGTGCCGTTCAGGAAGATGATGAGGCCGCCGGCGGACTGACCGGGTATCTCCGGACCGGCCTCGGGCTCGAACCCGGAAACGGGACTTGGCATCATGACTGCTCTCGCATCGTGTACGGACTCCTGATCGCTTGAGCTTCGATGTGCAGACCAACTGGCCCAAGGGAACCATCAGGAGCAGCAGCGCCGCGAGCAGCACACCCATGAACGTGAGGTCGTCCTCCAACGGCGCGAACTCCGTGATCGCCTCCGGCAAGGAGCGGAGATCGCATCCAACCGGCGCGACGAGCAGGAGATGTTCGTGCTGTGCCTGCGGATTCTGCGATCGGCCCTGGTCTACGTGAACACCCTCATACTCCAGGCCCGGTGACGTAGGTGAACGATCCGGCAGGGGTGCCGCCGGGGCCTGTGACGGTGACGTCGACGGTGCCGTCGGTGCCGCTGGGCGGGGTGGTGGCGGTCACGGTGGTGTCGGAGATGACCGCGAAGGCGGCGAGGGTTCCGTTGAAGGTGACCTGGTCGGTGCCGGCCAGGCCGGTGCCGGTGATGGTCACTTGGGTGCCACCGGTAGTGGGCCCGGTGTTGGGGCTGACGCCGGTGACGGTGGACGCGTCGAGGTAGGTGTAGGAGAGTCCGTCGGTGGTCCCGCCGGGGGTGATCACGGTGACGGCGGCGCCGCCCGGTGCCGGAGCAGCGGTGGCTCTGACGGTGATCTGGGTGTCGGTGCCGGACTGGATGACGGCACGGCTGGAGCCGAAGAACACATCAAGGGCTCCGGCGAGGTTGCGGCCAGTGATGACGATCGCCTGGTCACTGCCGGCAACAGGCCCCGTGGCGGGGCTGATGCCGGTGAGGGCGGGCGGTGGCGTGTAATAGAAGGTGCCCAGGGTTCCGGTGCCACCGGCGGTGGTGACCGTCACGGGAACGGCGCCGGATCCGGCGGGGGCGGTGACAGTCATCGAGGTCGCGGTGTTGGCGGTGATGACGGCCTGGGCGGTGCCGAAGTGCACGGCGGTGGCGTTGGCCAGGTGGTGGCCGGTGAGTGTCACGGGGGCTCCGCCCCCGGTGGATCCGTGGTCGGGGATCACGGTCGTTGCCAGCACCTCGACGGTTCCGGCGAGCGTGTTGGTCACATACGCGTGCGTCCCGTCGGGAAAGAACACGAGGTCGGTGGGGCCGTCTCCCACGGCGATGTTCTCCACGACGGAGTTGGTCACCGTGTCGATCACGCTCACTGTGTCCGGGTCGGCGTTCGCCACGTACACGTGGGAGCCGTCCGGGCTGACCGCCGGCACACGCGGCTGGGCGCTGACACCGATCGTGGCCGTGACGGTATCGGTGGCGGTGTCGATCACACGGAGAGCGGAGTCGCCTACGACCGTGACGTAGACACGGGTTCCGTCCGGGGTGACGTCCAGCAGGATGGGGAAGTTGCCGACGCTGATGGTGTCGGTGACGGTGTTGGTGGCGGTGTCGATCACACTGACGGTACCCGGGATCTGGTTGGCCACGTAGGCGCGGGCTCCGTCCGGGGTGATGACCACGCCGGTCGGTGCACCACCCACGGTGATGGTGTCGGTGACGGTGTTGGTGGCGGTGTCGATCACATTCACGGTGGAGGCGCCAACGGTCACATAGGCGCGGGTGCCGTCAGGGGTGATCGCCACGACAGTCGTGGGATCGCTCACCACGATGTCTGTGCTGACGGAGTTGGTCGTGGTGTCGATGACGCTGACGAGAGCGGCACCGCCGAAGGTCACGTAAGCGCGCGTTCCGTCCGGAGTGAACGCCACGAAAGTCGGCCCGGCGTTCGTAGGGATGGTGTCGGTGACGGTGTTGGTGGCGGTGTCGATCACACTCACCGTGTTCGAGCCACGGTTGGCCACATAAGCACGGGCACCGTCGGGCGTGAGGGTGATTCCCTCGGGCGTGTCGCCCACCGGAATGACAGCTCCTGGCACGAACGCGGCTCTCAAACCGGAGCGGCGTGTCTGAGCCGACAGAGGCGAACGCGGTGCGAGGGTGAACATGACACTCCCTGAGGTAGGCGGGACGCTCTTGTCCCGCGTGCGGAGGTGTCTGCTCCACCGCATGGGCCGGCAGCGGGCAGGCGACCGGCCGAGACCGGACCGGCGATCTACACAGTGCGAAGTACCCTCCTCGCGAAGACTTTTAACCTTTGCGTCATATATCCGATTCTCCCATCATCGTGTTATCGAGAGCCGGTTCGCGTGACTCACCCCCGAAGTGCGCTGTGATCTGGCGGGTGCGGCCACCCATCGACCCCCACCCGGAAGATTTGCGACATCGCGCGAGCGCGAGGGCGGCGGTGCGCTGCCCACGCGCTCGATCGGGTATCAGCGGCGGGTGTCGACCTTGAGGGCGCCGCGGGTCAGCGTGCGGCCGAAGTCGCCGGCGAGCAGGTCGGCGCTCGGAGCTGCCATGGGTATAGGTGCTGGTGGTGTCGATGAAGTTGCGGCCGCGCTCGACGTAGAGGGTGAACAGTTTGCGCGCCTCGTCCCGTTCGGCGCCCCAGCCCCCATCGGTGCCGAAGGTCGCCGCGCCCCATGCCGGCGGTGAGACCCGCAGCCCGGAGCGGCCCAACAGCCGGTAGGTGTCGAGGGTGAGAGACATCGTGTCCTCCCGTGCTTGTGGTCCGTTGCCGAAATCGAGTCGGTGACCGCCGCGAGCCGGGGATGAGGGGAAGGAGTTCCTGGGAACAGCAGTCCTGCCTGCCTGTTGGATCGAGCATGACGACCCGCACCGTGGACGCGACACAGGAGTTGTCCGCGTTCCTGCGGACCCGGCGCGAACGCCTGGACCCGCGCGATTTCGGCCTGCCGTCGCGTCGGCAGGCCCGCCGGACCCCGGGGTTGCGCCGCCGCTGGCCGGACTGGTCGCCGACCTGTCGCCGCTGCCGGCCATGCTGAAGAACCACCGCTACGACATCCTGGCCCGGAACGGCGAAATGGCGAGGCGGCTACGGGATTTCGACACCCTGCCGCCGTCGCAGCGCAATTCGATGTGGCTGTGCCTGATGCATCCGGAGATTCGTGAGTTCTCTGTCGACCGCGAACGCGTCGTGCGGGAGGGGATCGCCCACCTGCGCGCCGCGCGGGCCGCGCATCCGGAGGATCAGGCGCTGACCGACCTCATCGCCGAATTCACCACACGTGACGAGGAATTCGCGCGAGGGTGGGCCGAGCGAGACATCGAGGTCAACGGCCGCGGGCGCACGGTGATGCGGCCTCCCGACGTCGGTGTGATCACAGTGGATTTCGAAGTGCTGCTGCCACTGCAAGACCCGGACCAGCGGTTGGTGATCTACCGCGCCGTGGACGAGGAGAGCCGGTCGGCAGGGGACCGGTTGTGCGCACGGTGATGTCGATCCGTCCACTCGTGCACTGCGCCGAACCGTCGTTCCGCCATGGTCGAACCGTGATTCCGGCCTGTCGCCCGACCGCCGACCAGGCAACACCGGAAACCCTCGCCGGTCCGGTTCGCCGGCACTGGACCGTGGATAACGAGCGTCATCGACTGCGCAATTCCCCTGGAGTTGCCCCGCCCGCTGCCGGGCGGGGCGCCGGTATCAGGGCGCGGGGGCAAGCAGCTCTCGGGCCACCGCCGCGTCCCTGACCTCCTCGTAGAGGGCGGTGAGGGTGTCGCTCACCTGGACACGCGGCAGTTGGAGCCGGTCCAGGGCCGCCGCGTCCGCACCCACGTCCTGCCACCCCTGGCCGGTCAGCAGGCGCATGAGCGCCGGGTTGAGCCGGTCCACGCCACGGACGAGGCGGGCTTCGGGCGTGGCCCCTTCCTCGTGCTCGTGCCAGAGGCTCAGGAACTCGGCGCCGAGCCCGTCCGGCAGGGAGGCGAAGCGGCGCTGAGCGACCTCCTCCTCGATCCGGGCCTTCTCGTCGCCGTTCCGCGCGCTCCAGGCCGAGGGGTCGCCCGCCTCGATTTCCACGAGGTCGTGCATCAGACACATCTTGAGCATCTTCTCGAGGTCGAGCGAGCGGCCGCTCTCCCGCTCGAACTCGCGGTGCAGGATCCAGCTGATGAGGGCCAGATGCCAGGAGTGTTCGGCCACGCTCTCCTTTCGGCCGGGCGTGGCGTTGTTATGCCGCTCAACTTCGCGTAGCCGGGCGGTGAAAGAAATGAAGTCGAATACTTCGCGAAGGTTGTTTTCCATGCCGTATGTCCGTTCTCTCATCATTGCCGCCGTTGTGCCCGGGGACTTCTGCGGACCTTAACACCGGTGATATCGGGGCCTATTGGATCAGGCCAGTGGGGCGGTCGGCCGTGTGCGTGCGATGCGCTTCTGACCTGCCGTGGCTGTCTTAAAGCGATCGTTGACCGGTGCTCCGGCCCGGTCCTAGATTCCTTCTGCACGCAACATCCCGTCAACAAGAGGAAAGCCCATGGCGAAGTTCTATGCGGAGTCCGAACTCGACGGAAAGTTGACCGGTTTTCGTTCCCGTGGCCCCGCGACCCTGACGGAATGTCTGGCGCCGGGAACCCTGTGGCAGCCGGTGTTTCAGATGACGGTTATGGCGAACACGAAGAATGGCCGAAGCGTATTGACAGGTACACGTCGTTCCGACAGTAACCCGACCCATCCCAATGTCATCAGCACGCCCACCAGCATGCTGCCCCTGGAATTCGCGCGATGTTACGTCGAGGGCATCGCCGCGTCGGCCGGCGACATGGTGCCCGTCCATCTGACGGAGCTGCGGGCCGATGACCTGCGGACCGTGGTCCGGTTACCCGAGACCGCCGCGCGCGGCGTGATCCCCGACCCGTCCTCGGCACTCCCGTTCCTGGTGGGAGACCTGCTCGCCCGCAAGCTCGGCTGCGAGGGCGCCATGGAGGCGGCCTCCCGCGAGAAGCCCCTGGGCACATGCCGGTTCTCCATGGTGGGGGCCGGCTTCAGCTATGTCGCCGACCGGCCCACCGACGACCCCGAGAGCCCCGAGCCGCTCTTCGAACCGCTGTTGATGTTCGGAGCGATACTCGAACTCGACGATCCCACGGTCATCCCGGAACACACCGCGTCGTACAAGGACCTCTGCTGGACCTCACCCGAGGACTATGCCGAGGGCGTCCGCACCAAGCGGATAGAGAGCTTCAACCCCAAGTTCCTCGACCGCGCGGACGAGGCGGACAGCGACTCCGTGACCGTCTGCGCCCGCGGCCTGTGTCTGCAGACCACCCACAAGGTGCTCAGCGACCTCGCGCCCGGCTCCACCACCGGTCCCGCCTCCGACCCCACCCCCGGCGCCTCCCGGTGACCGCCATGGCCCACGCCCTCGACCCCCTGCAGATCCGCGCCGACTTCCCGATCCTGCGTCGCACCGTCGGCGGCGGCCAGCGGCTCGTCTATCTGGACTCCGGTGCGACGTCCCAGAAACCCGTGCAGGTCCTCGACGCCGAACGAGCCTTCGCCGAGACGTCGAACGCCGCGGTGCACCGGGGCGCGCACCAGCTCGCCGAAGAGGCGACCGAGGCCTACGAACAGGCCCGTGAGCAGATCGCGGCCTTCATCGGCGTACACCCGGGAGAAGTGGTCTTCACCAAGAACGCCACCGAAGGCATCAACCTCGTCGCCTACGCCCTGAGCAACGCCGCCACCTCCGGCGAAGCGGCCGCGCGCTTCCGACTCGGCCCCGGCGACGAGATCGTGGTCACCGAGATGGAACACCACGCCAACCTCGTGCCCTGGCAGGAGTTGTGCCGGCGCACCGGCGCCACCCTGCGCTGGCTCGGGGTGACCGACGAAGGGCGGCTCGACCTCTCGCGGCTGGACGAGGTGATCACGTCGCGTACCCGGCTGGTGGCCTTCGCCCATCAGTCCAATGTGCTCGGCACCGTCAACCCGGTCCGGCAGATCGTGGACAGAGCGGCCGAGGTCGGCGCACTCACGCTGCTGGACGCCTGCCAGTCGGTGCCGCACGCCGCGGTCGACTTCCACGCCTGCGGAGTGGACTTCGCGGTCTTCAGCGGCCACAAGATGCTCGGCCCCTCCGGAGTGGGCGTCCTCTACGGACGGCGCGAACTCCTGGAGGTCATGCCGCCGTTTCTCACCGGCGGTTCGATGATCGAGGTCGTCAGGATGACGGAGTCGACCTTCGCCCCGCCGCCCCAGCGGTTCGAGGCCGGAGTGCCCATGGTGTCCCAGGCGGTCGGACTGGCCGCGGCCGTGCGCTATCTGACTGCCGTCGGCATGCGGCGCATCACCGCTCACGAACGTCTGCTGACCGAGGCGGCGCTCGGCACCCTGTCCGCGATCGACGGGGTACGGATCCTCGGCCCCACCACGAGTGCCGACCGCGGCAGTGCGGTGTCCTTCGTCGTCGACGGAGTGCATCCGCACGATGTCAGCCAGGTCCTGGACGCCCAGGGCGTGGCGGTCCGGGTCGGGCACCACTGCGCCTGGCCCCTCCACCGCCGGCTGGGCGTGCCGGCCAGCGTGCGCGCCAGCTTCTACCTCTACAACACGCTCGCGGACATCGAGCCGCTGGCCGCGGGGATCGTGGAGGCACAGGCGATGTTCGGTGCCACGGCGCCCGGGCCGGAGCGGGACGGGGGGAGTGCGGCGTGCGCCTGACGGCAGAACACCAGGAGATCATCCTTGCCCACTACCGCTCCCCGCACCACAGCGGCCTCCGGGACCCGTACGACGCCGAGATCCACCGGTTCAACCCCACGTGCGGCGACGAACTGACCCTGCGCGTCCGCCGGGAAGGAGAAGGGGAGCGGGCGACCCTCGCGGACGTCTCGTACCAGGTCCAGGGCTGCTCGATCAGTCAAGCGTCCGTTTCGGTGATGACCGACCTGGTCCTCGGCCGTACTGCCGAGGAAGCCGAGGAGCTGCACACGGAGATCGCCGCGCTGTTGCGCGCACGGACACCGGAGTCCGGAGCCTGGCCGTCCCGTCTGGGGGACGCCGCGGCGTTCCGCGACGTGTCCCAGCACCCGGCGCGGATCAAATGCGCACTGCTCTGCTGGACCGCCCTGCGACAGGCACTGTCGTGACGCCACGGACCGCACCGGGAGGTGATGCCGCATCGACGACGCCCTGACCCCGCTCGCCCGGCCGCGGGGGCGCCGACCGGGCCGCTGATTGTGCCCTTGTTTCCTTCACGTCGTTTCCTTCACCTCTTCAGTTATGTGCGGTGCCGGCCCGGTTGCGGCCGGCCTGCCGGAGGGCCGGTGGCCGTTACGTCCGTGACGGCCACCGGCCCCTGTGCATGGTCCGGCGCGGGCCGCCTGCGCGGCGCGCGACCGGCCCGGGTCACTCAGGCGTCACGCCGGTTGACCATGACCGTGGCGCCGACGAGCGCGACCAGGGTGAGGGCCGCGAAGTAGCCGAGGCCCGGCAGCGGGCCGAGACGGTCCGGGGAGGGGAGCACACGGAGGATCTGCTGCCCGGCCTCGGTGGGCCACCACTTGAGCAGCGGCCGGCCGATGTCGCCGATCATGCGGAACACGATGGGCAGGATGAACGTGACGCTCACGGCAGCCGTGATCCCGCCCGCGGAGGCCCGCAGCACCAGTCCCAGGGCGAGCGCGAGGACCCCGAGCACGCCCAGGTAGCAGCCGGCACCGATCACCGCGCGCAGTACCGCCCCGTCGGACAGGGCGGGGTGCGCGACACCCGTCCCCAAGGACAGCGAGCCGGCGCCGTAGGTGGCGAAGGAGATCAGCAGCCCGGTCACCAGCGACACGGCGAAGACCACCAGGGCCTTGGCCGCCAGCAGCCGGGGGCGGTGCGGGACGGCGGTGAAGGTGCTGCGGATCGAGCCGGTGCCGTACTCGGAGGTGGCCGCCAGCACACCGAAGAGGCAGATGGCCAACTGGCCCAGCGGGAGCCCCACGTAGATCTCGCCCAGCACCCCCGCCGCACTCTCGCCCCTGTGGGCGTGCCCGCCCGCGAGCACCGCCACCCCGACGGTGATGAAGGCGGCGGCGAACAGCGTCCACCAGGTGGAGCGGATCGTCCGGACCTTGATCCACTCGAACGCGACCGCATGGACGAAGCGGTGGCGCCGGTCGGTCGTGGCGTGGCTCCGGGGAGCGGCGGAGGCCGGAGGAGTCGTTGTTGTCGCCATGATCATGCGGCCTTTCCGCCGTGCGTGACGCGGTATTCGACGGCGTCCGCGGTCAGTTCCATGAAGGCGTCCTGCAGCGAGACCCGCTGCGGTGCCAGCTCGTGGAGCCACAGCCCGTTCTGCCCGGCCAGCTCACCGATCCGCCGTGCCTCCATTCCCCGTACGAGCAGCGCGCCGTCCGCGGGCTCGCCGCCGGGCAGGTCGTCGACGGTGCCTCCCTCGCGCCGCAGCAGCGGAACGAGCTGCGGCGCGTGCGGGGTGCGGACCACCGTGCCGTTGTGTGAACTGCGGGCCAGGAAGTCCGCCATGGAACTGTCGGCCGCCAGCTGCCCGCGGCCGATCACGATGAGGTGGTCCGCGGTGTCCTGCATCTCGCTCATGAGGTGCGAGGAGACCAGGACGGTGCGCCCGTCGTCGGCCATGGAGCGCATGAACTCCCGCACCCACTGGATGCCTTCGGGGTCCAGGCCGTTGACCGGCTCGTCGAGGATGAGGATGTCGGGGTCGCCCAGCAGCGCGGCCGCGATGCCGAGACGCTGGCCCATACCGAGCGAGAATCCGCCGACGCGCCGGCGGGCGGCCTCCGTCAGACCGACCATCGCGAGCACCTCGTCGACGCGCTGCCGCGGGATGTGGTGCGAGGCGGCGAGCCCGCGGAGGTGGTCACGGGCGGTGCGGCCGGTGTGGACGGCCTTGGCCTCCAGCAGGGCACCGACGGTGTGCAGCGGCGTGGGCAGTTCGTGGTACGGCCGGCCGCACACGGTCGCGGAGCCCGAGGTCGGCCGGTCGAGACCGACGATCATGCGCAGGGTGGTGGACTTGCCGGCGCCGTTGGGACCGAGAAAGCCGGTGACCATACCGGGGTGGACGGTGAACGTGAGGTTGTCGACGGCCTTTTTGTCGCCGTAGCGCTTGGACAGCCCGGTTACTTCGATCATGGGTTCCTCGGTTCGGAATCGTGCGGATACCTCACGCTAGGGCGCCCCCTCGCGGTGCCGAGTCACTCTCAGGGCCGGAGTACGGCCCGGGCCGCGCGCCCGCAGGCCGACCCGGTATGCGACCTGAGAGGTATCCGGACGAGCCCCTGGGTGGACCCCGTACGGGCGGCTCCGGGGGAGGGGAAGGGTTTCGACCGGCCGAAAGCGGCAACCTGTGGGGCATGTCCAGACGCATACATGACGGAAGCAACGGAGCCGCCAAGGCGATCGTTGTCATCGCGGACTGCACCGCGGTGATTCTGGGGCTGTGGATCCTCTTCGCCCTGCTCGGCGCCAACCGCGCCAACGACCTGGTCAGTGTGGTGCACGACGCGTCCCTCTGGCTGGCCGGATGGTCCCACGACCTGTTCACCATGGACACGGCCTGGCTGCGGACCGTACTGAACTTCGGTCTGCCGGCCGTGGTCTACGTCCTCATCGGGCACTTTCTCGCCGCTCGGGTCCGCCGGGCCTGATCCCCGGCGGGCAAGCGGTTCACCTCGGCCCCGCGGAGGAACGGCCCGCACGAAGCGCCGGCGCGGCGCGGGCCCGCCGGCGGGGTGCCACGGGCCCTCCCGGACGTCAGGGCCGGGTGATCTTCGCGGCGGTGTCGAGGAAGAAGGCGTCGATGCTGTGCACGGTGCGGACGAAGTCGTCGAGATTGACGGGCTTGGTCACATAGGCGTTGGCGTGCTGACGGTAGGCATCGTTGATGTCATCGGGGGCCGCCGAGGTGGTCAGCACGACGACGGGGATGCTGCACAGGTCGGCGTCGTCCTTGAGCACGGCGAGGAGTTCCCGGCCGTTCATGCGCGGCATGTTGAGGTCGAGGACGATCAGGTCGGGACGTTCATTGGCCGGATCACGCAGGTACTCCAGCGCGGCCACCCCGTCCACGGCCTGGTTGAGGGTACGGGCCATGCCACGTTCGACCAGCGCGTCCTCGATGAGCATGGCGTCGGCGGGGTCATCCTCCACGAGCAGGACGCTGTAGGGGCGGTCGGACGTCAACGCGTTCATGGTGGAGCTCCCGTGATCGGGGGTGGGAAGAGGACGTGATGCGGGGCGGGAGGTGAAGACCAGACCGGGCCAACGACGCCGGGCGCCCTGGCGGCTGATGCCCCACGCCTGCCCGAGCTGCGGGTAGTTGGCGCCGTTCTCGGCGGCTTCCTGCGCGAGTTGCCGGGCGCAGCGGCCGACGGCACGGTCCAGGCAGGCGAGGGCGTGCAGCCGGGCCAGGGCGGGATTGCCGTCCGCGGGCGGTCCTGGCTCCGCCGTCCCGTCGTCGTGCTCCGCCGCGGGAGCGGGGTGAAGGCCGTGCCGGGCGAGTTCGTCCGCGAGCTGATGCACCGCACGTTCGGCGAGCTCTGTCATCCATTCGTGTTCAAGGGGGACGGGGAGCGGCTCGCGGTCCATGCCGCGACCCTACGGTGGCTCTTGCCGTCTCGACAACCATTGTTGTCGCCGCTCTGTACTCTATGGCTGCTTGTGCCCACACATCTTCGCCTCATTCGGGGCGGGAGCGCAGAGAGCAGGTGTGATGAGTCAGCAACTCCCGCACGGTGAAGGCTCCGGACAGGCCGATGAGTCCGGCGGTGCGGCCGCTGACGACCCGCCGCGGGGGCCGGCCGGAGCGGGGTCGCGGTGGACCACCCGCCGGGCGCTGAGCGTCAGTGTCGCGGTGGTGATGGTGGCGCTGGTGCTCCTCGGCGGCGGTGGCGCGTGGGTGCACGCGCGCGCCGCGGACGCCACCGCCAGACTCGTCGACCGCTCCAGCCCGGCGCTGATCGCCGCGGCCGGCCTGGAGAACGCGGTGGTCAACCAGGAGACCGGCATCCGCGGCTACGGGCTCACCGGCCGGCGGCAGTTCCTGGACCCCTACCACGACGGGCTCACCCAGCAGCAGACCGCCGCCGCTCGCCTGCGCACACTCCTCGGGCACGACGGGCCGGCCGCGCGGGACCTGGCACGCGTCCTGGACCGGACCGAGGTGTGGCAGCGGGAGTTCGCCCGGCCCGTCGCCGCCGCACCGAGCGGCGCCCCCGTCCGCCTCGCCGCCCGGGACGCGGGGGCCGGGCTGCGCAGCTTCGACGCCGTCCGTGCCGCACTCGGCGCCCAGCAGCGTCATCTGGAGCACGAACGCGCCCAGGCGCGGGCCGAACTCCACGATGTGGCGGTGCTCCAGAACTGGATCTTCACGGGGCTCGCCGCCGTGGTGTTCGTGGTGATCGTGCTCGCCGTGATCGGCCTGAGGCGCGGCGTGACCGAGCCGCTCGGCAAACTGTCCGCCGATGTCCGCGCCGCGGCCCGCGGCGACTTCCGCCGGCCGGTGAAGGGGACCGGACCGGCCGACCTGCGCGCCCTCGCCTCCGACATCGACGGTATGCGGCAACGCCTCGTCGACGAGCTGGCGTTCAGCGACGAGGCCCGGGCGCAGCTGGACGCGCAGGCCACCGAGCTGCAGCGTTCCAACAGCGAACTCGAGCAGTTCGCCTACGTCGCCTCGCACGACCTGCAGGAACCCCTGCGCAAGGTGGCCAGCTTCTGCCAGCTGCTCCAGCGCCGCAACGCCGCACAACTCGACGACCGGGCACAGCAGTACATCGGCTTCGCGGTGGACGGCGCCAACCGCATGCAGGCACTCATCAACGCCCTGCTCGCCTTCTCCCGGGTCGGACGGGTACACGCCGAGCACACGGACGTCGACCTGGAGCAGCTCTTCGGCCAGGTGCGGGACTCCCTCAGCATCGCCATCGAGGAGTCGGCCGCCACCGTCACCCACGATCCGCTGCCCACGGTCCCCGGTGACACCACGCAGCTGGGGATGCTGCTGCAGAACCTCCTGAGCAACGCCCTCAAGTTCCGCTCACCCGACCGGCCCCCGGCCGTCCATCTCTCGGCCCGCCGGGCGGACGGCTACTGGCACTTCTCGGTCGACGACAACGGCATCGGCATCGAACCCGCCTACAGCGACAAGATCTTCGTCATCTTCCAGCGGCTCCACACCCGGGAGAGCTACCCGGGCACCGGCATCGGCCTGGCCCTGTGCAAGAAGGTCGTCGAGTACCACGGCGGCACCATCGCCGTCGACCACGACCACGCTCCCGGTACCCGCATGACCTTCACCCTGGCCGAGCACGCCCCCGTGATCCCGGCGCCAGAGACCACCGAGCCCACCCTCCACGGAGAAGTGACCGCGTCATGACCACCCCTGCCGCCGCGCCGCTCCCCGCCATCCCGACGCAGACCGCGGACGGCGCCGGCGTCGTCCTGCTGGTCGAGGACGACGCCGGTGACGCCCTGCTCGTCGAGGAGTACCTCCAGGACACCGCACTGACCGTCAGCCTCACCTGGGTGCAGACCTTCGGCGAGGCACGCGGCTACCTGGCCGGCCGGACCCCCGACTGCGTGCTGCTCGACCTCCACCTCCCGGACGCCTCGGGTACCGGCGCGGTCCAGAGCATGCAGAGCCTGTGCCCCGAGGCGGCCGTCATCGTCCTCACCGGCCTCGACGAGACCCGCGCGGGCATCGAGGCCGTCGCCGCGGGCGCCCAGGACTACCTGCCCAAGGGCCGCGTCACCCCCGAACTCCTCGAACGCGCCATCCGCTACGCCCTGCACCGCAAGAACACCGAACGCACCACCGCCCGGCTGCGGGAGAACGAACTGCGCGCCCAGGAGAACGCCCGCCTGGAACGGGGCCTGCTGCCCGCCCCGCTGCTGCGCTCCACGGACGTGCTCACCAGCACCTGCTATCTGCCCGGCCGCAAGAACGCCCTGCTCGGCGGCGACTTCCTGGACATCGTCCAGACCCCGGACGGCCTGCTGCACGCCGTCATAGGCGACGTCAGCGGGCACGGCCCGGACGCCGCCGCGCTCGGTGTCTGTCTGCGCATCACCTGGCGCTCCCTCATCCTCGGCGGGCACCGTGACACCGGGCTGCTGGGGCTCATGGAGCAGGTGCTGGTCGCCGAGCGCAGCACCCCGGAAATGTTCGCGACCTGCGCGATCCTCACCCTCGACCCCACGCACCACCGGGCCACGGTGACCCTCGCCGGCCACGACGAACCCCTTCTGATCCCGCCCTCCGGAGCCGCCCATCCCGTCGAGGCCCGGCACGGCATCGCCCTGGGCATGCTCCCGGGGCACGGCTCCTGGCACCCCACCCACTGCACCCTGCCGCCGCGCGCCACTCTCCTCATGCACACCGACGGGCTGGTCGAGGGCCACACCGTCGGCAGCGGCCGCCATCGCCTGGGCACGGACGGCCTGCTCCGGATCATCGAGGCCGGCCGGCATCTGCCGCCGCCGGACCTGATCGACCATCTCACCGGTACCGCCCGCTCCCTCGACGCCGGCCGGCACACCGACGACCTGGCCGTCCTCGTGCTCAGCTGGAACCGCTGACCGGCAGCGACCCCACCCGCGCGGGCAGCGCGACGCCACGGCCGTACGAGCCGCTCCGGCGCGGGGTGCGCCGTCGCCCCGCAGCCGCGCGACGGCGTACCCCGCGCCGCCCCCTCAGCCCTTCTTGTGCCGGGGCATCCGCTCCAGCAGCCCCCGCAGGTCATCGGCGTGCTCCTCCTCCTTGGCGAGGAGGTCCTCGAACACCCGCCGGGTCGTCGGATCGCCGTCACCGAGCCACTTGGCGATCTCCGTGTAGGAAGCGATCGCCACCCGTTCGGCGATCAGATCCTCCTTGATCATCTCGATCAGGTCGGCGCTGGCGTCGTATCCCGCGTGCGCCCGCCGCGTCAGGGTGTCCGGGTTGAAGTCGGGCTCCCCGCCGAGCTGGACGATGCGCTGCGCCACCTTGTCGGCGTGCTGCTGCTCCTCCGCGGCGTGCTCCAGGAACTCGGCCGCGACCGGCTCCGAATAGAGCCCGGACGCCGTGTAGTAGTGCCGCCGGTATCGCAGCGTGCACACGATCTCGGTGGCCAGTGCCTCGTTCAGCACCTGCAGGACACGCTCCAGGTCGGCCCCGTAGGCGTCGGTGACCGGCCCCTTCTCGATCTCGCGGCGGGCCCGTTCCCTGAGGGTTTCGACGTCGGTGAGGAATTCAGCCATGGCTCTCTTCCGTTTCGATTCGACCGGGTTGCACGAAGCACTGTCCCCGGCCGCCGTCCGGTGGCCGGAACAGGCGCGCTGTCGTGCCCCGGCGCACCACCCCGCCGGACGCAGGGGCGGCACCGGACGCCGGGTGACGGCCGACGGGCGTCACCCAGGCTCACGGACAGCGGGTACCTGCGCCCTTCGTGAGGAATGGGGCAGGCAACGAGGGGCATCCGTGCTGGGGGCCGGAGTTCCGGCCGGGGAGGAGAACGGCCGGAGATGAGCGAGGACGCGGCACGGGACCCGTCAGAACCGACGCACGGCGGGCGCGACGGGGAGACCAGGAAGACCGTGTGGGTCGCCCTCGCGGCCAACCTCGGGATCGCCGTTGCCAAGACCGTCGGGGGAGTGGTGGCCGGCTCGCCCGCTCTGCTCTCCGAAGCGGCGCACTCGGTGGCGGACAGCCTCAATGAGATCTTCCTGCTGGCCGCGGTGAAGCGCAGCGAACGCCCCGCGGATCACCGGCACCCCTTCGGATACGGCAAGGAACGGTTCTTCTGGTCCCTGCTCGCGGCCGTCGGCATCTTCGTGACGGGCGGCTGTTTCTCCTTCTTCCAGGGCATCGTGGCCTTCCACACCCAAGAGACGGAATCCCGCACGGGATACCTCATCGGCCTCGTCGTGCTGGCCGTCGCGATGCTCGCCGAGGGAACGTCGCTGATCCGGGCCCTGTCCCAGGTGCGGACGCAGGCCAGGACCCACCGCCGCAGCATGCTGGGCGAGATCAAAAACACCGAGGACCCCGCCCTGCGCACCGTCCTGGCGGAGGACAGCACCGCATGCCTCGGAGTCCTGCTCGCCCTCCTCGGCATGGCACTCCACATGACCACCGGCAACGGCGCCTACGAGGCCTGGGCCTCCCTGCTGATCGGCGCCCTGCTGGTCTACGTCGCCTTCATGCTCGGCAAGAGCGCCCGGACCCAATTGATCGGCGAGGCGGCCGCCCCCGAACTCCAGCAGCAGGTGCTCACGTTCCTGCACGACCAGCCGGAAATCGACACCGTCACCGCGGCCATGACGATGCAACTCGGGCCGGAATCGGTGATGCTGGCGGCGCGCATCGACCTGGTGGCCGGTCTCGACAGCGAACTGGTCGAAGCGGCGTTGGTGCGGACGAAGACGGAACTCCGCGCGCGCTGGCCGCAGCTCGACCAGCTGTTCCTCGATGTCACGGACGCGTCCACCGCCGACCGGGCACGCGCCGTACGGGCCCGCCGCCGGCTGGACGACGTGGTGGAACGGCGCCGGCAGGCGGACGGCGTCTAGGTAGCGGTCTCCCGGCCGCCCACCGTCCACCCACCCCCGCGGGCGCGGGGCGCCTCAGCCCATGAAGCCGTCCAGGCTCGTGGCCGCGCTGATCAGTGCGAGATGGGTGAGCGCCTGCGGGAAATTGCCCAGGTGCTCACCCGTCGTCCCGATCTGCTCCGCGTACAGGCCGAGGTGGTTGGCGTAGGTGAACATCTTCTCCAGCGCCAGCCGCGCCTCCTCGATCTGACCGGTGCGGGCCAGCGCCTCCACCCACCAGAACGAGCAGATGGAGAAGGTCCCCTCCGTGCCGTCCAGTCCGTCGGGCGACTGCTTCGGGTCATAGCGGAACACCAGACTGTCCGTGACGAGATTCGCGCCGATCGCACGCACCGTGGACCGGAACCGCGGATCGTCCGGAGACAGGAACTTGACCATCGGCATCACGAGGAGCGAGGCGTCCAGGATGCTCTCCGGTGGCTGCCCCGCCTCGTCACTGAGGCGCTGCACGAACGTCTGCTCCTGCTCGCTCCAGCCCCGGTCCATGATCTGGTGGTACATCGCATCGCGTGCGGACATCCAGCGCCCGAGATCACCGGGCAGACCACGCCGCTGAGCGATTCTGATCATGCGCTCGACGGCCACCCAGCACATCAGCCGCGAGTAGGTGTGGCGCTGCTGCCCGGCACGGGTCTCCCATATTCCCGCGTCCGGGGTGTCCCAGTGCTCCAGGAGCCAGTCCAGGATCGCGCACAGGTCCGTCCAGCTCTCATGGGAAATGCCCGCACCGTGCTTGTCGAACAGATAGACCGAGTCGAAGAGTTCACCGTAGATGTCCAGCTGGAGCTGGCCGGCCGCGCCGTTTCCCACCCGCACCGGGGCGGACCCCCGGTAGCCCCCCCAGTGGTCGAGGACGTGCTCGGGCAGGTCGGCGTGGCCGTCTATCGAGTACAGGACTCGCAAGGGGCCGCGGTCACCGTCCTGGGCGCCGCGCGGACAGTCCGTCAGCCACCCGATGAAGGCCTGTGCCTCGCGGGTGAAGCCGAGGCGCAGCAGCGCGTGCAGCGAGAAGGCCGCGTCGCGGATCCATACGTAGCGGTAGTCCCAGTTGCGTTCGCCGCCGAGCTGTTCGGGCAGGCCGAGCGTGGGCGCCGCCACGATCGCGCCCGTGGGCTCGTGGGTGAGCAGCTTCAGGGTCAGCGCCGACCGGTGGACCCGCTCGCGCCAGCGCCCCGTGTAGGTGCACTGGGACAGCCACTGACGCCAGAACCGGACGGTGGACCGGAACAGTTCCTCCGTCGCCTGCGCATCCACCAGGTCGACCGAGGGATCGCCCCCGGCCGTCTCCGCGGATTCCAGCACGAAGAGCACCGACTGCCCTTCCGCCAGGTCGAACTCACCAACCGCGTCCCGGCCCTCGACCCGCAGCGTCGCGCTGGCCTGCAGGGAGAGGGTCAGCGCGGCACCGGTGAAACGCACCCCGTGCGGCTGCCGGTGGGCACGGTGTGCGTCGCGGCCGTAGTTCATCCGCGGAGCGATGACGGTCCGGATGCGGGCACTGCCCCGTACGCTGACCACCCGTCGCACCAGGCGCTGCCGGTGCTGCCGGTCGCCCTCCGCCAGCACCGGCATGAAGTCCTGGATCTCGACGATGCCGCTGTCCGTCAGCATCCGCGTGATCAGGATGTTGGTGTCGGGGAAGTAGTACTGCTGGTGCTTGGCCACGTCGCCCACGGGACTCAGCTGCCAGCAACCGCCGTTGTCCGCGTCCAGCAGCGCCCCGAAGACACTCGGTGAGTCGAAGCGCGGCGCACAGAACCAGTTGATCCGGCCGTCCGTCCCCACCAGCGCGGCCGTCCGCAGGTCTCCGATCAGCCCGTGCTCGGCGATGGGCAGATAGCGCGCGTACGACGCCCCGTCCGGCCCCGCTCGCCCCTCGCCCACCCGCTCTGCCGCACCGCGCTCGCCCGCCATCGCCTGACTGCCTTCCTTAGCCCCTGCACGCCGACCGGTCTCCTGCTCCGCGCGGGGACACGCAAACGGCCTGCGGCGGCGGACCCGCACCGTCGGCGCCGGCGGTGCGGGCCTCTCCTCCCGCCGCTCCGCACGGCCCGCCGCCGTCGTCGGCTCCGGCCGGAGGGGGCCGTCACTCCTGGCGGGACTCGCGCAGCACCAGAAGAGCCCGGGCCTCCACCTCCACCGCCGTGCCGGCCTTGATGAGCGACCGGTACTCCACATACGGGATGGCCGTGTCCACGACCACGCTCCACCACTCGCCCACACCGCCCGGCACGGTGAATTCGAGTGGCTCGTGATGGGCGTTGAACAGCAGCAGGAACGAGTCGTCGTGCATGCGCCGGCCGCGTGGATCCGGCTCGGATATCGCCTGACCGTTGAGGAAGACCGCCAGCGACTTGGCGAACCCGGCCTCCCAGTCCTCGTCGGTCATCTCCCGGCCCGCCGGCGTGAACCAGGCGATGTCCGACAGCCCGTCCCGGCTGCCGCGCACCGCCACCCCCTGGAAGAAACGCCGCCGCCGGAACACCGGATGCTCCCTGCGCAGCGCGATCAACTCCCGGGTGAATTCCAGCATGTCGCTGCCTTCGGCGACCGCGGGCCAGTCCACCCAGGAGACCTCGTTGTCCTGGCAGTACGCATTGTTGTTGCCGCGCTGCGTCCGGCCCAGTTCGTCCCCGTGCGAGAGCATCGGAACGCCTTGGGAGAGCAGCAGCGTCGCCAGGAAATTGCGCTGCTGCCGGGCGCGCAGCGCCAGTACGTCCCGGTCCTCGGACGGCCCCTCCGCGCCACAGTTCCACGACCGGTTGTGGTTCTCCCCGTCGCGGTTGTCCTCACCGTTGGCCGTGTTGTGTTTGTCGTGGTAGGAGACCAGATCGCGCAGGGTGAATCCGTCGTGCGCGGTGACGAAGTTGACCGAGGCGTGCGGCCGGCGCCCGTCGCTCTGATACAGGTCCGACGAGCCGGTCAGCCGGGAGGCGAATTCCCCCAGCGTGCCGCCCTCGCCGCGCCAGAAGTCGCGCACACAGTCGCGGTACTTTCCGTTCCACTCCGTCCACAACGGCGGGAAGTTGCCCACCTGGTAGCCGCCGTCACCGACGTCCCAGGGCTCGGCGATCAGCTTGACCTGCGAGATGACCGGGTCCTGCTGGACCAGGTCGAAGAACGACGACAGCCGGTCGACACCGTGGAACTGACGGGCCAGCGTGGCGGCCAGGTCGAAACGGAAGCCGTCCACATGCATCTCCGTCACCCAGTACCGCAGCGAGTCCATGATGAGCTGCAGGGTGTGCGGATGGTTCATGCGCAAGCTGTTGCCGGTGCCGGTGGTGTCCCAGTAGTACCGGGGATCGTCGTCGGACAGCCGGTAATAGGCGGCATTGTCCAGACCCCGGAACGCCAGGGTGGGGCCGAGGTGATTTCCTTCCGCGGTGTGGTTGTACACCACGTCGAGAATGACCTCGATGCCCGCCTGATGAAGGCACTTGACCAGGTAACGGAATTCCTGCACCTGCTCACCCCGCTGCCCCGAGGAGCAGTAGGCGTTGTGGGGCGCGAAGAATCCGATGGTGTTGTAGCCCCAGTAGTTCGCCAGTCCGCGTTGCGTGAGGCTGTGATCGTGAATGAACTGGTGCACGGGCATCAATTCGACGGCGGTGACACCCAGGGCGGTGAAGTAGTCCAGCATCACCGGATGCGCCAGCGCGGCGTAGGTGCCGCGGATGTCCTCGGGAATGGCCGGGTGCGTGCGGGTCATGCCCTTCACATGCGCCTCGTAGATCACTGTCTCGTGGTACGGCACCTGCGGAGGGTGGTCGTTGCCCCAGTCGAAGTAGGGGTTGGTCACGACCGATTTCATGGTGGCGGATGCGGAGTCCGCATTGTTCCGGCGGTGCGGGGCGTCGAAGCGGTAAGGGAAGAGGGACTCATCCCACTCGATCCGGCCCGCTATCGCCTTGGCATACGGATCGAGCAACAGCTTATGGGAATTGCAGCGCATACCGCGGGCCGGCTGGAAGGGGCCGTGCACCCGGAAGCCGTAGCGCTGCCCCGGTCCGATGTCGGGGAGGTGGACGTGATGGACGAATGCGTCGACTTCCCTCAGCTCGATGCGTTCCTCACGGTCCCGTTCGTCGAACAGACACAACTCGACCTTGTCGGCGACTTCGGAGAACACCGCGAAGTTCGTTCCGCTCCCGTCATAGGTGGCCCCCAGCGGAGAGGCACTTCCGGGCCACCGCCCCGATTCCGTGGTGTCCTGCCATATCTGCATGTTCGCAAGCCTCCCGACCGGATGGCACAGCACGGCATCACGCAGCGTCCACCACACCCTGCCCCCTGGATCACCGGCCGAAGCGCCACAACATGGGGGTGGTCGGTCAGGCCTGGTGGGTGGTGCTCGGAGGGGGCGGTGTGCGGAGCCCGGAGCCCAGAGCCCGGCGCTCGACATCCGGCTGGGGCGTCCGCCGCAGAGCGGTGCGCGCACGCCGCCGAGGAAGAATCTGCTTCGGATGCCCCGCCCCTCCGATAAGAAACCCATAAAGAGAAATGTGTGGCGGGGGAGAGCCGGGGCACACGCTTGTCCGGAGGTTGATAACTATGGTTCCGCTGCTTCTCGTTCTTCTTCTGGCACTGCTTCTTTTCGGTGCCGGATTCGCACTCAAGGCCCTGTGGATCGTGGCCGTGATCGTGCTCGCCGTGTGGTTGCTGGGCTTCGTGATGCGCTCGGCAGGCGCCGGCGGCAAGCGAGGCCGCTGGTATCGCTGGTGACAGCTGGTGGCAATGGACGCACCGCTGCACTCGAATGAACGTCGGGCTTCCCGACCGAACCGTACAGAACTGCTGATGAAGGGATTCACCATGAGCGCCGAAGAAAAGGCCAAGGCCAAGACCGAGCAGGCCACCGGAAAGGCAGAGAAGAACGTGGGGCGGGCCGTGGGAAATGAACGCATGGAGGCCGAAGGCTCGGCCAAGGAATCCAAGGGTGACCTGCGCAGCGCCAAGGAAAAGGCCAAGGACGCTTTCAAGGACTGACGTCCGTGACATCTGTGGTGTGCGGGGCCGGACTTCCTCGGCCCCGCACACCACATGCATGTCAGGGATCACCAAAGGCGAGCCGCGATGATGACCACCACGTACCGAAAGGCAGCAGGGCCCCGGTCATCTGTCCCTTTCGGGGTAGACGGTGGACTACGGCGTCACGAAGCGGAAGGGGTGTGCGGTGTGTCGGATGCTTCCTTGCGAGCGGTGGGATGGGCGCAGACCTTCCCGATATCGGGTGGGGTGCGGGAGGGCCGGCAGTGGGCACGCCGGCATCTGGACTCACTCGGCTGGACGCGCGAGGCGCCCGAGACGGTCGATGCCGTCCTGCTGACCGTCTCGGAGCTGATCACGAACGCGCACCGCCATGCCCACAGCTCCGCCCAACTGGTCCTGACCTGGGACAGCCGATGCCTCCATGTCAGCGTGCACGATTCCGGATCGGGGTCGCCCGTGCCGCGTACGCCCGATACCACCAGCACCGGCGGGCGGGGACTCGCCCTGATCGACGCGGTCTCCGACGACTGGACGGCACACTCCACCCGGCACGGCAAAACCGTCACGGCCTGCTTCACCCTGCCCGACACCGAGCCCCGGGACCGTCGATCCGCGGACGACTGAACGCGGACGACCAAACGCGCCTCGCGTACGACAGGAGGGCTCGCATCGCCAGATCACTGGCGCAGATCTCCGCCAATGCGTCGGCCCCGATGCGGGGACATCGGGGCCGACACGCCGTCGTTCACGTGCTGTCACGTGCTTCACGTGCGAGTGCAGTTCATGAAGAGATCAGTCCGTACCGAGCATCTCGGTACGCAGATGAGTCAAGCAGCGGCTGAGCAGCCGGGAGACATGCATCTGGGAGATGCCGAGCGCTTCGCCGATCTGGGCCTGCGTCATCTCCTGCCCGAAACGCATTTCCAGGATCTGCCGGTCACGATCCGCAAGCCCGTCGAGGAGTGGCTTGAGGGTGTGGAGATCCTCGAAGAGATCCATGTCCTCGTCGCATGCGCCGATCAGGTCCGCGAGCGGGGCATCGTTGCCGTCCTCACTGATGGCGACGTCGATGGAGGAGGCGCTGTAGCCATTGGCGGCCACCTGGCCCTCGACGACCTCTTGCTCGGTGATGTTCAAGTGCGCCGCGAGCTCGGAGACCTTCGGGTCCCGCCCGAGTTCGCTGCTGAGGTGCTCGTTGGCGCGGGCGAGGTCGACGCGCAGTTCCTGCAGCCGCCGCGGGACGCGCACATCCCACGTGGTGTCACGGAAGAAGCGCTTCATCTCGCCCGTGATGTACGGCACCGCCAGGGTGGTGAACTCCACCTCACGGGACAGGTCGTAGCGGTCGATGGCCTTGATCAGGCCGATCATGCCGACCTGCATGATGTCCTCGAAGTCATCGCCGCGATTGCGGAATCGCCGGGCGGCGTAGCGCACCAGCGAAATGTTCATCTCGATGAGGGTGTTACGGGCGTACTGGTACTCGTGAGTGCCCTCTTCCAACGTTGCCAGCCGCTCGAAGAACAAGCGGGACATCTCGCGGGCATCGCCGGGAGCGAGGTTCTCAGGAGACTCGATAAAGGGGAGTTCTTCCTGCTGAGCAGGTACTGCGCACTTCTCGGCGGCGATTTCGGCGTCCTGCGCGGTGTCCGCCATCGTGCTGCCGACGCCCATGTCTGACTCCTTTTCGTACCGCTGAGCCCCCGATCGAAGAGGCTTCTTCCCGGCAATACGCGCGGTACACCCATGCCTGCCGTGCGCCCGCGGCGCGGTGGTGCCGGGGAGTCATCGTGGGCCCCGGGACAAGGAGGAGCGGTGCGGAACAGCTCGCCGGCCCTGGGGCCTCGGTGCTGCGTTCAACGCGGGAGGGTCACCCGGATGGCCTTCCCGCCGCCGGGACGCGGCTCGATGCTGACCGAGCGGGCCAGGCGACGCACCATGGGCCAGCCGAAACCTCCTGAACACCCCGTCAGATCGGGGCTGCGGTCCTGCGGATGAGCGCGACTGGGATCGTCCACGGTGACCTGAATGCTGTGCCGGTCCGCCGTCAACAGCAGAGCGGAGACATCGCCCGCATGCCGCAGGGCATTGGTGACGAGCTCGGAGACCAGCAGGAGCAGGTCCTGCACCGTGGGCGGCGGCGGAGCAGGATGCAGGCCGGCGAGAAAGCCGGTCGTGACATCGCGGGCGTCCGCCGCCTGCTGTGGCCGACAGACGTGCTGGGTCAGGTAAGGCTGGTGCTCGTCGCTCGTGATCGTCTGCCACATGTGCTCGGTCCCGTCGTGAGGCGCCTCATCCGCCGACTTCCGCAAGCTCGCTTACCCTGCACGACCGCAGTGAAAAGTGAGACCGGTGAGGAGGACGGTCGACGAGGCCGGTGTGGCGTAGCGGGTACCGGGTGCCAGGTACCGAGGCAGTTCTTCCGGGCAGCCGCCGTCAGCATCAGCCGTCGATCGTGCCGGCTGTCCATCGTGTCGGCCCCGCATCACCTCACTCCGTCCCGCTGGGATCCATGCGCTCTGGCGGATGAAGAGCCGCAGGTCAGCGCGCATGACAACGGTGTTCAGTCCCGTGTTGCCCTATACCCCCCACCCGTAGTTCACTGCAGGTGTCGCAAGGCCACGCCGACCACTGGGAGGCAGTTTCATGGGGGCTGGACACGACCACGGGCGCACGCACGACGGGCAGCCCTCGACCGGTACCGCGGCCGCGGCTCACAAGGGTCGGCTCCGTATCGCGCTCGCCATCACGCTCGGTGTGATGGCATTGGAGATCGTCGGCGGTGTGGTGACCGACTCGCTCGCGCTCATCGCGGACGCGGCGCACATGGCCACGGACGCGGTCGGACTCGCCATGGCGCTGCTGGCCATCCTTGTCGCGGGCCGGCCGGCGACGGCGAACCGCACGTTCGGGTACGCCCGTACCGAGATCCTCGCGGCACTCGCCAACTGTCTGCTCCTCCTCGTCGTGGGCGGCTATCTGCTCGTCGAGGCCATCGGCCGGTTCCTCGACCCGGCCGAGACCCAGGGCGGTCTCACGATCGTCTTCGCCGTGGTCGGTCTGGCCGCCAACTTGGTGTCGCTGTCACTGTTGATGCGCGGACAGAAGGAGAGCCTCAACCTGCGCGGGGCCTATCTGGAGGTACTCGCGGACGCGCTCGGTTCGGTGGCGGTGCTGGTGTCCGCCACGGTCATCCTCACGACCGGCTGGCAGCTCGCGGACCCGATCGCGTCCCTGGTCATCGGCCTGATGGTCGTCCCGCGTACCTGGAAGCTGCTGCGCGAGACGCTGAATGTGCTGCTGGAGGCGGCCCCTAAGGGCGTCGACATGGCCGAGGTCCGGGCCCGGATGATGGCGCTCCCCGGCGTGGCGGACGTGCACGATCTGCATGCCTGGACGATCACCTCGGGGATGCCGGTGCTCTCCGCCCATGTGGTCGTGACCCAGGACACCCTGGACGAGGCGGGGCACGAGAAGGTGTTGCACGAACTGCAGGGCTGCCTGGGCCGGCGCTTCGATGTCAAGCACTGCACCTTCCAGCTGGAGCCCGCCGGCCATGCGGAGCACGAGGCGAAGCTCTGTCACTGAGGTGAGACGGCTGACCCGTAACAGGTCCGCGCCGCACCCTCGCAGGACGGCACGCCCGCCGAGGCGCGCAGCACCACCCTCACTCAGCACTCAGGTCACCAGCGCTCAGGTCACCGGCGCTCAGCTCATCGGCACCCAGGACTCCGGTCATCAGCCGCCGAAGCCTCTCCCATGCCGTGCGCCGCGGCGTGGCCGCGAAGCAACGAGCCGCACCGTACGCCTGCCTGTTCTGCGCGCTGTTCGAAGCGATGGCACCGCATCACGACTTCGCCCCCTTGGCGAGACCGGCGGTAACCCCTTGGGGCATCTGGATGGGTGTAAGGGGCGTTGCGTTGGTGCTGGTAGGCGCGGGGGAGTGCGCGCCTGGCGCGGTGTGGTTGTGCATATGTCCATGTTTTGTAACACCAAACCGGATTTCTTCTGCCAAGGGGTGACGAGGGGTCACTGTGTGGGGGCCCGGTCAAACCGGCCGGGTATCCGGTTTCCGGCAGCCCGTCATGGGCGCCGTATCCAGGGGGTTTCTGTGCTCCGTAACGCTTCACGCATCGCCGCAGCGGTTCTCGGCTCGGTCGCTCTTGCCGCCGCCGCTGCTCTCCCGGCCGCCGCGGCCGGCCATGGTCACCACGTTCCGGCCCCGCACCGCTTCCACTCCGCGGTGGCTCTCGGCGCGATCCAGTACGACAGCCCCGGGCGGGACGACCGTTCCAACCGGAGCCTGAATGCCGAGTACGTGACGGTGAAGAACACCGGCCGCATGGCGGTCAACCTCCGCGGCTGGACCCTGTCGGACCGCTCCGGCAACACCTACCGCTTCGGCAACGTCTGGCTGAACGGGCACAGCCAGGTCCGCGTCCACACCGGCATCGGCCGTGACACCCGCGGGGACCTGTACCAGGACCGCCGGAACTACATCTGGGACAACACCGACACCGCCACCCTGCGCAACGACCACCGCCGGGTCGTCGACGTCGAAAGCTGGTCCCGCCACGGTGGCCACGGCCATGGTGGCCACGGCCATGGTGGCCACGGCCACGGCCACGGTGGCCACGGTCACGGCCACTGAGGGTCCTTGACCGGCCGGTGAGCTGATGCCGCTCACCGGCCACCCCCGCCACGGTGCGCCGCAGGGTTCTTGCCCTGCGGCGCATCGCCATGTTCCGGCGTCGACCGCCGGCAACCGCCGGGCGATCCAAACCTTCTGGCCTTGCTCGTCGAGCTCGACATGGCCCCGGAGTCCTCGGTATGAAGCACCGCCGGCAGGTGGGACGGCCGACGCGAGTGGCGCGCAGCGCAGCACCGCGAACCCCGGGGAAGAGCAAGCAAGTTGAAGATCAGGGCAGCCGACCTCTCCGGTCCGGAGAGCGCAGCCTTCCTCGCGCAAGGAGTTCGGATTCCACTGCGTGCCGTTCGCCGACTACCACCCCGATCCCCACAGCGCGTTCACGACGAGGGTGCTCGGTCAGGCCACACGGACGCAGCGAGCCGCACGGCATGAAGGGGCGACAGCTCGTGGCCCGGCGGCTGCCTCGCACCAGTGTGACTGAGTTCTTCAGATGGCCCGTGAGCGGTTGAGTTGGCCCGGCTGAGCGTCGTAGTCGGCCTGTGCGTGTTCAATCGTGGGTAAGTGCGTGTTTCTGATCCATCGCACCAGTTATGCGACATCCCGCGGGTTCGTCCTGGCTTTCATCTCCCGTTGCCGCAGGTCAGCCCGGCAGGCGGGAGCGATGGATCCGCATAGATCATGATGGACCTTCGGGATTCCTGAAGAACCATCATGATCCCTCCATAGACGCACAGGCCGAGGGCGACGAGGTGCCTGGTAAGGCCCCATGCCGAGGAACCGAGGGGCACGGCGAACTCGCGGGATGTTGCACACGGCGGGGGCGATGACGGCAGCCCGCGGATGCCGCTGATGTCGGCTATCACCAAGGACCTGATGCTGCGCGGCTTCGCCACGCTGCACACCCCGGACCAGATCGAGGAGTGGAACGCGCGGTTCGGCCCGTGGCTGCGGGAGGGACGCAACGTGTTCCTGCACACGGTCGTCGAGGGCGGCACCGGTCAGCTCCCGGCGGCGTGCGCCGCCCTGCTCGACCGCACGTACAGCAGCACGATGCTGGTGCGCATGAGCTGAGCGGCATCGCAGTACGGCGGTGGCGTCCCGGGCGCGGTCCGAGGCAGCCACCGTGTTTTCGTGAGTGGACACGAGGAAGGGAATCCCGTCGTGGTGACAGGAGACGTGAAGGTGCTGGACCATCGGGCGCTCAACCGGAGCCTACTGGCCCGGCAGTTGCTGCTGGAGCGGTCCGCGATGCCAGCGGGGCGGGCGGTCGCGCACCTGGTGGGCATGCAGGCACAGGCGCCGAACCCGCCCTACATTGGCCTGTGGACGCGGCTCGCCGGCTTCCGCATCGAGGACCTGGCCTCCCTCGTCAGGAACCGCGAGGTGGTCCGGGTGGGTCTGATGCGCGGCACGATCCACCTGGTCACGGCGGACGACTGCGTCGCACTGCGCCCCGTCCTGCAGGGCGCCCTGCGGCAGGGGCTGAAGGGCGCCTTCGGGCGCAAGCTCGAAGGGCTCGACGTCGAGAAGGTGGCCGAGCTGGGCCGCGAGCTGGTCGAGCGGGAGCCGCTCACGCTGGGCGGCCTGGGCACCCTGCTCGCCGAGCGGTGGCCGGACCGGGACCCCTTCGCCCTCGCCAACGCCGTGCGCAACCTGGTACCGCTCGTGCAGGTGCCGCCGCGCGGGCTGTGGGGCGAGAGCGGGCAGGCCGTGCACACCAGCGCCGAGGCGTGGCTCGGCCGGCCCGTCGCCGGGCTGGCGGCACCGGACCTGATGGTCGAGCGCTACCTGGCGGCCTTCGGGCCGGCCACGGTCAAGGACATCCAGGTCTGGTCCGGCATGACCCGGCTCGCCGACGCGGTGAACCGGCTCCGGCCGCGGCTGGCGGTCTTCCGCGACGAGAACGGCCGCGAACTGCTCGACCTGCCGGAGGCCCCCCGCCCCGACGCGGACACCCCCGCCCCGGTGCGCTTCCTGCCGGAGTTCGACAACATCCTGCTCTCCCACGCCGACCGAGCCCGCATCCTCACCGAGGAGCAGCGCAAGCTCGTCTTCACGCGGAACGGGCTGATCAGGTCGACGTTCCTGGTGGACGGGTTCGTGGCGGGCGTGTGGCGCGTCGAGCAGACGCGCGGTGCCGCCGTCCTCGTCCTGGAGCCCTTCGGTACCCTGCGTGCCGGGGACCGCGCCGCGCTCACCGAGGAGGGCGGCCGGCTGCTCGCGTTCGCCACGGCCTCCGCCGCCTCGCGCGAAGTCCGCTTCGCCTGATGCCCGGCCATGCGCACGGCGTGTGCAACATCCCGCGAGTTCGCCGTGCCCCTCGGTTCCTCGGCATGGGGCCTTACCAGGCACCCCGTCGCCCTCGGCCTGTGCGTCTATGGAGGGATCATGATGGTTCTTCAGGAATCCCGAAGGTCCATCATGATCTATGCGGACCCATCGCTCCCGCCTGCCGGGCTGACCTGCGGCAACGGGAGATGAAAGCCAGGACGAACCCGCGGGATGTCGCATAACTGGTGCGATGGTTCAGAAACACGCACTTACCCACGATTGAACACGCACAGGCCGACTACGACGCTCAGCCGGGCCAACTCAACCGCTCACGGGCCATCTGAAGAACTCAGTCACAACCAGCACGACATTCACTCGTCCGTGTGCTGCCCCGCAATTCGAACATATGATGCAATCGGAGTCGTGACTCCCTACGCTTTCCCGGATGACCTCGTCCAGGCACAGCGTGCCTGGTACACCGCCTACCGACAGCTCTCCCAAGAGGAAAACCCTGCCCGCACCACCGTGCTGCGCTGCACACTGCAGCGACTCTCCGTGCGGATCGCCACACACCCGTACTGGGCGACGATCCCTGGTCGGGCCCCAGCGGCCCGGATGGCGCTCAAGCAGCAGACCTGGGAGCCGGATCCCCAAGAGGTTCGGCGATGACCCTATGTGAGATCTACGCCCGGGGCGGGACCACGGCGTCCTGGAGCAGCCGACCGGGTAAGGCAAAGGGGCCCTGCCTCGTGAGAGGCGGGGCCCCCGTGCACACGCCAATACAGCTAGATGCGTCGTGTCGGCACGTAGTGATGAATCAGTTCGGCATCGCGGTTGGCGTGCCGGTGATGCGACTCGGCAGGATCGAGCCGAGACGGCCACCTCCCGCGCAGCAGCCGGCCCACTAAATAGACCACGCGCGCAAGCTCCGACTTCATCGATCCCCCTCTGTGGACGCCCGTTGAGGCGCCTGATCCACTCGGCCCGTCAAGGGCCGATATCGAACGAATATGCCCCGCCCGCCGACCGGCAAACGGCATGTGCACGGCGCCACACCGACCGCCTCACAGCCGTGGTCGCCGTGCCCTCCCTCGTCCACCTACCACTCAAGCTCCTGAACAGCACGGGATGTTCACCTGCACCGGAACCCCGGGGAGGGTGGTCGATTGGGCACAGCGCGAGTTGGTTGATAGGGAGGGGACATGAGTGAAGTCCCTCCGATATTGACCGTGACAGCTGCCAGCACCATCGAGCCCACCGATGCCGAAGACCGGAACGGCATGGACTCATGGATGGTGATCGAAACTGCCGAACAGGGCCAGCTGCTGCTGAACCTTCCCGGCCGGCTGTACCGCGCCATGGTGCAGGCAACCGAGCTGCCCGCGCATCAGGCGGGCCCCGGCCGCCTGGCACTCACCGAAGACGAAATCACCGCCTACCGAGCCAACGTCGCGCGCCTGACGAGCGTGGGCTAGATCCTCGCGATGGCCGGCGACCCCTGCCCGCGGCTCACTGCAGCGCGCGCCTGATGGGTCACCGCACCCGCCTGCGGCTCCCTCTCCCCGTCGCGGAAACAGCGCCTCTGCGCAAGCGTGGTGATTCTGCGTGATCTCCGCATCGCTGTGTGCTTGAGTCGGCTCCGTGGGCCCGACAGCCGGTCCCATGTGGTGCTGAGAGGAGTCGCGACAGTGCATGCCAGCAAAGGGGACCGTCTCGTGGTCCACGGCCGGGTGGTCGGGAAGCAGGACCGTGTCGTGGAGATCGTCGAGGTGCTGGGCCCGGACGGTACGCCGCCCTACCGCGTTCGCGCCGAGAACGGTCACGAGACGATCATGACGCCGGGACCCGACTCGGTGATCGACCACCGCACGGCAACGAACCTCCCCTAACAGGGGGAGTCACGACCGACACTGTGCGACAGTTCAGCCGGTGGGCCTGGGGAATCCCGGGCTCAACTGGCTGCCCATGCACCGGCTCCATCCATCCATCCCTCCCGTACCCATCCGAAGCTGAAGGACCGCTTCGACGAGCTCCACCGAGGGCTGCGCCCACCGTGGCCACGCGAACGTACCTCGAGCACTACCTGAAGACGCCGTACGCCAAGTGGCAGAAGAGGGCGGCCCGGCCCCACCGAGCGCTTCAGCTGCCGTCACGGCAGTCCCTGAAGGCCGACCGGGCAGCGTTCGACTGGGCCGTGCAGAACGCGAAAGCCATCAACCGCACCGCCCGGCAGTACGCCTTCGACTTCGACGTCCCTGCGCTGCTCGCCGCGAGTCTGCCCTACCGCGACGGGCGATGGGGGACAACGTGGTCAGGTGACAGCGGCACACGGGAACCAAGCTGCTGCTGGCGGCACACCGACGCTCACGCCGCCTATCGGACTCCGGCCCCGCCCGGTGCCCCTTCAACGCCCCCTGGTTCCGACGGCGCTCTCCACGGGCGGACGCTCGGCCCAGCGGGGCCGGTGGGCCCAGCAGTATCGAGCACACTCTGGACCGGGTGCGGTACCGGAACTCCTGATCCTCCTTCACCACGTCACCACGTCACCACGTCACCACGTCACCACGTCACCACGTCACCGCGGCGCCGCTGCCGGACGTCACATGAGTGCCGGCGGGGGAGCGCGTTCCGCTCACGTCACGCAGCACCGCAGGGCGTGAGCGACAACCACGGACCGCCCCGCCCCCACCCCGGGCCGCTTCACCCGTCGCGACGACTACTTAGCCCACCTGGCCCCCGGTGAGGGCGGCGATGACGGTGTATCAGGTTCGCCATGTTTCCATCGCGTGATGGAGGTGCTCACGTGATCGCTGGAGACCGCACACCACAGCAGGACACCGACCCGCGAGCGGGTGCGTCGAGGCGGCGCGTGCTGGCCGCGGCCGCCCTGGCGCCGGTACTGGCCAGTGCGCCGAGCCCCGCTCGCGCCGTGCCCACAGGGGTGGCCGAGGTGAGCCGCCGGGAGCTGGTCAAGCCGGTGCCCACGACCCTGTCGGACTGGGCGGGTGTGGCTCGCACGCTGGGTGGCCCGGGCGACATGAAGCGAAATCTGATGTACCACACCGGTCTTCCACGCCGGGACCTCCGGGTGGTCTCCCGAAGGATCACCGTCCAACCGTCCCTGGCCCTGGGCTCGCACGTGTCCTTCGTCCGCTACGCCGACGGCAGCACGCTGCTGATGGGCGACGTGGTGGTCACCGAGGGCGAACTGCAGAAGTTCACCGATACCCTGCACCGGCACGGGATCGAGCAGACCGCGATCCACAAGCACCTGCTCGCCCAGACTCCCGACATCTGGTGGATCCACGTCCATGCGCACGGCCACGACCCGGTGGTCATCGCCCGCGGCCTGCGCGCCGCATTCGATTGCACCGGCACCCCGCTCCCGCGGCCGGCCGGTCCGATGCGGGCCGTCGACCTGGACACCGCCGGCATCGACGCCGCCCTGGGCGTCAAGGGTTCCACCGACGACGGCATCTACAAGTGCATCTTCGTCCGGCGCGAGACCATCACTGACGGTGGCCTCGTACTGCCCCCGGGGCTGGGATCGACCAGTGCGTTCAACTTCCAGCCGCTGGGCGGCGGCCGGGCCGCGATCAGCGGGGACTGCGCCATGATCGCCAATGAGGTGCAGCACGTCCTGGTGGGCCTGCGCCGCGCCGGGGCCGAACTCGTCGAGCTGCACAACCACGGCCTGAAGGACGAGCCCCGCCTGTTCTTCACCCACTTCTGGGCCGTCGGCGACGCCGTCGAACTCGCCCGCGCCCTGCGCCCCGTTGTGGCGGCCACCAACGTCGTAGCTGCGGGGGGCTGAGCGGCCACCGCTGAGTGCGGGCGTCCGACACGCGGCACCCTGCTGCCGTGAAGGCGGTCGGTGGCGGGTCGATGTTGGCCGGCGATCAGGGCAAGAGGCAGATCGGGGCTCAACGTGAGAAGGGCGGGACCCTTCACGTCTACGCGATGCTGTCCGCCGCTGGAGTGGTTCGGCGGTATCGACTTCGCCGATCCCGCCGATCCCGCCGATCCCGCCGCGGCCGCCGCACGCATCACGCAGGCGTGTGACGGCTGGGCGCCGGAACTCACTGCCCTGTTCACCGACAGCGACATCGCACCGGTGACTCGGTGAGGCCCTCGTGACGCACGCTGGTGACATCGAGACCGCGCTCTCCGCGTACGAGCAGGCAATGTTCCCTCGCAGTGCCGAGCAGCTCGCGACAGCGGAAGACCCTGACAATCCCACACTCGAGGACGTCATCAACTTCTTCGCCCGGGACGAGTAGACCTCATGAGCCGCCCACTGAGACCACCACGGTGACGGTCACTCCTGCTCAGGTGCCTCAACCGCTCAGTGACAGCCGTTCGTGGAACGGTCACCGTGACCGTTCCACGAAAGGGAGGCGTCGACGGTAGCCCCGCAATGCCGGGGATCTGTGAATGTCTGCGTCCAGCCGCCGAAGGACTCGTTCGAGGTGCCGGAGGATCCATCCGGCGATGGCCCCAGGGCGGCTTGGCGGTCACCGGCCGCCGGTGAGGTGCATGACAATGGCCGGATTGGTTCGGCTTGTTGTGCCGCGCCCCCGGACCCCACTGACCTCCGCATACTCCCGCACGCCGCGGCGGGATGTGCCACAGCCGGGGCGCACGGAGGCACCACTATGCGCCGTCTGCTTCGATCCGGGGTTTGTGCCTTCTGGTCGCGAGGCCGCCCCCTTTCACGCCGTACCGGCGTGCCCTTCCTGGCTGTTTGGCTGTCCTTGCGCACGGCCACCTTGCTCACCACCGGCCGTTTCCTTCACCTCTGTTCACCTCCCGGGAGGGAATGTGTCCGTACCGGACAGTGTCACCGGTTCCGCCACCGAAGAGCCCGGTCTCGCACCACCCCCGCACAGCGCGCCCACCAGCCTCAGCACACAGGCCGCGCGCCACCTGGCGACCACCACCAAGTCCGAGCCCCAGATGCAGGCCATCACCTCGCGGTGGCTGCTGAAGATGCTGCCCTGGGTGGACGTCAAGGGCGGGACCTACCGGGTCAACCGGCGTCTGCAACTCCGCGTCGGCCGAGGCCGTGTCCAGTTCGAGCACAACGGCGCCGACGACATCAAGGTGATCCCGCAGACGCTCACCGAACTGCCCGCCCTGCGCGGCTATGACGACACCGAGGTCCTCAAGGAGCTCGCCGGCCGCTTCCGTGTCCGGGAGGTCCGGGCCGGCCAGACGCTCTTCGAGGAAGGGCAGCCGGTCACCGAGGCCTATCTCGTCGTCCACGGTCGCTTCGCCCGCTACGCCGTCGGCAAGTACGGCGACGAAGAGGCCATCGGCGTCGTCACGGACGGCGACCAGATGGGGGACGAGGCGATCGGCCGGCCCGGCCCCCTGTGGCTGAGCTCGGTCCGCGCCGAATCCGCCGGCGTGGTGATGGTGCTGCCGTGGGACGTGGTCCAGGAGGTCACCGACCGGGCGCCGTCCCTGGCCGCGCACCTCGCCGCGTACGCGGAACGGCAGCAGCGCCCCATGAACCGCAAGGGAGAGGCGGAGGTGCCGGTAGCGGCGGGGCACGTCGGCGAGCCGACGCTGTCCGGCGGCTTCGTCGACTACGACCTGGCGCCCCGCGAGTACGAACTCTCCCTGACCCAGACCGTGTTGCGGGTCCACAGCCGGGTCGCCGACCTCTACAACGAGCCCATGGACCAGACCCAGCAGCAACTCCGGCTGACCGTGGAGGAGATCCGCGAACGCCAGGAGTGGGAACTGGTCAACAACCGGGAGTTCGGGCTGCTGCACAACGCCGACTACGGCCAGCGCATCAGCACCTACACCGGCGCGCCCACCCCCGACGACATGGACGAACTGCTGTCCATGCGCCGCAAGACGCGGCTGTTCCTGGCGCACCCGAAGGCGATCGCCGCCTTCTTCCGCCAGTGCAACAAGCGCGGTCTGGTGCCGGGCACGGCGAGCGTCGACGGGCACGACGTTCCCGCGTGGCGCGGTGTCCCGATCTTCCCGTGCGGCAAGATCCCGATCAGCCAGGCCCACACCACCAGCATCCTTGCGCTGCGTACCGGGGAAGCGGACCAGGGAGTCGTCGGCCTGCACCAGACCGGCATTCCCGAGGAGTACCAGCCCGGCCTCAACGTCCGGTTCATGGGCATCGACCAGGCCGCCGTCATCAAGTACCTCGTCACCGCCTACTACTCGGCGGCCATCCTCGTGCCCGACGCGGTCGGAGTCCTGGAGAACGTCCAGATCGGCCGCAGCGCCGACTGACAGTGGAGTACGTACATGAGCACCTCCCCGAACGACACCGCCGCGTATGCGCTGCCCGGCCCGCCGAACCTCGTCCGTAGCCTGCGGAACCGGCGCAGTACCACCGTGCCTGGTCTGAGGTTCCGGCCCGCCGCCCCCGTCGACCCCGCCAAGGTCGAGGAGATCGACCGCCGGCTGGAGAGCTGGGCCCGACAACTGGACCTCTTCCCCGCACAGTGGAGCGGGGACTTCACCCAGTTCAAGTTCGGCCGGGCCGTCGCCCTGCAGCACCCCGGCGCTGCCGACCTCGAACGCCTCACCGTCGCGGGCAAGTTGCTGCTGGCCGAGAACATCGTCGACAACTGCTACTGCGAGGAAGACGAAGGCAAAGGCGGTGCGCACCGCGGTCTGGGCGGTCGGCTGATCATGGCCCAGTCAGCCCTCGACCCCTTCCACGGCACCGCTGAAACGGAAGAGCAGTGGCGTCGCGGCGTGCAGAGCGACGGACCCCTGCGCTCGTACCACTGGGCCCTCAAGGACTACGCGGCCGTTGCCACCCCCAGCCAGGCCGACCGGTTCGTGCACGACATCGCACGGCTGCACCTCGGCTACCTCGCGGAGGCCTCCTGGGCGGAGACCCGGCATGTGCCGGAAGTCTGGGAGTACTTGGTGATGCGGCAGTTCAACAACTTCCGCCCCTGCCTGTCCATCGTGGACACGGTGGACGGCTATGAACTGCCCGAAGCGCTCTACGCCCGCCCCGAAATCCAGCGGATCACCAGCCTGGCCTGCAACGCCACGACCATCGTCAATGACCTGTACTCCTTCACCAGGGAACTGGCCAGCGACCCGACCCACCTCAACCTGCCCCAAGTGGTCGCCGCCAACGACAAGAACGGTCTGAAGGCCGCTTACCTCAAGAGCGTCGAGATCCACAACCAGATCATGGAAGCGTTCGAGACGGAGTCCGCCCCGCTGTCCGCCGCCTCGCCCCTCGTCGAGAGGTATGTGCGGGGTCTGACCGACTGGGTGTCCGGCAACCACGAGTGGCACGCCACCAACACCGAGCGCTACCAGCTGCCCGACTACTGGTAAATCGAGCCCACGCACCACACCAGCAAGGAGCCACGTTGACCACCGTTCACGCCGACACCGCACGCATCCCGGTGCCGACCCAGTCCACGTACCAGAACCGCGTCGCGGACTACTGGAACGCCGAGGAAAACCCGGTCAACCTCGAACTCGGAAAGATCGACGACCTCTACCATCACCACTACGGCATCGGGGACGCCGACCGGTCGGTGCTGGACGAGTCGGATCCCGGCCGGCGCCGTGAACGCCTCACCGGCGAACTGCACCGGCTGGAAGAGGCCCAGGCCCAACTCCTCGCCTCGCACCTCGGCCAGCTCTCGCCCAGCGACCGGGTCTTCGACGCCGGATGCGGACGCGGCGGCGGCAGCGTCGTGGCGAACCTGCGCTACGGCTGCCACGCCGACGGGGTCACGATCTCCGCCAAGCAGGCCGATTTCGCCAACCAGCAGGCCCACAAACGCGGCATCGACGACAAGGTGCGCTACCACCACCGCAACATGCTCGACACCGGCTTCGCCTCCGGCGCGTACGCGGCCTCGTGGAACAACGAGTCGACCATGTACGTCGAGCTTGATTTGCTCTTCGCCGAACACGCCCGGCTGCTGCGCCGCGGCGGCCGGTATGTGACCATCACCGGCTGCTACAACGACACCTACGGGCGCGCCTCCCGCGAGGTGTCCCTCATCAACGCTCATTACATCTGCGACATCCACCCCCGCTCGGCGTACTTCCGCGCCATGGCCCGCAACCGGCTCGTCCCGACGCATGTCCAGGACCTGACCCAGGCAGCCCTCCCGTACTGGGAACTGCGTAAGCAGGCCGACCACCTGGTCACCGGCATCGAGGACACCTTCCTGACCGCCTACCGCAACGGCAGCTTCCAGTACCTGCTGATCGTCGCGGACCGAGTCTGAGACCACCCGCACGGGGCCGTGCCACTCAGGGCGCGGCCCCGCGCCTGTGACCGGAGCACTGACGAACAACCACCGCCGCGGACCACCCGCGCAGACCACCCGCGCGGACTACTCGGGCAGGGGCCGGTCGTCGACGACGTGCTTCATGACGAGGGTGGAGGTCAGGCGTTGAACGCCCGGCAGCCTGGCCAGCTGCTGGTCGTAGAGCTGCTGGAAGGCGCCGAGGTCGGTGGTGGCGACGCGCAGAAGGTAGTCGGGTTCGCCGAAGAGGCGCTGGGCCTGGAGCACGTGGGGGACGGCGGCCACGGCCTCTTCGAAGGAGGTGACGGTGTCGGGGTCTTCCCAGCGCAGGGTGGCGAAGACGAGCGCTTCGAAGGTGAGGCCCAAGGCGACCGGGTCCACGACGGCGCGGTAGCCGCGGATCGCTCCCTCGCGCTCGAGGTCGCGCAGGCGGCGGTGGCAGGGCGAGACGCTGAGCTGCACGCGGGCGGCCAGCTCGGTGACGGTGAGACGGCCGTCCAGCTGTAGCTCGGCAAGAATTTTCCGGTCCATGGCGTCCATGGGAAAGATTCTCCCTCAGATGGCGCGATCATGGAGTAAATGAAGGAACACCTTCGGGCAGATCCGGCCTAGCCTTCCTCTCGAAAAGCGGAATGCGAGAGGGAACGATCCATGAACACGACCACGCTGGCGGCATTTCTGGCAGTGGACCTCCTGCTGGTGTTCACCCCGGGCGCGGACTGGGCCTATGCGATCTCCGCGGGCCTGCGGGGCCGCTCGGTCGTCCCCGCGGTCGCCGGGCTGATAGCCGGATACGCGGGATACACCCTGCTCGCCGTCGCGGGCCTGGTGGTGATCGTGGCGAGCTCCCCGACCCTGCTCACCGCGCTGACCGTCGCCGGCGCCGTCTACCTGGTGTGGCTCGGCTTCGGCGTGCTTCGGCAGCCGGCCACCTTGACGGCCTCCGAGTCGCCGATGGAGTCCTCCCGCGCGCAGATCATGCTCAAGGGGATCGGGATCAGCGGCCTGAACCCCAAGGCGCTGTTGCTGTACTTCTCGCTGTTCCCGCAGTTCATCAACCCGGCGACGGGCTGGCCGGTCGCCGCGCAGACCGGCCTGCTGGGCACGCTCCACATGGCCGCCTGCGCCGTCGTCTACCTCTCCGTCGGCGTCCTGGCACGCACCGTCCTGAAGACCCGGCCCGCCGCCGCCCGGGCGGTCACCCGCGCCTCCGGTGCCATGATGATCGTCATCGGCGGGTTCCTTCTGGTGGAACGCCTGGCCGGCTGACGAACCCGGCGACCACATCGAGGCCGTCGGAACGGTCTTGCAGTCCGGACGCACCCTGACCGTGTGCCGGCTGGAGGTGTACGGCATCCAGGACGGCCGACGAAGTGCGTCGCGAACGGGCAGCAGCCACTGATCCGAGCGAATCGTGAGCATGCCATCTGGCAGAACCTGCCGAAAAACCCTTCGACGCGCCCTTTAATCCCTTTGTACTGTTTGTTAGATGACTATCAGCCTCAAGCCGCTCGCTACGGCCGAAGCCCGGGACCTCGCGACCCTGCGCGAAGAGGTCGAACACGTCGACAGGACGGGCCTGCACGAGGACGAGGTGGACGTCCGCCATGAACTCACCGACCCCAAGGTGGACTTGGCGCGTCACACCGTCGGCTTCTGGCAGGGATCTCGGCTGGTGGCGTACGCCATGGTGTACGAGCCGGAGCGGGTACGGGACATCGCCCGCTTCGAAACCGCCGCAGCCGTCCATCCGGACTGGCGTCGGCAGGGGATCGGTACGCGGCTGGTCGACTGGATGCGCAGCCGCGCGGAGGCGATCCGGGCGGAGCGTCACCCCGGCGAACCGGCGGAACTGCTGATGGACGGGACGGCCGGCAGCGCGGGGCTGGCGGCTCTGGCCCGGCACGCCGGTTTCGCGCCCCGTCGGTACTGGTTCAGCATGACGCACGGCCTGCGCGCGGACCGGCTGCCCGCCCTGGGGATGCCGGACGGCCTGCGCCTGACGCCCTTCGATCCAGTCCTCGACGAAGCGACCCGGATCGCGCACAACGACGCGTTCCGCGATCACTGGAATCACACCGAGACGGACCGAACCGACTGGGACACCTGGTTCACCGGGGCCCGTTCGTTCCGCGCCGGTCTCTCCTCCCTGCTGCTTGACGCCGAGGGCAGCGTCGCGGCGTACCTGCTCGCCGACGAGTACGTCGCCGACCACGCGGCCACGGGCGACCGCGGGTGCACGATCGGCCACCTGGGCACCGTGCAATCCCACCGGGGACGCGGTGCGGCGCGCGCCCTGCTGGCGCACACCTTGGCCGAGGCCAGGAAGCAGGAGTACGACAAGGCGGAACTGGTCGTCGACGCCGCCAACCCGACAGGGGCCCTGGGGCTCTACGAACGGATGGGCTTCGCGACGGAACGGGAGTTCGTGACGTACGCCCGGCCACTGGACTGAACAGAAACGGCGGGTCCGTCGCTCGCTCATGGACATGCCGGGGCCGGCAGCAAATAGCCCATTTGGTGATTCCGGTAGTGGGGCTCGCCGGTGCTGCGGCATTGTCGTTTCCGGCGCCCCGGTCGAGGACGCGTCGGGTGCGGGTGGAGTGGCTGGAGGAGTGCCATGGGTGAGCGCGAGACGTGGACGACGGAGGAGTTCGGCTCTTCGCACGCGGGCGCGGTCGGTGTGCTCCTGGCCGACGGTAGCGTCCCGGCGTCCGTCTTCTTCGGGATGAACTCTGGTGGGGGTGGGCGGTCGGTGTCGGAGTGGAGCGTCTATGACGGCCGCTTCGCGTACGGACCGCGGGCGGCCGCGTTGCGCGCGGTGTGCTCCTGCGGCTGGAATGGCCCGGAGCACGAGCTGGACTGGGACATGATCGGCGAGCGGAAGCTGATCGAGGCGGCGGGCGGCACGGCGGACACCTGCGCGCAGGACTGGGACGCGCACACCGTGGAAGTGGAACAGTCGGCCATTCCCTTGCCGGAGACGGTCACCGCTTTGCTGGCACAGTTGCAGGAGGAGATCGAGAAGCTGGCGAAGACCTCGCCGCTGGCGGCCGTACGGGCAGCCCGACGGCTGGAAGTCGCTGCGGGGCAGGTCGGGTATGGGCCGGCCCACGAGGCCCGGCAGGACACGACAGCCGAGCAGGCCGCCGCCGCCCTTGGGCTGACCGAGGAGGCGGCTCGGAAGCTGATGGCCCGCTTCGGCGGCTGGAGCCCCTACTGCTGAACACCGGTCGGCCGTGCCTGCCAGCGGTGGGAATACCCCTCGCGCAGCGGCCCGCCAATCAAGTCCAGCAGGTTTTCCGCCGCAGCTGCCAGTGGGGTGGGGTCGGCTCGTTCTGCCACGGCTCGGTGCCCGGCCAGAAGGGCGTTCCCCAGCACTGGATCTGCGGCAATGAGCCGACGGGGCATCCACTTTCCTATCCCTGTCCAGGCACCGTGGTGAGCAGTGACGAGCTCGGCCGCTTCCCGCAGCACGTGGTCAGCGACGACGAGCTGCTCATAGCGGTGCACCGATGAGGTGACGGTGTCGGCCAGGTCGTCCAGATAGCAAGTCAGTACATAGCGTCCATGGCGCCACTGTTCAGCTGTCAGCGGCGGTGGCCCCATGGCGACGACCTCTTCTGCCAGTTGGCGAGTCCGGGTCACCTGCCCATGAGGATCCGTCAACGTCATCCCTTGGGCGTAGACGAACACCACGGTCGCTCTGCGGCGCGCCCGATCCCACTCGAAGAACTCGGGCACGTCGCCTACTGAGTTGAGGAACAACTCGACGAGGCGACCTTCGTAACGGATCACCTCTCGCCCGCTTCCTGCGGAGTCCGGAAGAAGGACTCCGATGTCGAGGTCACTCGTCGGAGTCGAATTGCCGAGGGCGGCTGACCCTCCGAGAACGGCCCCGAGCGCCTGCGGGAACAGTTCGCCCACGAGACGACCGGCCTGCGAAAGTGCGGCTTCTTGATCCTTCATGGGCGTTCATCGTGCCACTGCGAGAAGGCAGCGGCGCGGGAGCGGTCGTGTGGTGTGCCGAGCCCAGACCGCGCATCCGACAGCTCGGGCATGCGGATGTCCAGAGGTACACGTCGGGCCATAATCGCCGGGCCTCCTACCGGGCACGGTCGCAGGAGGTACACGGCCGGCCGCGCCCCTCAGCCGGAGAGGGGCTCGGGTGCCGCCGCCGAGAGTATGTGGCGGGCACCCCGTCGGCCCTGGTGTGCGTCTCGGTCATCCCGAAGAGGGCTGGCCCCAGCTCTGGGCGATGACGCCCTTGGCATTGCTCTGCTGGGTCTCGGTCGGGAAGGTCGGCGTGCCGGAGACCTTCGGCAGCTTGGCGGCCGCGGCCTTGTCGAGCGTGCCGGCCTTCTTCATGGCGGCCATCAGAGCCGGGCGGGCGTACCCCTTGAGTCTGGTGTTCTGGCCCTCGGCGCTGTAGAGGTACTCCAACCACAGGCGCGCGGTAGCGGGGTGCGGCGCATCCTTGTTGATGGCCTGCGAGTAGTACTGGGAGAACTTGCCGTCCGAGGGGACCACGACCGTCCAGTCGCGGCCCTTGGACTTGAACTCGTCGGTGTACCCGGCGTTGAGGTAGTCCCAGTCGATGCTGATCGGCGTCTTGCCCTTCGCGACGGTGGCCGGGGTGGAGTCGAGGGACGTGAAATTGCCGCTTCTCTTCAGCTTGGCGAAGAAGTCTATGCCGGGCTGGATGTCGTCGAAGGAGCCGCCGTTGGCGAGAGCGGCCGCGTACACGGCGCCGAAGGCCGAACCCGACTTGGTGGGACTGCCGTTGAGCGCGACCTGCCCCTTGTACTGCGGCTCGAGCAGTTCCTTGAAGCTGGTCGGGCAGGTGTGCACACGCTTGGCGTCGCAGCCGAAGGAGATGTAGCCGCCGTAGTCGTTCGACCAGCGGCCGATCGAGTCCCTCTGGGCATCGGGTACGTCAGCGAAACCGGCGACCATGTACGGCGCGAGCAGCCCGTCCTGAGCGGCGCTCTGCGCGAAGGAGCTGCCGAGGTCGAGGACGTCGGGCGCGCTGTCCTGGCCCTTGCGCGAGGTGACCGCGTTGATTTCGTCCTGGCTGGAGCCACTCGGGTTCTCGACCTCGACCTTGATGCCGTACTTCTTCTTGAAGCCGTCGATCAGGGCGCCGTAATTGGCCCAGTCGCGGGGGAGCGCGATCGCATGCAGCGTGCCCTCCTGCTTGGCCGCCTTGGCCAGGGCGTTGATGCCGCCGAAGGCCTCGGCCGTGGTCGCGGTGGCCGCGTTCTTCCCGCCGGTTGACGCGTCGGGGGCGCCACAGGCGCTGAGGGCGAGTGCGGCGGCGACGACGAGGGCGCCGGTGAGGACGGCAGTCCTCGGCAGGGACACGGTCACGGACTCTCCAGGGGTACGCACAGAGGGTTGAGGGGATTCATGCGGGGCCACACAGGGGATGCACGTGGGGGGTGAGCACCTGTCCGACAACGGGTCCGAACAAGTTGGCCTCAGTAGGCCCAACTATGGTGTGCACCAGGTAAACATTGGTCAAACTATTAGCTCCGATTCCCTCACAATCGCAGCTCGCAGGGGTTACCACGGCACCTTGTCCAGGTTGGCCGTACTGCACACTTTCCACACAACTCGGCGCAAGAGGGAACGCGTGACGGTTTGCGGGTGGCCGCGGCTTCGCGCTGTCCGGCCTTGGTTTGTGGCTGCCTGCGCATCGCGGTTGATGCCGGCGCCAACACCACCCCCCTCGAGATCGCGCGCGACGTCGCCGGCCGCGCCGGAACGAGGCCGCCGCCGACGCCCGCCGCAGCCAAGCTCACCGGACCCCTCCTCTTCCCATCCGCACCACCATCGCACCTGAAGGGAGGGGAGAGGGGGCAAATGTCAATCCCCTGGTTTTGTGGAGCCGTTGGTTATGCGGCCCGGCCCGGCCAGCCTTCCTGATCGGTTCGAGCTCGCGCTTCCTGGCTGATCCGTTCGAACTCGGTGGGCGGTTTCCCGCCGGCCGCGCCGTGGCGATGATTCAGGCCCATCTTGCCAGACCCATCGATATTCGATAGATTTCCATCGCGTTTCGATCAGAGGAGTGACGTTGGGAAAGCTGACAGTGCTTGCGCTGCGTGCCGTGATGGTGGTGCTGCTCGCCGGATCGGTGTTCACGCAAGTGGTGATGGTGGCGATTCTGGCGGGCGCCGTGGAGGAGAGCGTCCTGGCGGCGGAGTGGCGCACTCCGGCCCTCGTGATCACGCTCCTGGTTCTCGTGACGGTCCAGGTCACCCTGGTCTGCGTGTGGCGGCTGGTGACGATGGTGCGACGCGGAACGGTGTTCTCCCACGCCGCATTTCGCTATGTCCACCTGGTGATCGGCGCGTTCGTGGCGGCCGCGCTCCTGGTGTTCGCGCTCGGGGTGGTCCTGGCGCCGGACAAGACCGTGGCCCCGGGCGTTGTGGCCCTGCTGGGCGCGGTTTCCCTGGCGGTCTTCGGGGTCGCGCTCATCGTGCTCGTACTGCGGATGTTGCTCGCACAGGCCGTGGCACGCGAGGTGGAGGCGTCGCGGCTGGGGGCCGAGCTGGCCCAGGTGATCTGATGCCGATCTCCGTCGACATCGACGTGATGCTGGCCAAGCGGAAGATGTCCGTGGGCGAACTGGCGAACCGGGTGGGGATCACACCCGCCAACCTGGCGGTGCTCAAGAATGGTCGTGCCAAGGCGGTGCGTTTCACGACACTCGCCGCGCTGTGCGAGGTGCTCGAGTGCCAGCCCGGAGACCTGCTGCGCTGGGAGCCGGAGACCCCCGGGGACGGGGGCAGCGCCGCGCACGAATCCGGAGCATCCGTCCCAGCTGGACCTTCGCCATGGTGACCACGGTTCCGGTAGCCGGCTTCTGCACGTGATCACCGGGTACGAGGCCGCCGGCGTCCTCCCCACCCTTCACTGCGGTGGCCCGGAACCCCGCCGTCCTGCCCGCCGCTGCCCGTCGCTGACCGGCCCCCGAACGAAGCGACGGCCCGAGTTCTGCACTCGCAGCGTCGAAACGCCGCGCACTGTCGGCGCCTGCCGAGCACCGATGACGGACCCCCAAGGAACAGAGCGAAGCATGACGACAGCAAACCTCTCCCACGGCCTCGGGGGCACGGACAGCACTGACGTGATGGTGGTCGGGGCGGGACTGGCCGGCCTGAACACCGCCACCCTCCTCGCCCGGCAAGGCCATGACGTGCTCCTCGTCGAACGCCGAACCAGTCTCTCCCGCGCGATCCGCACCACAGGAATCTTCGTACGGAAGACACTCGATGACTTCCCCCTGCCCTCCGACTGCCTCGGGCCACCGATCCGACACGTGGTCCTCTATCCCCCCAACCTGCGCCGCCCGGTCAACCTCACCAGCCCCCGCGATGAGTACCGCGTGGGCGACATGGCACCCCTCTACGAAGCGTCGGCCGCCGCCGCGGCTGACGCAGGCGTACGCATAGCACTGGGCACGCGCTACGCCGGCCGACAGGGCAATGCCTTCCACCTGGCCGGTCGCGACGGGCCGACCGTGGTCCGGGCCCGGTTCGTCGTCGGCGCCGACGGAGCCCGCTCAAGAGTTGCCCGCGACCTCGCTCTCGACCGCAACCACCACCTGATCGTCGGCGCCGAAGAGGTCTTCGAAGTATCCGGAAGCGACGAGCCACCGACATTCCACTGTGTGCTCGACCCCTCACTCGCCCCCGGCTACCTGGCCTGGGTGGTCAACGACGGGCAGCACGCCCATGTCGGCGTCGCGGGCTATGCCGACCGCTATCCGGACGGTCTTCGGCGGGCGGTTGAGCGGTTCAGCGCCTCAGCGCCCGGACTGGCCGGCATCGAACGTCCCAAAACGGTGGAGCGGCGCGCAGGCCCCATCCCCGTCGGTGGCCTGCTGCGCCGGATCAGCTGTGCCGAGGGTCTTCTCGTGGGGGACGCGGCAGGCGCGGTCTCCCCACTCACCGCCGGGGGCCTGGACCCGTGCCTACGGCAGTCGGAACTGGCAGCCGAGGTCCTCAGCGACGCGCTGCGCACCGGTAAGCCAGACTCCATGACCCACTACGACGGAGCCGCACTCCGCACCCACTTCCGCGGACGACTCATGCTGCGCCGGGGGTTGGCCCAGGTACGGACGCCGACCGTGGCAGCAGCGGCGTTCGCCCTGCTGCGCACACCGTTCGGCCAGGCGGCGGCAAGCCGAGTCCTCTTCGGCGACAGGTCCTTCCCCGACACCACCACCAAGTGAATTCACCACGGGCCGTTTCAAGATCGGTCAGCTGTGGGTGAGGGACCGCATGGCGGGGGGCTTCTCCTGCCGCTTCGGCCTCCAGCACCACCAGGTCGCCGGTGCAGGCTTCATCCGTCCGCTCCCACGATCGCGTCGTCGGTCCGGTGGTGGCGCTAACTGATGCGAAGTGGGGGTGGAATTCTCCGGCCGCTGCGGTCTGCGTGTTGCTCCGGTCCGGGGGCGTCGCGGCGGTCCTGGGTTGTCGCCGGTGTGTGCCGCGTCTGTGCCCCCTGTTTGTCTGCTGCGCGGACACCGAGCGTGGCCGGTGCCCGGTGGGTGGACGCTCGCGCGGACCGGCCGCCGGGCCCGCGCGGTCGAGCGGCGGCGAGGTCTCTGCCCGCTCCTCGGACCGGGCCGGGGCAGCCCGTGAGCGGTTCGAAGGAGCCGGCGCCCCTCCCGACCCAAGGTAGCGTGTGGCGGTCCGCCGATCACGGAAAGAGCACAGGACCCGGCCGGTCGCGCGGCCGGCCGATGAGTTCTCGCCGGTCCAGGAGTCATTCCACGTACAGGCACACTCCGCACCCGAAAGGCAGCACCATGAGCAAACTGATCGTCACCGCGTTCGTCACCCTGGACGGCGTCATGCAGGCCCCCGGCGGCCGGGGCGAGGATGTCGACGAGGGCTTCGAGCACGGTGGCTGGCAGGTCCCATACGTCGACGACGACTTCATGCGTCTCATGCGGGGTGTCTTCGAGCGGACCGCTGATCATCTCCTGCTCGGCCGGAAGACCTACGACATCTTCGCCGCGCACTGGCCCCGCATCACCGACGAGAACGACCCGATCGCCGTGAAGCTCAACGCCATGCCCAAATACGTCGCCTCGCGCACCCGCAACAGCCTGGAGTGGCACAACTCCCATCTGCTGAAGGGCGAGGCCGCAGAGGCCGTCGCACAGCTCAAGGAGCGGCTCGACGGCGTGATCATGACGCAGGGCAGCAGCGACCTCATCCGCACCCTGCAGCAGCACGACCTCGTCGACGAGTACCGGCTGCTCGTCAACCCTGTGATCCTCGGCACCGGCAAGCGGCTCTTCGCCGAGGGCGCCACGCCTTCCGCCTGGACGCTCACGGAATCCCGCGCCACCGGCGTGGGCGTGCAGTACTGCGTCTACGAACGGGCAGGGAAGCCCGAGTACGGATCCTTCATGCTGGACGAACTGGACGAACTGGAGTGACGATGCTCGACACGCCCTCGTGGTCACCGCCGGGAACCTGACCGGTCCTGGGCGGCGGCGCCGCGGTCGTCAGCGCGCGCCGCGATGTGGCCGCGAAGTCTGAGTGTCCATACAAGCAGGACCGGGCCCCGCCACCCGCATGGTCGGGACCCGGCTCTGAGCGTCTGGCTTCCGGCTCAGATGCCCATGTTCGCGAGGGCCAGCGCGATGTTCCGCAAGGTTGCGGCGAGACCGGGATGGTCGATCTCGAACCGTTCGACGGTCAGGTGCACGCCGTGCGCAAGGTTGGTGTCCCTCGTCGCCGTTTCGAGTTCGATCTCTGCGTCGATCTGCTGGATCAGATCCTTGAGGTGGTTGCGCTCCTCCAGAGAAAGAGGCGGGTTCTGCTCCAGCTGTTCCCGAAGGGTGTTCAGCTGCTCTTGCAGTTCGCGTGCCGACACTGTGGATCATCCTCTGGTGTGCGAGCGGTTGACGGGCGCCCACGATTCCTGGCGCAAACTTGATCATGACGCCCATACCGTCGATGCGCCAGGGGCGAGATCAAGCCACGCCTGGCTTGCTCTTTACTGCACGCGGCAGTGTCTGTCGATCCGGTTCGCCCGGCGGTGGAAAGGCCGCGGGCCCGCAGATGTTCACGAGAAGCGACGTCGCTCCGGTATCAGTACGAGTGCCACAGCCCCATGCGCGGAAGGGCCGTCCCGTTGCAGATTCCAGTGCTCCGAGAACTCCTCGGCCAGGGTCGGCAGGCAGCAGTCCATGCTCGCCAGGCACCGCTGTTCTGCGAGGCGGCAGAGCCGCCGGCACGTGGACCTCGCAGTGAGATCGGCTGAAGCCACGACGCTCCCGTACAGCAACGGTGTTGGAGTGCCGGCCTGCCTGACCTCGATCGCCGCCGGACCATCGGGAAGCCGGCGGGCGTGAGCGGTTCAGGCGAGGCAGTCATCCTTGAGGGGGCACAGCGGAGGGTGGGTTTCGTCGACCTGGCTTCGCATACGGGGCCAAGCCGGCCGTCGGCCGGCCCGTAACGAGCGGTAGCCCTGGCCAGCAGCACGAACCACACCCCGACGGAGACCAGATGTTCGTCGCCATCACGGGGCACCTCGAGCTCGACAACGTCGCGCCACTCGACAAAACCCTCGTGGCGGTCAACGCGGACGGGGAAGTATGATAGCGGTCGGCGGTCTCCTGGTATTCCGATGGCTCGGCCTCGGTTCAGGCCTGGAACTCGGTGAGATCGATGGTGTGAACGCGCAGCGGATAGCCGTACACCGGGTGTGCCGTCTCGCGTTCCGGCACCATGCCGAGCTTGCGGATGACGTTCTCGGAGGCGTCGTCACCCACCCGGTTGATGCTGATGACCTGGTCGAGGCCACGGTCCTGGAGCGCGAACTCCAGGGTGGCTTGGGCGGCTTCGGACGCGTATCCCTGGCCCCAGAACTGTGAGCCGAGCCGCCAGCTGATCGCCACGGCGGGCAGCACCTCCGGCAGGAACTCGGGCACGGACAGACCCGTGAAGCCGGCCAGTTCACCCGAGGCCAGCAGCTCGACGGCGAAGAGGCCGAATCCCTCTTCGTCCCACTCTTCCTCCCACCTCTCGATGGCCTCCGCCGTGTGGTCCAGGTCGTGCACCGAGCCGTCGTCGATCCAGTGCATGACCCGCGGGTCGGCGTTGATGTCCGCCATAGGCGCGAGGTCGTCGTCATGCCAGCGGCGGAGGAGGAGGCGGGGGGTGCGGATCTCGGTCATGGTGCTCATCCTGCCGAACGCAAGGGCCTCATCGGTAATCAGCGCTCACTCGTGCTGCCGGTCCGGACCGCCGGCAGCACCTGGGCCGGTCTGTTCGCGTCCGGACCAGGAGGGCAGGAGGGGTGGGGAGGGGAGCAGGTTTCACCAGCATTCTTGCGAGGGTCCGTCTGCGAAGACGGCCGACCCCACTCACGCTGGGGTCGGCCGCCGCCGTTCGTCCACTGCCGTCTTACGTCACGAAATGCGGATGTCAGGTCAGATGGTCGAAGGCGCCCCCCTTCGCGCCAGCCAGCAGGGGCTCGGTCTTTCACCGCCCCGTAGAGCGTGCTGCGAGATACTCGTCCGAGGGGGTCTTTTCGTAGGGGCGGTGTGCGCCGCTTCGGTCAGGACTTTGACTTCATGGCCTTGTCGACCTCGGCGTTGAAGGCGCCCGGGGAGGCCGGGGCGGCCTTGCCGTTTGGGGTGTCGGTGCCCAGCACCGTGTCGTCCAGCTTGACCGTAGGCGTGACCACTTTGCAGGTGTTGAAGCTCTCCGACATCTCCAGCGCCCAGCGGTGATACGTACCGGCCTTCACGGCGTCCCGGAACGTGGCGTTGCCCTTCAGGGCGGGCACCGTGTCGGCGACCTTGAGCAGGTAGGCACTGTCCGGCGGATCATGCTTCGGGGGCGAGCGGCTGTAGGTCGTAGAGGTAGGAACGGTCGTTCTTGAAGCTGCGCCAGACGGTGGTCGGAGGTTCGGGTTCGTCAGCGTGGCTGTTGAGGGGATGGGCAGTGACGAGGCCGTCAGCGATCTCGCAGTGCCAGCCGTCGGTCGGCGACCGGACACACCACACGTTCCCGTCCGTTCGGCGGTAGGCGGGGCGGCCGTTGCGTTCGCCGTCGCGTGCGAAGGTGTAGCGGAGCCCGTCGATGTGGCGTACGAAAGTGAAGGATGCAAGTGCTGTCATGCCTTCGGCACTGTAGGGCACCTTCTCCGTCTTCGTCTGCTGCTCGCGCTCGGCGCGCAGCCGCTCACGGGCTGTCTGCTTGTTGGGCCGGCTGTTGCGAGTGCTCATGACTGTCCTGCTCTCAGGGCAAGTGTGGATGCTGCCTGTCCGAAAGCCGCGGGCCGGGGCCTACGCAGCGACGGAACAGGGCGGTCCACGCCGCACGACACAGTGCACGAGCAGGGGAGCGGCCAGGGCGACCGGCTCGGTCCGCGCGGGCCGGGCCGCCGGGCGATGCGGCAGGCGCAGCGCCCGGACGACGGCCACCGCCTTCAGCAACGGCCGAAACGCGAACGCCCCCACGGCGCCCAGCAACTGGGCCACCGCCGCCTCGCCCCGCCGCAGCCACAGCGCCGCGAGCAGCCCCACGACGACGTGCACGAGGAGCAGCAGCCAGGTCCCGGCGGGCGACGGGCCCTCCCCGGACACGGGCTCCAGGGGAGTGCCCAGGTTGCCGGTGTGGCACAGCACATCCATGCCCAGGGACCGCAGCGGTCCGGTGACCGGCCCGCCGGCCGACCCGTAACAAGCCCGCTGGCCCGCATCGAAGGCCGCGTCAGCGGCCAGCTCCAGCGGGACGAGCAACGCGGCGATGCACCAGAAGCCGCGCTCCCGGCCGGCAAGCACGTACGCCACCGCGAACACACCGACCGAGAGCGCGGCGACCAGGGGCGGCGGCAACGGCATCCGGGACAGCAGCACATGACCCGTGGCGGACAGCGTCACGCACAGCGCCGTGAAGAGCGCCGCGCGCAGTGCCCGCAGGCGTGCTGCCGAAATGTCCATTGCAGCGAGTCTGCCACGGTCCGACAAAAGTGCTGAATAAAGGGACATCTGATCTCGTCTGTCGGTACGTGGCCGGGCTGCTGATCCTGACGTCGCAGCCGCCCCCGACGCCCATGGAGGAATCCGACAACAGCTCGGACGAAGGTATGCATATCGCTGCAGCATGAGCCTGTTCGTCCTGACCCTGGGCATGTTCGCCGTGGGTACGGGTGTCGGTTGTGCTGGGGTTGTCTACGCGCCGATGGCCCGCGTCGAGAGACTTGGGCTGACCGGGCACAAGTCAGCAGAGGCCGTAGTACATCCGGGATGGCCGCCGATGTGTGGCGGGCCGGGAGGACTGAACAGGGCCGGGCGGCCCTGTTCAGCTACCCGATTCTGTTACGGCCAGCCTTGCTCCACCTTGGCGGGTGCGGTGTTCCAGCTCTTGGGTATGAACGTGACTACGTAGGTTCCGCGGTCGAAGTCTGCGTACCCGGCAGACCAGTTCCGGAACTTGCTCTCGTATACGTGCATGGGGCCCAGGTCGCTATTGGGCGCGTGATAGTGGTTGGCGTGGGTCCATATGGTCTTCTCGGCATCCACCTCTGTTTGAGCCCCAAACCAACCGTAGTCGAAATTGACCCAACCTTCGCCAGGATTGGCGGGACTGCGCGGAATGTTTCTGTCCTTCGACATGTCGACCAGGCCTGTACCCTGGTCGGGGCGGAAGGCATCCGGGTCGCCGTACTTCCTCTTGTCTGAGGAGCCCCGCTGGTCCTGCCCACTCCAGAAGTGCTTCGAGTAGATCACCGCCTTCATCTTGGATGGGTCGTAGTTGCCTCCATCCCTTTCCTTGAAGGACGGTGTATTCCTCAGCGCCGAGTAAAAATTCGAGCGGCTGTCCTCGTGGAGCAGGGCATCATTCTTGTTCGTGAGCTCTGTCTTGAGGTTGTCGATGTAAGTCCCCTCATCGTGGGCATTCTCCAGGGCGTTGTTCATGATGGACGCTACATCGCGGGCCCGCTTGAAACCCTTCCCCTCGTCGAAACTGTCCTTGGCGATGCGCCCCTCAAACTCCGCCTGCGTTTCATTGGGTCGGGGTCTGGTGTTTTTCAGGTCGTTCTTGTACTTGTTCTCGTCGAAGAACGTGAACGCCAAGTTGTTCGTCGGGTAGGGGCCCGAATTGACCCAGGTGACGCCAACGCAACCGTAGGACAGCTCTGCTCGCTGCGCTTCGGTCATTTGCTGTTGCTTGCCGTCGCGGTGACTGTAGACCTGCTGCCACTTACGTATGTAGTTGTTGACGACCGTAGTGGCCCTACCTCCGTAGGCCTGGTACGCGTCAGGTATCCTGTTGAGCGGCTCGGCGGGAGGGGTCTCCCTGTCGTCGGCGGCCCTGAAGAAAGCGCCGGCGCTCGGCGGTAATTCCGTCGGAGACTTGCCGGGTTGACCCAGAGTCAGAGCTCTTTCGTTCAGTGCGTTGATGTTCTTGACGTCATCCGCCGTCAGGCCGTGCGTTTCGGCGTAGGACCCCTCCTTTTCCCCGCCGCCGATGCTGGCAGCCTGGCTGACCGACGGCGTGAGCCCAGCGGCGCATATGACCGCACCCACAGTGGCCAACGCGAGGAATCTCCGGCGTTCATACATGAAAATCAATAACTCCCTTATGGTGAAATCTCACGGCACGAGGGCCTGCGAGAGAACGATGCAATGGAGGGCTTTGCGGCCAGCTGCCGCGCAGGGCCTTGGTCGCGTTGCCCTGCGTCGCTGCGCCGGCGGCAGGAAGGCCGCTGCCGCGAGGCGGAAGAAGATGTAGTACATGCGAGAGACGGCGGTGGCGGTCCGGTCGTCGCCGGTCATCACCGTGGAAGCCGCCAGGCCGGCTGGGCGCGACCAGGTCGCCCGCTAGCGGGGCCGGCCGCCCGCGTCGGGCGTGGCCAGTGGCTCGCTACATCAGGGTCGCCGCCGAGGCGACGACGCGGGCCCGGTCCGGGTGGCCGGGGTCGCCGTAGCGGACCTCGACGCGCGGGTGGGAGCGCATGAAGTCGGTGTCGACCAGGCGGACCTGGCCGGGGTGGTCGACCGTGCGCACGGCGATGTCCGTGTCGAGGAAGAAGCTGAACTCACCCGTGGCCGGGGCGTAGACGAAGAACTTGCGGCCCTCGAACTTCTGCTGCGCGACGGTGTCCGTCAGGACCAGTGACCAGAAGCCCGCACAGTGGCCTGCGGGACACATGAACTGGAAGTCGGCCCGCAGGCCGTCCAGTTGCATCCAGCGGAAGGGGTTGTCGTCGGCCGCGTTGATCTTGGCGGCGGTGGCGGGCGCGGCGGTGGCGGCGGTCACCTGGGTGGCCGTGTCCGGGGCGGCCGCCTGGGCTCCCTGGGTGAGCGGCAGGGCGAGGGCCACGGTCACGGCGACGGTAGTGAGGGCGCGTAAAGCGGTTCGGCGTATCACGTCTCGGCTCCTGGATGAGTGATCAGGTGGATACGAGCAGTGATCATGTCTCCGTGGTAACTCCCCGACAACCTCATGGCTTTAAAACCGGCCAATCTGTCACGTAGTGCAGTATCTGGCCATGCATCGGATCCGCCCAGCGTGGGGGAGGTGATGCGGCAGCGTTCCCTGCTCCTGGAGTGTGGTTCGCGGCGAGGCCGGTACCGATGTTGTCGAGAATTCCACGTCCCGGTCGATGACGTCGTCGCCGACCGGGACGAAGAAGTCCCATTCAGCGGCGGAAATCCGGCTGCGGGAGCTCCGTCAACACGCTCCGGGCCGTAGTCGAATGCAAGCCATCGCCCACCTGAAGGACTGGAAGATATTCGCCACCCGCTACCGCGGCCCCCTCGCTAGTTTCGCCCTCGTCGTGAAGGCTGTCACTGCCCTCCACAGCCCAGATGGCCTGTCCGCCGCGACGGTCCCGTGCGCACCGCGCATCGCTGCCAAATCAAGCCTCAACTACAGCATAAATCAAGCGCGTTGGCGGTCACGCGGCTCTTTGTCGCCGATTTCCAGCTCACCTCTCCGCTCGGCCGGTATCCGACCCGGCAGGGTGCCGGTGCGGGTAAGCCATGGCCGGCCACCCAGAGGCTCATTGAGCACGATCGACTTCCAGAGCCGGCGGCTGATCCGGACCATCACGGATTCGCCGTCGGTCGGCAAGGCGGACCTCGACGAAGTGATACATGTGCGAGCCATCGAGCATGCCCCGGGACTTATTGAGGACGATGACTTCTCAGGATCCGTCTCGTCCGACTTTGCGGGATGTGAACATGATGTGGAGCCTACGAGGGTCGGCAGCCGGCCTTGCCGGACCATGCATCGCATCCTGGGGATGACATATGTCCTGCCGGGGCGTTGAACGGCTTCGGTGCATGGCGGAATCCTCACCGTTCCCCCGACTAATACTCCAGCTGTAGATCGTGATCTTCATGTCTGGATTGCGGCTTGCCGCCGGTAGTGGCTGGTACGTGATCGTGCCTGGTGGCGGCGCCGCCAGTCAGACCAGGCTAGTTGGTGGGCCGTGTCGTGGACGGGCTGGACGATGAGTGTGATGAACAGGCGCTGGATCTCGTTGCAGGACAGTGGGATCAGGTCGTCCGGAGCGGGGTGGCGGGTGTGTTCGTCGGCGCGGACGACGGCGAGGAAAGCGTGGGCGAGCATCGCGAGGGTGACCCAGCGGGCCCAGGAGGGGTAACGGCGGACCTGGTGTTCATCGAGTCCGGCCAGTCCCTTTTCGGACTGGAAGGTCTCCTCCACCCGCCACCGGCTCCCGGCGACCTTGACCAGCGTGGTCAACGGCACCGGCTGGGACGAGAAGCAGCGGTAGTAGGCGAGTTCGCCGGTGGTGCGGTTGCGCCGGATGAGCAGCTGACAGCTGCCCGGGGCCGGGGCGGTGAGATCGATGACGGCCCAGTCGTAGAGGCGGTGGCCCTTGGCGCCCGCTCCGGCGGACAGCTTCTGCCAGGCCCGCTTCGGCAGTCTCGCGGCCAGGGCGTCGGCACGGAACTTGGCTGCGTGGGTGGGTACTTCGGCTGAGCAGGCCACCGCGAGGACATAGCCCATACCGCGCTGTTGCAGGGCGGAGCGCAGACGGGGATTGCCGCCGTAGACCTCGTCGCCGGCCACCCAGTCGGCACGGTGCCCGGCGTCGAGGAACCGTTCGATCATCATGGCGGCCAGCTCCGGTTTGGTGGCGAAGGCGGTTTGCCCGCCCAGCCCCGCCCGTCGGCAGCGATCCAGGTCAGCCGTCCACGAGCGCGGGATATAAAGCTCCCGGTCCACAGCGGCGTGCCCGCGCATCCCCGCATAGACGAGGTAGACAGCGACCTGGGAGTTTTCGATTCTGCCGGCGGTGCCGGTGTATTGGCGCTGGGCCCCGATCGTGTGGGTGCCCTGCTTCACGTCGCCGGTCTCATCGACCACCAACACCGCCTGATCGTCGCGGAGGTGCTCGACCACGTAGTCGCGGACATCGTCACGGACGGTATCGGCGTCCCAGCGGCCCGGCACAGCAGGTGCTGCATCCCGTACGGGGTGGCCTCCCCGGCCCACTCGGCGATCGTCCAGCAGTTCTTGCGCGGCAGGTCTGCCAGCAACCCGAGGACCAACCTCCCAGCCCGGCGCCGGGGTTCAACCCGGGCGAACCGGCCCGCCAGCCGCTCCATCAGGCCCTCGAACGCCTCCCGCCAGCGCGCGGGATCTATGCTGTGACCTGCGGCCACCGTCTCATTGTTTGTCCACACAACTCACGATGATCAACGGTGGCCGCGCCCTTCGGTGTCTCCTGTCAGTCCCGGACGAGACAGAACGGGTGTCCTGCGGGATCAGCCAAGATGCGCCAACTCCGCTTTCCGCCACCCTCATCGAGCAGTGTGGCGCCCAGATTGAGGACGTCTTCCTGGGCTTGGTCCAGGTCCTTGACCCCCAGGTCGAGGTGGAACTGCTGGGGGTGAGCGGGGTCCGGCCACCGTGGCGGCTGATGGTCTTCCACGCGTTGGAAGGCCAGCACGAACCCACTGTCGGCGTGGAGCGTTGCCCAGTCGTCGGCTAGCGACCACCGCGGATCCGGCTGGTTCACTACGCCGCCGAGGAGCGACTGGTAGAACCGGGACAGCTCAACGACATCGGCACAGTCCAAAACCACACACTGCAGCTTGGCGATCATGAAGGGCAGCGTAGAGCAGCACCGCGCACAGGCCTCTCATGAGCCTGATCACGATCTACAGCTGGAGTACTAACCGTCGTTGGCTCGTCGCTGCCATTGCCGCGGTCGTTCCTCGCCCAGCACCCAGCCGTGGTGCCGACGGCAGCGGCACCTGGTCGGCCCGGCGGTGCCGGCGCTTCGTATGCTCGAGGTGCGGGGAACCGGAAGTCGACCAACTTCGGAGGCGAACGACCATGTCGGAACAGCGCGTTGTCCTGGTGACGGGCGGGGGAACGGGAATCGGGGCCGCTACCGCCCGGCTGCTGCGCACCGCCGGGCACCAGGTCGTGATCTCCGGGCGGCGGCCCGAGCCACTGCGCCGGGTGGCCGAGGAGACCGGAGCGCTGGCCCACCCTTCCGACGCCGCCGACCCCGAGGCCGTGCAGGAGCTCGTCGAGACGACGGTGACGGCCTACGGGAGACTCGACGGTGTGGTGCTCAACGCCGGAATCGGGCGGGGCGGCGCGGTCGGCGACACCGCGGTCGAGGACTGGGAAGAGGTGATACGGACCAACCTCACCGGCCCGTTCCTGCTGCTGCGTGCCGCGCTGCCGCATCTGCTGGCGGCCCGCGGCGCGGTGGTCGCGGTCGCCTCGGTCGCCGCGCTCCGCAACAGCGTCGGCAACGCCGCCTACGCGACGTCCAAGGCGGGTTTGCTCCACCTCTGCCGCTCCCTCGCCGTCGACTACGGGCCGCAGGGGCTGCGGGCCAACGCGGTGTGCCCGGGCTGGGTGCGTACGGAGATGGCCGACCAGCGGATGGCGCGGTTCGCGGCGGAGGCGGGGCTGGCGGGCGGTGCCGAGGCGGCGTACGAGGAGGCGAACCGGCTGACTCCCGCCGGGCGGCCGGGTGATCCGGAGGAGGTCGCCGAGGCGATCGACTGGCTGCTGTCGCCCGCCGCGTCCTACGTCAACGGGGCCGTCCTCACCGTCGACGGCGGGGTGACCACGGTCGGCGTCGGCGGTGCCGCTTTCGACCACCGGATCGAGGCGCGCGCCCCGCGCCTGTAGCGGACTACCGGACAGGCCTTAGGGCGCGTGTCGGAAGTACCCTCGATAGTCATTCGCTCGGAGTGCAGCCATCTGACAGGCTCAATGAGATGGACGAGACTCCTGAGGACTTGGAACGGCTTCAGCACCTGATCGATCATTCTTATGCTTCGGCTGGCGCGCACCTTCGCTCGATCGTCACCGCTGAACGGCGGCTCGACGCCGCAGGTGTGGTCGCCGAGATGGGCTCAATGCGTGTGATGGCCCTTGCCACCACGACTGCCAGAGGAGAGCCGCGGGTTGGGCCTGTTGACGGGCTGTTCTACCGGGGCCGTCTTCACTTCGGCTCGGGCGCTGATTCCCTGCGCTTTCGGCACTTGCGTGCCCGTCCCGCTGTTTCGGCTTCGGTCATCGATGGCGAGCGGCTCCAGATCACAGTGCACGGCACGGCGCAGGAAGTGATTCCGGCGGAGGAGCCGGGGATGGAGGCGTTCTTGATCTCGGTGTACGGGCGCGAGGCGTGGGCGGGCTGGATGCGGGATCTGCCGTGGGCTCGGATCGAGCCTGGCCAAATGATCACTTTTCGTAATTCGACTGCGGAAGAACGGTAGCGGGATGCGATTGAGCTTCATTGCAGCCACTCGTTGATGGCCGCTACGAGGATGGTCGCCTCGTAGCGGACCGCGAGCTTGTCGTACCGCGTGGCCACGCACGGTGCCTTTTGAGGCGGTTGATGCCGCACTCGACCGCGTTCCGCTCGCGGTAGTCGGAGGAGTCGAACTTCGGTGGTCGGCCTCCGTAGGAGCCACGCTCCTTGCGGTTCCGTGTCTGGTCGGCCCTATTTGGGATGGTGCAACGGATCCCGCGACGACGCAGGTAGGCACGGTTCTTGCGGGAGGCGTAAGCCTTGTCGGCCCGTACGCGGTTGGGGCGGACGCGTGGCCGGCCTGGCCCGGTGCGGGGAACACGGACCTTCTCCAGCACGGGTTCGAACGGGGGCGAGTCGCCGCGTTGCCCGGCCGTGACCACGATCGACATGGGCTTTTGACCCTGTTCGACGGCCAGGTGAAGCTTGGTGGTGAAGCCGCCGCGCGACCGTCCTAGCGCGTGATCGCCGGGCTCGGTGAAGACGCCACCCGGCGCTTCCTTCTGCAGATCACCCTGCCTCCGGGCCCCGGCCGCATGCTGGTGGGCGCGGCACACCGTGGAGTCGACGCTCAGGTCCCACACGATCGCCCCCTTCGCGTCGGCCAGGGACTGGGGCCGGGTGCGGACTCGGTGCCAGGTGCCGTCTCGCTGCCATCGGCGGAACAGGTCGTAGACCCGACCCCACGGCCCGTACTTGGCCGGTATGTCGCGCCACGGAATACCCGTCCGGACCCGGAACCGTATGCCGTCGATCAACTGCCGCCGAGGCCAGACATGCGGCCGCCCAACCCTGGTGCCCTTCGGCAACAACGGCTCCAGCACCACCCCCCATTGTGCGTCTGTGAGGTCTCCCCGCCCCATGAATAGAGATCATTCATCACTCAAGATCCACTTTTGATACACGCCCTAGATATGAGCGCCATTGCCGCTGGTCCGCGGACGGGACCTGGGATCGGATTCTCCAGGCCGTCCTGGCCGATGCTGACGCCGAAGGACGGATCGACGGGAGCATGGTGAGCGTGGATTCCACCTCGTGCCCGGTTCACCAGCATGCGTCCGGGGCAGGCACCGCGCGAGGCGCCACGGATCCCGAAGAGGCGGTCGATTCCTCGTCAGCACCGGCCCGATGAGGGACTCGGCCGTTCCCGCGGCGGCCTCACCTGCAAGATCCACCTCGCTGGGGAGGGCGGCTGCCGGCCACTGGCCCTGCTGATCACTCCCGGTCAGTGGGGCGACAGCCCCCAGCTCATCCCGGTGCTGGAACGCATCCAGGTTAAGCGCCTGGCAGCGGGCGTTCCCGGATGCGACCGGACCGCCTCGGCGGCGACAAGGCATGCAGCTCCCGTCACAATCGCTGCTACCTGCGCAGACGTCAGATCAAGCACACCCTCCCCGAGCCGAAGAACCAGCGGGCCAGCCGGCAAGCCCGCAGCAGCAAGGGCGGCCGACCCACTGGCTTCGACAAGACGCTCTACAAGCGCAGGAACGAAGTGGAGCGGACCATCAATGCCCTGAAGAACTTTCGATAAAAGCGCCTACGTCTTCCACGGCACCGTCATCGTCGCCTCGATCCGACTCTGGCTCCGCTCGTGATCCGCGACTCGCTAGTCATCCGAGCCGGTGGCCGAAGGCGGCACCTCGGCGACGAAGAACAGGAAGCAGGGTTTGGCCGAAAGGTCGTGGAAGCCGTCGGGGAAGAGTTCACCGGCGGCCGGGTCGGGCTGCGGCTCGCTGATGGTGGAAAGGCAGAAGCCGGCGCTGGTGAAGGCATCGGTCATCGCGTGCAACGGCTTGCGCCAGAACTTCATTGGGACGGTCCGCCCGTTGAACGTCCAGTCGAAGGTATAGCTGGTGGTCGCGAAGTAGTCGGGCCGAGGTTCCTGGATCGTGTAGGCCACGAACGGGTGGTCCACCGACGCGATCAGCCGGCCGCCGGGCCTGAGCACGCGCCGTAACTCGGCCAGCGTCGGCCCCCAGTCCTCCAGGTAGTGCAGGACCAGCGAAGAGACCACGTCGTCGAACGCGCCATCGTCGAACGGCAAGCGGTCGCGAAGGTCGACCTGGTGCACGTCCGCGTCGTCACCGAGGCGTCGCCTGGCCAGTTCCAGCATCCCGGCGCTGGTGTCGATGCCGGTGACGACGGCGCCGCGGTCGCGCAGTGCTGCGGACAGGGGGCCGGAGCCGCAGCCGGCGTCCAGGATCCGGTGGCCGGCCACGTCTCCGGCGAGGTTCAGCATCGCGGGCCGCGCGTAGTACGCATTCACGAGGTTGCACTCGTTCTCCGCCGAGTACGCCTCGGCGAAACTGTCGTAGTCATTCACCCGGGCCAGATCTGCAGACCGGGCGAGGCGCTCGGGTACATCGGTTAAGCGTTCCATCGTCGCAGCCTAGTAGTCACAAGATCCGCCGGACAGGCCGTAGGGAGCGTCTTGTCGATCACTGGTCGAGCGAGATGAGGTGCTGGCGAGGGTGATCGCGGCGAAGTAGCGGTCGGGGTGTTGTTCGTAACGGGTGGCTGTGCCGCGCCATTGTGTGAGGCGGTGGAAGCAGCTTCGACGACGGTGCGGCGCCGATAGCGGCTTTGTCGAACCTGCAGGGACGTTCATGGCGGCGTGCGCTTCCCGCGAGTTGGTCGGTGCGTCCGAGACCCTGTCTTTCGAGCCCTCTTTGGCGGCGGTGTGCTGGTGGGCCCGCACGATCGTGGAGTCGCCGGTGACCAGCCAGTCCACGATCGTCCGGGACTGCCGCCCGCGGCGGCAAGGAGGCGGTCGAAGGTGAGGTCGGCGGCCCAGCGGGCGAAGCGTCCGTGGACGGTCTGCCAGGGGCCGGACCGTGCGGGCAGGTCTCTCCAGGGCAGGCCGGTGCGGAACTTGAACACGATGTCCTCGAGGACCTGACGGTGCTGGCGGCTCTGGAGCGCCGTGGGATCGTCCAACCGCGGAAGACGATGCGCAAGACGGTGAAGGAACTGTTGTCCGCGGCCAGTGCGGCGCCCTTTGGACGCCGTTTTGCCGGACCGGCAACAGGAGTGGCGTGACGGGGATGCGGTGGGCGACGGTGTGCCCGTGACCGACAACATCGCAGCGGGATCGCCCGCGTCCGACGCCCCCTTGCCTCTCGACGGATACGTGGGAGACCCCGCGGTACGGGCGGAGTGGGACCACCTGTACGCCGACCGACAACAGGTGTGGAGCGGCCAGCCCAATGGTGCGCTCGTGGCCGAGGCCGCCGGGCTCACACCCGGGCGGGTGCTCGACGTCGGCTGTGGTGAGGGCGCGGACGCCGTCTGGCTCGCGCGCGGCGGCTGGGAGGTGACCGCGCTCGACGTCTCGGGCGTGGCGCTGGAACGGGCGGCCGGGCACGCGCGGGACACTGCTGTCGCCGTGCGCTGGGTCCACGCCGCACTCACCGAGGCCGCACTTCCGCCGGCCTCCTTCGACCTGGTCTCCGCGCAGTACCCGGCCTTGCTGCGCACGCCGGACGCCGTGGCCGAACGAGCGCTCCTCGCGGCCGTCGCGCCCGGCGGCGTTCTGCTGTTCGTCCACCACGCGGGGATGGACAAACGGCAGGCGGAAGAAAGCGGCTTCGACCCGGCTGACTACGTCTGGCCCTCGATGGTCGCCGATCTGCTCGACGACGACTGGGAGGTAGAGGTGGACGAGCAGCGACCGCGCGTGACACCCGACGGTGGCGCCGGCGCGCACCATACCGACGACCTGGTGCTGCGTGTGCGCCGGCTGCGCTGAGACCCCTTCGCGCGCAGCAGACCCGGCCACTGGACAGACTTGATGACTACGGCACTCACAACAGGTTGCTGAGAACGGGTTGCTGACAACGGGTTGCTGACAACGGGTTGCTGACAACGGATTGCTGGGGACGCATTTCTCGGGGAGGCTGACAGGCGCCTGTCGGTTCCGGGGCAGGACTCTGTGCAAGTGCGTCGGAACCGAGGAAAGCGTCAATCGTGACGAGCGTTTTTCACGCGAACGAGGCTCCCGTGATGGGTCGATTCACCCGATCGCACGCCGTACTCTCGAACCGCTTCGGGGGAACTGTCGGCACTGGAGGGCCACGTGGGCGCACTGCTGGATCAAAAGTACGAAAAGCTTTTCTCCTTGCTGGATGTCAATGGCGACGGTGTGATCGCCGAAGAGGACTTCGAGCTGATGGCCGCCCGAGTGCTGACCGCCTCCAGTGAGGAGCGCACGGCGAAGGGCGAGAAGTATGCCGACGCGATGATGAACTACTGGCGGGCTCTGCGGGAGACCGCCGATGCCGACGGCGATGGCCGGATCGACAGGGACGAATTCCGTCAGGCCCTGCGCCAGGTGAGCGTCAATTTCGACACCCTGGTCGGCCCGCTCTACCAGGCCGGCTTCCACCTCGCAGACCGGGATGACGACGGCCTGGTCGGCAAGGAGGACTTCGTCACTGTCCTCGCCGCCATCGGTGTCCCCGCGACCGAGGCCGGGGCGACCTTCGATGGCCTGACGGAGCAGGACGGGCAGCTGACGAAGGACCAACTCATGACCTCCGCCGCGCAGTTCTACCGCAATGAGGAACCGGCTGGCACCCCAAGCCATCTGCTCTTCGGCGCACTCTGAGGTAAGCCCACATTGGACGCGATCGCGGCGGTGGGAAGGGCCTCTTGCGCTACGGCCCACAGCACCGCCGCCCCGGCGGACCGATTGCAGGTACCGCTACTGACCGAAGTGCTCTATGACGGGCGTTTCGACGACCTACACAGACCCTGGACGGAAGTCTTCCGTCGGGACGTTTTCCGCTACCGCGATGGATTGTCACCCGCAGAGCGTTCCGAACTCGCCTATGAGCGTTTACGGGTCGTCAACGAAGAAATCGAGTCTGTCGCGGGCATGGTGACAGCGACTGACCAGCTGGTATCACTCCACGAGTGGTTGGGCGTGGTCGACGGCTCGCTGACCACCCTGGCGACCATCCACTACAACCTGTTCCTGGGCAGCCTCCTCCGCCTCGACCCCCGACGCACGATTGACCTCCTGCCGTTCACCCGGCTGCGGCAATACGGCACGGCCCTGATCACCGAACTCGGCTACGGAAACAACGCCGCCGCATTGGAGACCACGGCGACCTACCGGACGGAAACCGACACCTTCGTCCTGCACACCCCCTCGCTCGGCGCCCAGAAGTTCATGCCCAACACCGGCCCCGCCGGCGGGCCCAAGAGCGGTCTGGTCGCGGCCCGGCTGATCGTCCGCGACCAGGACTGCGGAGTGTTCCTGTTCCTCGTTCCGCTGCGCGACGGACAGGGGCCGCTGCCCGGTATCCGGGTGCGCCCCCTCTCGGAGATTCCCGGGTCGGCCGTCGACCACGCCATCACCTCGTTCGACCAGGTGGGACTGCCGCGTACGGCGCTGCTGGCCGGCGACCACGCGGACCTGACCACCGACGGCGCCTTCCACAGCACGCTCGGCAGCCGTCGCCGCCGGTTCCTGCGGTCCATCCAGCGCGTCACCACAGGCAAGCTCTGCCTGAGCGCGGCGGCGTTGGCCGGAGCCCGCGCCTGCCTCACCATCTCCGTGCGATATGCCCATCGCCGGCACACCTTCGCCCCGGCAAGCAGGACCGGCGTACCGGTCTTCGACTACCGCTGCCACCAGACCAGACTGCTCGGGGTCACGGCCCGCGCCTACGCGGCGACGTTCCTGCTGCGCGAGACCACCCGCCGCTGTACGGATCCGGACCACACCGAGACAGCCGAGGCGGAGGTTCTCGTCGCGGCGGCGAAGGGCTGGATCACGTGGCAGGCCAGGGACATCGTGGTCGAGAGCCGGGAACGCTGCGGTGCCCAGGGGCTGCTGTCGGCCAACCGCATCGTCGACCTGCTCACGCCGATCGAGAGCACCATCACCGCCGAAGGCGACAACCTGGTCATCTGGACGAAGGCCGGCGCCGACATGTTGATCGGGCGCGGCTACAGCCCACCCCCGACGCCTGCCCCGCGCACAGGGCCGCTGACCGACTGTGCTCTCCTGCTCGACCTGCTGGTGCGCCATGAGCTGTACTGCCACCAGTACGCCCGCAGCCGGCTCAGCTGCCCCAGCGCCGGCCCGATGGAACGCTGGAATCATGCGGTGAACCCGGCGTTGGACCTCGTCGACGCGTACGCCGCCCGGCGGGCCGCCCAGGCATTCCTGGCCGCCACCGATCGCGTCAGCGATGTCGCCACGCGGCGCCCGCTCGAGCAGCTCTTCCAGTTGTTCGCACTGCAACGCCTCGCGCCCCACGCGGGGTTGCTGCTGGCGGACGGGCATCTGACCGCCGAAGCGGTCCGGGACCTGGCCCCCGCCGTCGACCGCGTCAGTGCCGCACTGGCCCCCGAGGCACTCGCCCTCGTAGCAGCCTTCGCCATTCCGGACGCAATCCTCCAGGCTCCCCTCGCCACGGACGGCTACGAAGCCGCCTACGACGACCCGGAGGGGCCGTGGCAGCCGGCTCCGCTCGGCTGAGCCGGTCGTACGGGCTCGCCGTTCCCGTCCACCGTTCCGAGGAGTACCACCGGCCATGAACGATGCCTTCACCCGGGAGCCGTCGTGGGAGCCGCGGCTCTTCCCACCGGCCGCCCGTGCGCCGCGGGCCGTGCAGACGGCACGGATGCTCCTGGAACCCCAGGGCTACGCGCGCTCCCTGCGCCGGCGGTTCGGCCCGGTCTTCTCGCTCCGCACCTTCCCCTACCGCGGTGCCCTGGTGTGCGCGGCCGATGCCGCGTCCAACCGGGCCGTGCTGACCGACCACGCCCGGTTCACCGGCGGTGACGCCGCTGCCCTGCTGGCGCCCGCCGTCGGCGGCGGTTCGCTGATCTGCACGCCACCGCCCGTGCATCTGGGCCACCGCAAACTCCTGCTGCCCCCGTTCCACGGGGCCCGCATCATCCATTGGACGGAGCGGGTGCGGGAGCTTGTGCACACCGAGCTTCCCGCTCTCCTGTCCGGCGAGGGCGTGCCCCTGCGGCCCTGGGCGCAGCGGCTGACGCTCGACGTCATTCTGAGGGTGGTCTTCGGCCTGACGGACCCTGCCCGCATCGCGACCTTCCGGCACGCGCTGAGTTCGTTCGTCGCCATGGGCAACCTGGCCGTCCTGTTCCTGCCCAAGCCGCTGCAGCGCGATCTCGGACCGCTCTCCCCGGGCGGCCGCTTCCACCGGCTCCGCGAGACCGTACGGAACCTGGCCCGCGAGGAGATCGCCGCACGCCGGGCCGCGCCCGACCACGTCCACCGCGACGACGTGCTCTCCATGCTGCTCGACGCACGCGACGAGCACGGGGCCGGGCTGGACGACGCGCAGCTCTTGGACGAGCTTGCCGGCCTCGTGCTGGCCGGTTACGAGACCACGGCGACCACGATCGCCTGGACGCTCCATCTGCTCGCCCACCATCCCGCCGCCCGCGATGCCCTGATCGCCGACCTCGACGAGGGCTCGGACCGCGTGCTCAAGGCGACCGTCAAGGAGTCCGGCCGACTGCGCCCCGCGGTCTACAACGCCATGCGCACCGCAGCGCACGACACCGAACTCGGCGGCCGGCCGGTGCCGCGGCACGCGTTCGTCGCGGCACTGTTCTCGCTCACTCACCTCGACCCCGAGCTGTGGCCCGAGCCGGACGCGTTCCGGCCCGAGCGCCACCTCGGCACGGACCCGGTGCCCTACTCGCTGACGCCGTTCGGCGGCGGCCTGCGGCGCTGTATCGGGGTGTCGCTGGCCCAGTTGGAAACCGAGACCGTCCTGAGGGAGATCCTCGCGGCGGCTGTCCCCGAGCCGGCCGGCCCTCTGGAACCGGCTCGTCTCGGTGACCATCGTTCCCGCCCAAGGCGGGCGGGTCCGGTTCCGTGCACACCGCTAGGGGCTGTCCGGCCGATCACGCGGAGATCGCCGACGCGATCGTGGGCGATCCGGCTGCAGTCGTTGATGCCGTCGGCCGGCTGGAGTCAGGGTGCACGGAGACACCGAACGGCAGGGCCGTATCCTGAGGCAGGCGATGCAGGCACCGCCGATGCGTCGCAGCCGCCCGTCGCAGCCGGGCGCCGCCCCACTCCGGGTACCTGGCACCCGGCAAACGATCAGGAGTTGACCGGTGATCAGCCTGGCCGTAGTGGGGGGAGTGGCCCTGGTCGAACTGGGCATGGCCCTGACGCCGGGACCGAACATGATCCACCTCGCCTCTCGCGCGATCACCCAAGGCCGCAGGGCGGGCCTGGTCAGCCTGAGCGGGACCGCGGTGGGATTCCTGTGCTACCTGCTGGCCGCGGCCGCGGGCCTGTCCGCGTTGTTCGCCGCCGTGCCGCTGGCGTTCACGGTGGTCAAGCTCGCCGGGGCCGCCTACCTGGCCTACCTGGCCTGGGCCATGCTCAAGCCCGGTGGCCGCTCGCCCTTCGCCCCGGCCCAGGACCTGCCTCCGGTCTCTGACGCCCGCCTGTTCTTGATGGGGCTCCTGACCAACCTGCTCAACCCCAAGATCGCTCTCCTCTACGCCGCTCTTCTGCCCCAGTTCATGGATCCGCAGGCGGGCCCGGACTGGGCGCAACTGCTCCAGCTCGGTGGTGTGCAGATCATCGTGGGGATCTCCGTGAACGCTCTGATCATGCTGGGCGCAGCACGGGTGTCGGGGTTTCTGGCCGCCCGGCCCCGCGTGATGACCGCTCAGCGGTTCGCGTCAGGCGGCTTGCTCGGCGTCTTCGCGCTGCGCACCGCCCTGTCCCGTACGCCTGTCTCGGCCTGAGCCATGCCCGTGCGCCTGTGACACCGGTCCTGCGGGGATCAGCCGAACACGTCACGGAGATCGCCGACGCGATCGTGAGTGATCTGACGGTTCTCATCAGCAGCACCCGGCGCCAGAACCAGAGCGTCTACTGCCGGATTGCGTAGGAGGTCATGTTCGGAGCCAGATGGCGACGGACGCCGCGGTGGCGGTGCCGAGGAGACGTAGTCGCGTCCGGCTTCTTGCGTGGCCGTCCCAGGCCAGGTCTGGGCACCCGGATCTTCTCCAGCACCCACTTGAACTGGGTGCAGTCCGCCCGCTGACCTGGAGTGACGACCAGGGACAGCGGGCGGCAGTGCCCGTCCGCGCTCAGGTGGAGCTTGCTGGTGAACCCGCCCCGCGAGCGGCCCAGGCCCTCACTTCCAGCACTATTTCCACCAAGCGGGCGACGAGGCTCTGCCGCGGCATCTCGTCCTGGTGTTCCACCCCTGCGGCCCCCTTTGATCCCACGGCCGGAGGCGGATCGGTGCGGGCGCCGGCCGCATGCTGATGCGCGCGGACAATGGTTGGTGGAGTCCACCGAGATGTCCCAGTCGGTCTCGCCTGCGGCGTCGGCCGCGGCCTGGACCTGTTGGAGCAGACGTTCCCGGGTGCCGTCGGCCGACCACAGGCGAGGGCGTTCATAGACGGTCTTCCACGGCCCGAACCGTTCGGGCAGATCACGCCACTGCACCCCGGTCCGCACCCTGCGCAGAATCCCATCGATCACCTGCCGGTGAGCCCGCCACCTGCCACAACGCCCGTTGCTGACCGGCAGGAACGGCCGAAGCCGTTCCCACTCGGCATCACTCAGAGCACCCCGCCCCATGCCCACAGGAGTCGGTTGGGCCCGTCAGCGGTGAAGTCGAGTTGCACGGGGTCCCGGCGAACCCGGCGTCTGGGGCTCGGCGGGTGACAGCCTGCCCGCCGCACGCGTTCATGAGCCTTGGCGCCACAGGGAGACGAGTGAGACGGCCTGTTCAGGGTTGAGGCGGGGATCGCACAGTGTGGTACGCCGGATGGCGGGGCCGTCGAGGACGCGCAAGTCGGGGGCGCATTCGCTGACGTTGTCGGGGGTGACCTCCAGGTGGAGTCCGCCGGCGATGCCACCGGAGAGGGTGACGGCCCGGCAGAAGGACTGGACTTCATCCGCCATGGTGGGCAGCAGGCGGGTCTTGTGACCGTCGGGGGTGGTGACGGTGTTGCCGTGCATGGGGTCGCACAGCCAGATCACCGGGTGACCGGCACGGCGAACGGCCTGGACGAGGGGGGCGAGGCATGAGCCTGCCGCATCGGCGCCCATACGGGCGATGAGCGTGAGGCGGCCAGGTCGACGCTGTGGGTCGAGGCGAGCACACAAAGCCGTGATCTCGGCCCGGGTGGTCGCGGGACCGACCTTCACCGCAACGGGGTTGATCACGTCGGAGATCAGATCGATATGGGCACCGTCGAGCTGATGGGTGCGCTTGCCGACCCAGGGCCAGTGGGTGGAGCCGAGGAGACGTTGTCCGTCGCCCAGGTCACGGACCATGGGCAATTCGTAGTCCAGGACAAGCGCTTCGTGGCTGGTCCAGATCGAGGTGCCGGTCCTGGGCCGGTGCGTGTCGCCGGCGGTGCCGCGCCAGCCGAGGTGCTCCATGACGTCGTTGGCCGCCCGATAGGCGATGAGCATCCGCAGGGGATCGTGGCGGCGGCCGGCGAGGTCGCGCGTGGGGGTGTTGACCATGTGACCGCGATAGACGGGCAGGTCCACACCATCGACCGATTCGACCTGGTGGGAGCGGGGCTTGGCGAACTGGCCGGCGATGCGACCCACGCGGACAACCGGTTTACCGGTTTCGGCCTGCAGGGTATCGCCGAGCAGGTGAAGCAGGGCGGACTTGCGTGAGACATGTTCCGCCGTGCATTCGTCGGGGTTCTCCGCGCAGTCACCGGCCTGGAGGACGTGGGCCTCTCCTCGAGCCACCCCCGCCAACTGGTCACCGAGCCTGCGGACGTCCTCCGCCCTCACCAGAGAGGGCCGGTCGGCCAGGATCGTCCGTACCCGCTCAGCCTGGAAGGGGTCCGCCCACACGGGCTGCTGCCTGGCGGGATTGCGTGTCTGTGTGACGGAGCTACCCACCACAGCCTCCAGAGTGTCGGGAAGGGAACGTACGGAATGCAGAGAAACAGGCGAAGCGGCCTGGACGATTAACCAGCCAACACTCACCTTCAGGACACATCCCGAAGTGCCATGAATCGGCCCTGCTCCCGGAATGCCTGATGGGGGACACCGTCGCAGGATGACTTGACTATAAACAGCCCACGAAAGGCGCACATCGCGCGCAAGCGAAAACAGGGGGGGTGGTGCGGAGACTAGGGGGGAATCGTAAATGTTAGGGGTGAGCAAACCGGGCCTTCGAATTCAGTGGGGGTGTGCCCGCCGCTGGCTCCGCCGAGTGGTTTCATGGTGTGAGTGCAGGCGTTGGTTCTCTTGGCTCCGGAAGTCGGAGGCGTTACGCGCTTCGTGCTTGATGAGGCGGTTGTTGCCTTCGGCGGCAGTGTGGGCGATCCCGGAGCGATCCGGAGAGGCGTGGGGGTGGGTGGCGGCGCGGTGGAGCATGTCGCGCAGGTGTTCTTTGGCCTGGAGGCCCGCCTGGATCTGCCGTCCGTAGGCCCCTATGTTGTCCAACTCGGTATTGAGGAGGGTGGGTTGGTCTTCGGTGAGGTCTTTCTTGTTGCGACGTAGGATTTTCCCGGACGCACCCGGGCCCTGGGTGGTCGCTCGCTGCTCAAGCCCGAGGCGCGACGGACTATCGCTGAACCGCAGACGCCCGTGGCCGGTACGAGGCGCTCGAGCGTGGCCTCTGTGCAATCATCCACGGTGCCCCGGGTCGTTCACCACGGTCGCCCACTGCCGCCTGCTGTGCCTCCTGGGAGGAAGCGCCGGCATGTCCAAAAGGGCAAAGATCTTCTGGGAAGCTGGACTCCGGACCGGGCGTCCATGCAATGTGACAGAGCGAGATCCGCCATACCTGTCCGTCCGGTCCCTTCCGAATCCGAGGAAGTCAGCGTCATCCACAGGAGTTCGGATGCTGCCACGTATCCGCACACCCTTTCTTTCCGAGTCCCTTCGCGGCGGCGCAGATCTCCAGAACGCCAGCAGAATCCGCAGCGATGACCAGAGGGTGAGGGAGAGTGGGCGTGCCGACCTCGGACTTACCGTGGTTCCGTTTCCGTCGCCGCCTCACCCGCGGTGATTTCTCGCCACGGCCTGCGTGGTGATGTCTCCGCGGTCGACCGGCCGTCAGGAACGATAAAAGGCGGGGGCAGAGGGAAATGAGGTTGAAGTGCACTTCCGGATACTGGGCTCTCTTCAGGCAGGCGTGGACGGCGCGATGTTGCCGCTCGCCGGTCTGATCGAACGCCGGCTGCTCGACCTGTGGCGGGGTGCGGCACTCGCCGACTGGCGGACGGCGATCCGCACCGGCCCGGACCGGTCGCTCTGGAGAGCGAGCGGCTGGGCGCCCTGGGGGAGCACTTCGACGCCGGACCGGCGCTCGGCCACCACCATGAGCTTCTGGGCGCGCCGCAGCCGGCGTTGCCGAGGACCCGCTTCGTGAGCGGCTGAGCGGCCAGCTGATGCCGGCGCTCTACCGGTGCGGTCGGCAGACCGGCGCGCTGTCGGTGTTCCGGCACATCAGGAGCGAACTCGTGGAGCGGTTCGGACCGGAGCCGTGCCGGGAGCTGCGTCGTCTGGAACGCGCCATCCTCGAACACGCCCCCGACCTGGAGGTGCCGGCGGCTGGGTCCGTGCGGGAGCGCCGAAGGGCGCCCGAGCGGGCCAGGGTGCCGACCCTCGTCGCACAGTAGGCGCCATGTCGGCCGGACGCGCCCGATGCCCGTGACGCTCCGTCCGTGAGCCGTGTGCTGCCGCGGGTGGGCAGGGACCACAGGAGCGATCACCGTGTGGTGTCCGACCGCGTGGAGGGCGGCGATCGGCAGCGTACGGACCACCGGTCGACGGCTCGGGGAGGGGTCGATATTTCCGAACTCACCCTCAGTATCCAGCCATTGAGGCATTCCAGGGGCGACAGGCCGGTTGATACGGTCCGTCGTCAATGTCGGATGTTCATTCCTCGATGCGCATCACATCGCGCATCCAAGCCAATAGTGCGCTGCTGACTTGCAGTTGTGTCTTGCGAGAGGACCCCCGTGAGCGACATCCTTGAAGTAGTCCTGTCGAAACATGCAACCCCGGAGTTCAAGAACTGGCAGAAAAATGGGGGACTCCTCTTCCTTCGTGGACCGAAATGCGCAGGGAAGACCACCACGCTCAACCGGATCTGCGCATCGGAAGCAGAGTCCGGAGTGCTGAGCCTGTGGGCGACGGGCTGGCTGAACGAGTACGGTTCCCCCTTCGGAGTCCTGCAGCAGATCCTGGACCAGTTGGACGCGGCGGACGAGTGCGGAGACCAACCGAACAGATCCGGCCCCTCGTCGTCCCTCGCGGATCGTCGAGGGCACCCGTCCGGCGTGACCTATGAGTGGGTGTACGCCCGGCTGTTGAAGGTCGCGGCGAAACGTCCCCTGCTCATAGTCGTCGACGACATCAACTATGTGGACGGCCCGTCACAATTGTTCCTGCGCTTCGTGGCGCGGCGACTGAAGGGGACGCGCATCCGGCTGGCCATGGCCGAGCGAACAGGATGCGCCCTTTCGTTCTGCGACGACCTGCGCACGGACATCCTGCGACTGCCGTACACCAGCCTGGTCCGGCTGCGGCTCCTGGGACGCAAGCAGATCGCCCGGTCTCTCACCGAGCACGTCCCGCAATTCCGCGCTTCCTTCCCGTGCTCGGCAGCGAACCGCATGGCCGATGACATCCATGACCTGACCGGCGGCAACCTGCTCCTCGTCGACGTTCTGATGCGGACGTGGCTCACGACGGCCGATCCGAAGCGGAAGGAGCTGACCGTCGACACTGCCTTCCACGACTGTGTACGGGGCATGATCAGCGACACGGACATGCCCGGCATGCTCAGCGGCGCCCACGCGGTGGCCGTCCTCGGCGACTTCGCCTCCCTGCCACGGCTGGCCCGACTGCTCGGGATCGACATCACCAGGGCCAGCAGGGTCTTCGGCGCGCTCAACGACCTCGGCATGCTGGCCGGCGACTGCCTGCGGCCCGAAATGCGCCGAGCGTTACTCCAGGACGAGAGTTTCACCGCGCGTGGAGAGCTGCATCTGCGGGCAGCACATGTCCTTTTCGAGGACAGCGCGCCCCTGGCACAGGTCGTGGAGCACCTCACCGCGGTGGGGAGGATCGGCGCGCCGTGGGATCTGCCACTTGTCCTGAGCCTCGTCAACCAGGCCCTGAAGAGCGGCAGTACGGACGTGGCCAGTGGGCTGCTCAAGCTGGCCAAGATCTCCGCCGTCGGCCCCGAAGAGCGCTCCGCCGTGGAGATGATGCTGCTGCGCACCACCTGGCTGACCGACCCCGGGCTGGTGGCCTCCCTGTTGCCGACGCTGGGCCGCGCTGCCTTCCGCGGTGTCCTGAACGCGACGGACCTGGCGTTCCTGGTGCGCGCGGCGCTGTGGCACGGCTTGACAGAGCTCGCCGCAGAGTTGATGCCCCTGATGCGTGAGAAAGCTCCGCAGCCCCCCTATCCGGCCGAGGTCGGTCTCGCGGAAGCGCTCTACAGCCTGTGGAGCGGCGCGCCGATGAACTGGGCGACGTTGGAACTGTCCTCTTCGAGTGAGGCCGACGAGCGTTATGGGCCGGGTGCCGACGTGCATTCGCTGCTCACCGGTCTGCGCAAAATCCATGACCCGATGAATGAGCGCGGCCGGGACCAGGCGATTTTCTGGGCCGAGCAGGTGCTCCAGGGCATCCGAGTCCAGTCCTCCGCGGTGGAAAGCCTGCTGTTCGCCTCCACCGTGCTGGAAAGTATGGGCTCACTGCCCGCCGCGCGGCCGTGGTTCACCCACCTGTCGGAGGCGCTCGAAGCGCATCCGTCGCCGCTGTGGGAGGCGCTTGTGTCTGTTTTCCAGGCGAAGATCTCGTTGGAGCTCGGTGACCTCGGCTCCGCGTACCGGCTGATCCAGAAGGCGCTCGCGCGCAAGCCCTGGCATGAATGGGGTGCGCCGATCGCCGGTATCGCGGCGCTGCTGGTCCAGACTCTGACTGAGATGGGCAGGCCGCAGGAGGCCGCAGAGGTGCTCGACCGTCCCATTCCCCCGGCGGCGTACCAGGGATGTGGCGGTCTGAAGTACGTACACGCACGTGGCAGGTACCACCTGGCGACCGGTCGGCTGCACGCGGCGTTGGCCGACTTCGAGTCATGCAGGGACATGAGTGCCTCCCTGTGGATCGAGATGCCTGTGCTCGCCGACAAGACCCACTTGATGGTGCCCTGGCGCTGCGGGATGGCGGAGGCATATCTGGCCCTCGGGGACGTGGCGGGCGCCCGGGAAGCTCTCCAGCAACAGCTGAAACAGCCACCCAAGGAGGAGTCGTCCGTCCACGGGACCACGCTGCGCCTCCTGGCCAGGACCACCAAGGACGACGCCCAGCGGCTCTCCCTGCTGAAGAGCTCCGCGGACACACTGGAACGCCATGGAAGCAGGTTGCAGCTCGCGTACACGCTGACCGAGCTCGCCGCCGCCTACCGGGAGACCGCGCGACTGAACCTCGCCCGGACCACGTCGAAGCGGGCCCGGCGCATGGCCGAGCAGTGCGAGGCAGGCCGGCTGCTCGATCTCGTCACCGCGGACGCCCACGGGGCCGGTCGGGAAAAACACCAGGTCCGCCACCACCCGGAACTCGCCGAACTCAGCTCCGCCGAACGGCGCGTGGCGGTCCTGGCGATCTTGGGACACACGAACCGGGAGATTTCCGGGAAGCTGTTCATCACCGCCAGCACGGTGGAGCAGCACCTGACGCGCATCTACCGAAAACTCCAGGTACAGCATCGCGAGGACCTGCTGGACAAGTTCTCCACCGTGTTCATGGCCCTCGAACAGAGCGGCTGAGACCGACCCGTCCCGGAGTGTGGGGGAGTCGAGTCCGCTCCCTTCTTGTCTCCCCCCACTCCCGCACGTCCTCACCCCACGGTGACGCGGGTGATCCGGTGCGCCGCTCGCAGGCCTTCCGCTGTGGCGCGTACGGCGTTGAGCCCGTCCGTTCCCGCGGCGCCGCCCGCGGTGACGACCGGGACACCGGCCTCGCGCAACGGCGGGACCAGGTCCCGTACCGGGACCTGACCGACGGCAAGCACGACGTGGTCGGCGTCGAGGGAGCGGTCTTTGCCGTCCGCGTCGGCGACGATGACGCCGGCGGGTGTGATCTCCCGGTAGGTCACGCCGGTGAGCATCCGCACACCGGCGGACCTCAGGTTCCGCATGACGACCCAGCGGGTGCTGGGGCCGATGCCCGCTCCGATCCGCCGGCCACGCCGCACCAGCGTCACCTCGCGCAGCGCGCTGCGGACGGCGGGTTCCGTCTCGGGCCGCGGAGTGTTCTCGGCCACGCCATGCCGGGCCAGGAACTCCTCCGGCGTCACCTTGGCATCCGGTTCGGTGGTCAGGGTGTGCGCCAGATCGACTGCGATACCGCCCCCGCCGATGATGACGGTCCGTCCGTGGAGCGCTTCGGGATCGGCGAACGCCTGTGCGTAGTCCCGTACATGGGGCAGCTCCGCGCCGGACAGGGACAACCTGGCGGGGAGCACACCGGTGGCCAGCACCACACCGTCGAACGACCGCAGCTCCGGGACATCCCTGCGGCCGATGCGACGGCCCAGGTGCAACGGCACGCCGGCTTCGCGTAGTTCCCGCACGTGGTGGCGGATGGTCTCGGCGAATTCCGCCTTTCCCGGCACCTGGGAGGCCAGCCGGAATTGACCGCCGACGTGGGCCGCCGCTTCGTACACCTCGACCTGGTGGCCGAGGCCGACCAGCGTGCGGGCGGCCTCCAGTCCGGCGATGCCCGCACCGATCACGGCATAGCGGCCGAACGGCCCACTGTGGTGGCGGGTCGACCGTGGTGGGGGAAACTCCTCTTCGTGTCCGGCTCTGGGGTTGACAAGGCAGGACACCCTTTCGGTGCCGAAGGAGCGGTCGATGCACGCCTCGTTGCAGGCGATGCACGGATTGACCTGGTCGGGGCGGCCGGCGGCCGACTTGGCGACGATCTCCGGGTCGGCCAGGAACGGCCGCGCCATGGCCACGAAGTCCAACTCGCCCCCGGACAGGGCTTCGTCGGCCTGCGCGAGGTGGTGGAAGCGGTTGGAGGCGATCACCGCGACATCCTTGTGGCCGACGGCCAGCAGTGCGCGTTTCAGTGCCTTGCCGCCGGCCGCCCAGGTACCGGCGGGGACCTGGGACTGCACGGTGGGCACCGATGACTCGTGCCACCCCACGCCGACGGAGAGCGCATCGGCCCCGGCCTCGGCAAGCGCCACCGCGAGCGCGGTGACCTCGCCGGGCGGAGTGCCACCTGTCACCAGATCGTTCCCGGAGATGCGGAAGAGCACCGGGAAGTCCCGGCCTACGGCGGCGCGGACCCCGCGCAGCACCTCCAGCGGAAACCTGCGCCGTCGTTCGGCGTCACCGCCCCACGCGTCGTCGCGCAGGTTGGTCAGCGGGGCCGTGAACTGGTTGATCAGATAGCCCTCGGACCCCATCACCTCCACGGCGTCGAACCCGAGGGCGCGTGCGGTGCACGCACCCTCGGCGAAGTCGTCGATCGTGGTGGTGATGTCCCTGGAGGTCATCTCCCGGGGGGTGCAGCGGGAGAAGCCGCTGTACACCGGCGACGGGGCGACGGGGCGGCCGACCCCCTCGCGGGCGCCGGGCTGGGCGTACCGCCCGGCGTGAAAGAGCTGGAGAGCGATCCGTCCACCGCGGTCGTGCACCGCACGCACCGCCGCCGAGAGGGCCGCCCTGTCCCGGGAGTCGCCGATCACCCCGTACCCCGGGCCGCCCGCGCCCACGGCGTTCACTGCCACGCCTCCGGTGACGATGAGCGCCGCGCCCGCGGCCGCGCGCTCGGCGTAGAACGCGGCCAGGGCCGCGCCGTCATCGTCTCTGGTCTCCAGGTTGAGGTGCATGGCGCCCATGACGATGCGATGCGGCAGCATCATGGTGCCGATGGCGCCGGCCCGGAAGACATGGTCGTACATCTCGCACGCCCCTCTTCCCTCTCAGGATTCCCGTGTCGGGCGGGGCGGCAGCCGCAGCGCTTCGCCGGCGTCCGCGAAGAACGGCGGTGCGACCACGCTCAGGCCCCCGTCGACGACCAGCGTCTGGCCGGTGACATATCCGGCGCCCTCACCCAGCAGGAAGGCGACGGTGTCGGCCATCTCCTGGACGGTGCCGGGTCGCCCGGCAGGGATGCGATCCAGGACGCCGCGCATGTCGGGCATGCCCTCGATGCCGTAGAAGTAGGCGAGCGAGTCGGAATCGATCAGGCCGCCGTTCACCGCATTGACGTTGATGCCGTACGGCGCGAACTCGACCGCCATGTAACGCACCCAGGCCTCGATCGCCGCCTTCATCCCGCCGAGTGCGGCGTATGTCGGGTAGGCGCGGACCGATCCGTAGGACGACAGCGCGACGATCCGGCCGCCGTCGTCCATGAGCCTGACCGCCTGCTGGGCGCCGAGCACGAAGGGGCGCAGGTTCATGGCGTAGGAGCGGTCCAGGTGGTGCTGGCCGAGGTCGAGGATGTTCTTGAAGACGCTGGCGGCGGCGTTGGAGACGAAGTGGTCCAGGCGTCCGTAGCGACGAGCGACCTCGTCGAACAGTGCCGTGACGCCTTCCGCCGTCTCGACGTCGGCCTGGACGGCACAGCCCCGGCCGCCGGCCTCCTCAACGTCGGCGACGGTCTTCTCGGCCAGTTCGGCGTTCTTCTTGTAGTTGACGACCACGGTGCCGCCCTGGCGGGCCAGGGTGAGCGCGAGGGCGCGTCCGATGCCGCGCGAAGCGCCCGTGATGAGGGAGATCTTGGCGCCGCCGGTCGCGTTGTCCTGTCGGATGTCGTTCATCGCGCGGCTCCTGTGGTGACGGTCGCGGCCTGCCGCAGCAGTTCGCGGAAGACGACGGCTTTTTGCACCTCGTTGGAGCCCTCCTCGAAGCGCTGCGCGCGGGCGTCACGGTAGACACGCTCGATCTTCTGGGACTTCCAGTAGCCGAGCCCGCCGTGGATCTGCAGCGCCTTGTCGGTGACGGTGGTCAGCATCGTCACCGCGTGCATCTTGGCCATCGAGGACTGCATGGACGCGTCGTCGGCGCCCTCCTCGAAGCGGCGCGCGGCGTGCAGCACGAGCTGTCGGGCCGCCTCGATGTCCGCCGCGTTCTCGGCGAGCATGAACTGAATGGCCTGACGCTGTGTCAGCGCTTTGCCGAAGGTCACCCGGGAGCGGGCGTAGTCGACGGCGAGCTGCTGGGCGCGTTGGGCGAGGCCGACGCAGCTCATCGCGACGGATATCCGCGACGGGGTGAGGAATCCGCCGAGAAACACCTCCAGCCCCTGGCCCTCCTCGCCGAGCCGGTGGTCCACGGGCACGGGGGTGCGGTCGAAGACGATCGAGGCGTGGTCGGTACCGGTGACGCCCATCGTGTGGGAGGAGTCTTCGGCCCGTACTCCGGGCGCGTTCCGTGGCACCAGCAGGGCGACTGTGCCCTCGTGGCCCGTGGTGCCCGCGACACGGGCCGCCAGGAGGTAGTGGTCGCAGCGCATCCCGAACGTGATCAAGTGCTTGCGGCCCGACAGGTAGTAGGTGCCGCCCTCGCGGACCACCGAGGTCGTGATGTCCGCTCCGGTGCCGTTGCCCGGCTCGGTCAGGGCGAAGGCGATCTTGATCTCGCCCAGGACAGCCGGCACGACGAACCGCTTGCGCTGTTCATCGGAGGCGTGCCCGTCCATCGACCGCCAGATGCCGTTGACGACGTGCACGATCATGCGCAGGGAACCGTGGGAGCGGGAGAAGATCTCCATCAGCTCCATCCACTGGGTGAACCCGAGGCCCTGGCCGCCGTACTCCACCGGGGCGGCGAGCCGCAGGAACCCGAGCTCGTTGAGCTCGGTCCACACCGCCTCGGGTACCTCCCCGGTCTCCTCGAGGTGTTCGGCCCAGCGCTCGCCCGGGCCTGCCACCCACTGCTCGACCGCGGCACGGACTTCTTTGAACTGCTGCTCGTCCATCATCTGTCGCACTCCGTCTTCTCCTGTCATTGCGCGGTATGGGGGCGCAGGTGGCGCGCCCTGTCCCGCAGTTCGAACTTCTGGACCTTGCCGATCGGGTTACGTGGGAGATCCGGGACGAGCTGGAGCCGTTCCGGCCAGTACTGCTTGGCTGCCTGGTGCCCGTCCAGGTAGCGGCACATCTCCTCGAAGCCGAGCAGCGCGCCGTCCTTGAGAACGACGAACGCACAGGCACGCTCACCGAGACGCTCGTCGGGCATGGCCACGATGGCCACGTCGTCGACGGCGGGGTGACCGAACAGCAGCTGCTCCATCTCGGCGACGGGGATCTTCTCGCCGCCGCGGTTGATCACGTCCTTGACCCGGCCGGTGATACGGACGTAGCCCGACTCGTCGATCACCGCGAGGTCGCCGGTGCGGAACCAGCCATCCGGGGTGAAGGCCGCCGCGGTCAGGTCGGGACGGTCGAGATAGCCCTCGAACGTCGTCTGCGAGAGAATCTCGAAGTTGCCCTCGGCGCCCGGTGTCAGCACCTCGCCCTGGTCGTCGGTGACCCGCAGCCGTACGCCGTCGAGGACGCGCCCGTCGGTGCCCCAGCGCAGCTCCGGTGCGTCGGTCGGCGTGGACAGCGCGCCGAGGCAGGTTTCGGTGGTGCCGAAGGCGCCGCACACCTTCGTGCCCAACACCCCGCTCGCGTGCTCGGCCAGCGAGCGGGGCACGGTGGCGCCGGTGGCCACGAAGATCCGCAGATGCCGGGGCGCCTCGCCGATCTCCTCGACCGCTTTCACCAGGTCGGCCAGGAACGGCGTGGCGGCCTGGACGAACGTCGCCCGGTGCGTGTTCAGCGAGATGACGGCGCGCCGCGCGTCCCACTCGGACTGCAGGATCTGGGGCACGCCCAGCACGGTCGCCAGCGTCATCCCGTACAGGAACCCGGTCTGGTGGGCGAGCGGAGAAGGCACCCAGACGGCGTCCTCGGGACCGAGGCCGAGATGCCGGATCTCCATCGAGACAGCCCGGACCAGGTTCGAGGACGACTGCATCACCCCCTTGGGCTCGCCGGTGGTGCCCGAGGTGAACAGCAGCTGTGCCGTCGCCGCGGCCATCGGGTGGATCGCGTCGAGGGCCGCCCGGTCGACCGTCGTCGTCTTCAGGGCGGTCCCCCAGTCGTGCAGGCGGACGCCGTCGGGGGGCGGCTGTGGCAGTCGGCTGCTGCCGCCCGACCGGGCCAGCACCACGACATGCTCCAGGTCTGCCGTGCCCTCGCCACCGGCGCCGGCGAGGGCGAGGGCCTCCTCCGCGGGGCGCCGGGACCGGTACTCGTCCATGACGACGAGGACGCGGGCCCCGGAGCGGCTCAGGACGAAGCCGAGTTCGCGTTCCCGGAAGAACGGGATGATCGGGCAGCAGACGGCGCCGACCCGCAGGGCCGCCAGCGACAGCACCACGAACTCCAGGCGGTTGGGCAGCTGGTACGCCACGTTCTCGCCCGGCCGCACGCCGAGTTCGAGCAGCAGCGCGGCGGCCTTGTCCACCTGGCCGGCCAGCTCGCTCCAGGTGACGACAGAGTCGCCGTCCGGGCGTACGTCCACGAGGGCGGTGTCACCGGGGCGGGACGCGGCGTGCCGGGCCAGCCACTCCGGCAGGGTGACCGTGCAGGCGTAGTCCGGGTCCGCGACGGGCTGGACGGGTTTGCGGGCACGGCTCCTGACGGAGCGTCCGGGGCCCTTCTCCACCGACGTCGGTACGCCGACGGCGTTCATCATGTCGAGGAAGCCCGGATACGAGATGCGGTAGGCGTGAGGGTACGACAGCGTGGAGTGGCCCCGGGCGCGCGAGGAGGCGACGGCCAGCGACATCAGCACCCGGTGGTCGTTGTACGACGACAGCTCCGCGCCGACCAGACCCTCCACCCCGGTCACCCTCAGGGTGTCGTCGGCCAACTCCAGTTCGCCGCCCATGGAGTTGAGCTGGAGCATCACGCCGGCCCGGTCGGACTCCTTCAGCCGGGTGTGCGCGACGTTGTGGAACACCGACTCGCCGTGGGCGAAGGTGGCGAGGGCGGAAAGGATCGGAAGCATGTCCGGTACGTCACGGCAGTCGACGTCGACGGCCTTCAGCAGGGGGGCGTCCTGCTGGATCCGGACACCGCCGGCCGCCGGGTCCAGTTCCATGGGGACGCCCATCGAGCGTGCTATGTCGATGAAGTGGAACTCGGGGTGGTCGGCGGGGCCACCGGTCAGGCTCGGTATACCGCGCAGGAGTACGTCGCAGGGGTGCAGCGCGGCGGTGGCGATACCGAAGGCCGCGGAACCGATGTCGGGGGGCAACGTCAGCTCGGTGGGCCGCACGCTCTGGTGCGGCGCCACGTCGAAGCGCCGCCAGTCGGGGGCCACGGTCACTTCCAGGCCGAACTGCCGCATCATCGCGACGGTCAGCTCCAGATAGGTGCGTTCATTGAGCGCGCCCGTCACGGTGATGGTGGTGGGGCCGGTGGCGAACGGCGCGAGCAGCAGCAGTCCGGATATCCACTGGGACAAGGTGCCCGGAATGGTCACCTCGCCGCCCGTGGGCCGATTGCTCCGGACATGAATGGGCGGGCAGTCATTTGCCGATTCCAGGCGTACGCCCATCTGTTCCAGTGCGCGCAGCAGCGGGCCCACGGGGCGGTTCCGAAAGTATTTCTGCCCGGTGATCGTGACCGCGCGGTGCGACAGGGAAGCGAGCCCGATCATGAAATAGAGGGTGGTGCCGGAGCTTCCGGCCGAGACGGTGCCCTGGACCGGCCGGTAGTGGCCGCCGAGCCCCCGCACCACAAAGGTGTCGCCCTCGCGGACGATCTGTACGCCGAGGTCGCGCAGCAGCCGAACGGTGTACTCGACGTGCCGGGCATCGGACAGGCCGTGGATCCGGCTCTCTCCGTCCGCGAGCGAGGCGAGGATCAGCGCACGGTGTGCATGATATTTAGAGTTCGGTACGAGGATTTCGCTGGAAATCCGGTGCTGAACTCCCTTGACGAGAAGATGCATGGGATATGTTCACTCCTAGATATTTCGCAAATCCTCTTGATGAATGCTCTCCGGTATCGGACCGATTCGCTATCCCCTAGGGGCCCCTAATGCTGCGGGGCGGACCGCTCATATGCGGGACCGGGAACTAGTCGAAATGCTTCTCGACGAATGCGAGCAGTTCTTCGGCGGTCGCCGATTCGATGGCGTCCGTGGCCGGGTCCGACAGCCGGCTCTCGGGTGGGGCCGTCGTACGGTCGAGCCGGGCGAGCAGGGCGTCGAGCCGGGAGCCGAACCGCGCGCGGGCGCCCTGGCTGTGCGCGCCGTCCAGCAGGGTGTTCTCCAGCCAGTCGAGCTTCTCCAGGATCTCGTTGGTGAGGGCGTCCCGGTCGGGTTCGAACTGGTCGCAGAGGAAGTCGGCCACCTCCGCGGGACTCGGATGGTCGAAGACGAGGGTGGTCGGCAGCGCGAGGCCGCTGACCACGCCGAGCCGGGCGCGCAGTTCGACGGCCATGAGGGAGTCGAACCCCATGTCGGTGAAGGCGCGGTCCACGGCGACGGCCTGCGACGTGGCATGGCCCAGCACCCCCGCGACCTCCGCGCGCACCAGATCCAGCGCCGCGCCGCGCCGCGTCACGGCATCCAGGGCCGCGAGGCGCTCGGCCTGTTCCGTCCGGGCGGGGGCCTCGCCGGCCGCAGCGGCGGGCTCCGTCAGGTGCCGGAGCAGAGGGCTGGGGCGGTTGCTGGCGAAGACGCGGGCGAAGCGGTCCCAGTCGACGTCGACGACCGTGACCGTCGTGTCGTCGTGCTCCAGGGCCTGAGTGAGGGCGGCGGTGGCACCTTGGGGTGACAGGGCGCTGACACCGCGGCGCCGCATCTCCTCCTGGAAGCGGTCGTCCGCCATGCCGCCCCCGCTCCAGGGTCCCCAGGCGACAGCCGTGCCGACGGCGCCGCGTGCCCGACGCCGCTCGACCAGTGCGTCCAGGTGAGCGTTGGCGGCGGCGTACGGGCCGTTGCCCGCGCTGCCCCAGGTGCCGGCGATGGAGGAGTAGACGACGAACGCCGCCAGGTCGTCCCCCAGCACGTCGTCGAGGATTTCCGCGGCGGTGACCTTCGCGTCGGTCACCGCCGAGAAGCCGTCCCCGACGAGTTCCGTCAACGGCTGTTCGGCGGCGACACCCGCCGCGTGCACCACCGCGCGGACGGGGGTGCCCTCAGCGGCGAGGCCCTCGGCCAGCCGGCCGACGGCGTCGCGGTCGGTCACGTCGCAGGCCGTCAGGTCGACCGTCGCGCCGAGCGTCTCCAGTTCGGCGCGTAGTTCCTCGGCGCCGGGAGCGGCGGGACCGCGACGGCTGACGAGGACCAGCCGGGAGGCACCCCGCGAGGCAAGCATGCGGGCGGTGTGCGCACCGAGCGCTCCGGTACCGCCGGTGATCAGCACCGCCCCGTCCGTCCACCGGTCCGCACCAGGTGCGCGGGCGTCGGCGCCCGGGGCGTTGTGCGTGTCGGCAGGGGTGAGGCGACGTGCACGCACGCCGTCCCCGCGTAGTGCCACCTGGTCCTCCCCGGCGGTCCCGGAAAGGACGGCGGCCAAGCCGGCCGGCTCCCCTTCGGCGGGGAGATCGATCAAACCGCCCCACAGTGCCGGGTGTTCGAGGGCGGCGACGCGACCGAGGCCCCAGACCTGGGCGTGCCAGGGGTTTGGTGCGGTGTCCGCCGGCCCGGTGCGTACGGCGCCCCGCGTCAGCGTCCACAGACGGGTCGATACGTCCGCGTCGTGCAGGGCCTGCAGGAGCACCACGGTGGCCAGGGCCCCGGCCGCGACGCCGCGGTGCCTGGTGTCCTCGCCGCCGGACTCCGCCAGCAGGGACACCGTCCCCGCCACCGTGCCGTCGGCGGCCGCGGCAAGTTCCTTCGCCAACGTCGCGCGGTCCGTGCGGTGCGGATCGATGGTGATGACCCGGGGGTTCGCACCTGCGGCGGCGAGCGCCCGCCGCACGGCGTCGGCCGTCGTGGTGTCGGCGGCCTCCCTGGGTACGACGATCCACCATGTGCCGTCGAGCGCCACGGCCGTGTCGTCCGTGGGCAGCCGGTCCCAGGCGACGCGGTAGCGCCAGCCTGCGGCCTGAGCGAGCGTGGTGCTGGTGCGGTGCCAGTCCTGCAGAACCGGCAGCGCGGCCCGCAGGGACGTCTCCGCGTCGAGACCGAGGGTGCGGGTCAGGCCGTCGAGGTCCTGGTTTTCGACAGCCTGCCAGAACCGTGCCGTCGTCGCGTCGTCCACGGAGCCGGTGCCCCGGCCCGCCGCCGCGTCCTCGTCCAGCCAGTAGCGCTCGTGCTGGAAGGAGTACGTGGGGAGCCGGACCTGCCTGCCCTCCCCGAGCGCCGCCGTCCAGTCGACGGACACGCCGTGGGCGTGCCCGGCGCCGAGCGCCGTGACCAGGGTGCGTACCTCGGGGTGATCGCGTCGCGTGGAGGCGAGGACCGGCTTCTCCGTCCCTGCCAGCGGCGCCAGCGCGGCGTCCGGGCCGAGTTCGACGAGCACGTCGGCGCCGTCCAGGCCGCTGAGGGCGTCGGCGAAGCGTACGGCGTGTCGGGCGCTTGCCACCCAGTACGCGGGCGTGGCGAAGGAGAGGTCGGTGGCGGCGGCGGGGACGACCGGGATGGTCGGAGCACGGAAGGTGAGGCTCTCGACCACCTCGGCGAAGTCGCCGAGCATCGGCTCCATGAGCGGTGAGTGGAAGGCGTGGCTCACCCTCAGCCGGGTCGTCCTGCGGCCGAGCCCGCGCCAGTGGTCGGCGATCCGCAGCACGTCGGCCTCCGTCCCGGAGACGACGACGGCCTCGGGGCCGTTGACGGCGGCGATCGCCACGTCGGGTACGTCCGCGAGGCTCGCGGCCACCTCCTCCTCGCCTGCGGCGATCGCGACCATGGCCCCGCCCTCCGGCAGTGCCTGCATCAACCGGCCCCGCGCCACCACCATCCGCGCCGCGTCCGGCAACGACAGGACACCCGACACACACGCGGCGGTGATCTCTCCCACCGAATGCCCCAGCAGCACGGAGAACTCCACGCCCCACGACTGCCACAACCGCGCCATCGCCACCTCGAACGCGAACAGCGCCGGCTGCGCGAACTCCGTCCGCTCCAACGCCTCCGCGGGTCCCGACCACATCACCTCCCGCAACGACCGCCCCAACAACGGATCCACCACCGCGCACACCTCGTCCAGCACGGCGGCGAACACCGGGAAACGCCCCGCCAGCTCACGCCCCATACCCGACCGCTGCGCACCCTGACCGGAGAACAGGCCCGCCACCCGCCCGCGTCCGGCCGTTCCGGTGGACACCGCCCGGCGCGGCGTCGTCGCGGCCGGGTCCGCGAGTGCGGCGAGGGCGTCGAGCAGCTCCTGCCGGTCCTCGGCCACCAGGACCGCCCGATGGTCGTGAAGGGACCGGGTCGTGACCAACGACCGGGCCACATCGGCCGGTTCGAGCCCCGGGCGGCCGAGCAGGTGGGAGTGCAGGGCACGGGCCTGTGCCGGGAGTCCGGCCGCGCTGCGGGCGGTGAGCACATACGGCAGCGGAGTCCGGGCCGCGGCGGCGTCCGACGTGTCCAGGGGAGTGCCGCTCTCGGCGGACTTGCCGTGCACAGGAGTTCCCCCGGTGGACTCGCCGTCGAGGGGATCGCCCTCCTCCAGCACGATGTGGGCGTTCGTGCCGCTGATTCCGAACGAGGACACCCCGGCCAAGCGCGGCCGGTCGCCTCGGGGCCAGGGGCGTTCCTCGGTGAGGAGTCGCACGGCCTCCGACGACCAGTCCACCTCGGGTGACGGCGTGTCGGCGTGCAGCGTGCGGGGCAGCAGTTCGTGCCGCAGCGCCTGCACCATCTTGATCACACCGCCGACTCCGGCCGCCGCCTGTGCGTGGCCGATGTTCGACTTGAGTGACCCGAGGTACAGCGGCCGCTCCGCCTCGCGCTCCCGGCCGTAGGTCGCGATCAGGGCCTGGGCCTCGATCGGGTCGCCCAGCCGGGTGCCGGTGCCGTGCGCCTCGACCGCGTCGACCTCGGTGGCGGCGATGCCCGCCTGCGCGAGCGCGGCTTCTACGACGCGTTGCTGCGCGGGACCGCTCGGGGCGGTCAGGCCGTTGGACGCACCGTCCTGGTTGACGGCGGAGCCCTGGACCACGGCGAGGACCTCGTGTCCCAGCCGACGCGCGTCGGACAGCCGTTCCACGACGAGCAGGCCGACGCCCTCCGACCAGCCGGTGCCGTCCGCGTCGGCGGAGAACGACTTGCACCGGCCGTCCACGGCCAGGCCGCCCTGGCGGCTGAACTCGACGAAGATGTGCGGTGACGCCATCACGGTGGCTCCGCCCGCCAGCGCGAGATCACACTCGCCCCGGCGCAGCGCCTGGCCGGCGAGGTGCAGGGCGACCAGCGAGGACGAGCAGGCGGTGTCGAGCGTGACCGCCGGGCCCTGAAGCCCGAGAAGGTAGGAGATACGCCCCGACATGACGCTGTTGCTGTTGGCTATGCCGATGATCCCCTCAAGGCTCTCCGGCGTGCTGCTCAGACGCGACAAGTAGTCGTTGTACATGGTGCCGACGAACACACCGGTCCGGCTGTCGCGCAGTGTGTGGGGAGCGATCCCCGCATGCTCCACGGCTGCCCAGGACGCCTCCAGCAGCAGCCGCTGCTGCGGGTCCATGGCCAGCGCCTCACGGGGCGAGATACCGAAGAAGTCCGCGTCGAATCCGGCGGGATCGTCGAGGAATCCGCCCTCAGTGGTGTACGTGGTACCGGCCCGGGAGCGGTCCGGGTGGTAGAGGCCCGCCAGGTCCCATCCCCGGTCGGTGGGGAACGCGGTGACGGCGTCCCGGCCCTGCGCGACGAGTCGCCACAAATCCTCGGGAGACGCGACGCCGCCCGGGTAGCGGCAGGACATCCCGACGATGGCGAGGGGTTCGTCGGCGACGGCCGTTTTGGGCGTGGCGGGCTGCCGGGGGCGTGGCGACGGCTCGGTGGCAAGCTCGCTCTCCAGGTGCCGGGCGAGCGCGCCGGCGGTCGGATGGTCGAAGACCAGCGTCGCAGGCAGCCGGACACCGGTCGCGGCCGAAAGCCGGTTGCGCAGTTGCACGGACATGAGGGAGTCGAAACCGAACTCGCCCAGCGGGCGCTCCGCGTCGACCGCGCTCAGGTTGTGGTGCCCCACGGCCGAGGCGATCTCGGCCCGTACGAGGTCGGCCAATGCCTTGCCGCGGTCCGCGGCCGGGAGGGTGGCCAGCCTCTCGGCCGTCGATCCGGGCGCGGCCGTCGCGGCGGACGCCGTCGGGTGGCGCGGCGTGGGAGGGAGAGCCGTGAAGAGCGGGGCCGGACGGGTGGCGGCGAACACCGGCAGGAAACGCGGCCACGCCACGTCGGCCAGAACCCGGTTCCCACCGAGGGACACCGCCGTCGACAGCGCCGCCATGGCGTCGTTGACCGGCAGCGGGATGAGGCCCTGGCGTCGCAGCCGTCGCTCCAGGTCGGCGTCGACCATACCGCCGCCCGACCATGGACCCCATGCGAGCGCCGTGCCGGCCAGACCGCGTGCCCGGCGCCGGTCGGCCAGCGCCTCGAGCACGGCGTTGCCCGCCCCGTACGCGCTCTGCCCTGCGCCTCCCCAGACACCGGAGACGGAGGAGAAGACGACGAAGGCGTCCAAGTCGGCTTCGCCGAGCACCTCGTCGAGGACCCGGGCACCGCCCGCCTTGCCCTCCAGCACGGCGTGGAACCGGTCGAGGGTGGTCTCCAGCAACGGTGTCTCGTCGGCGACTCCCGCCGCGTGGAACACCGCGCGGACGGGGGTGCCCGCGTCCGCCGCATCGAGCACCAGCTCGGCCATGGCGGACCGGTCGGCGACATCAGCGGCGACGATCCGCACCGGGGTGCCGGTGGCGGTCAGCTCGGCCAGCAGTTCCTGCGCGCCGGGCGCCTCCGGACCCCGGCGGGAGACGAGCAGCAGGGAGCAGCCGCCGAGCCCCGCGACCCAGCGGGCGACATGACCGCCCAGCGCCCCGGTGCCCCCGGTGATCAGCACTGTGCCGGACGGCGTCCAGTCGGCGGGCGGTTGCGTCGGCCGGTCCGGCTTGATCAGGCGGCGTACGGACACCCCGTCGGACCTGAGGCGAATGTGGTCCTCGCCCGTGCCCGCGGAGAGCAGGCCGGCCAGGCAGTCGAGGTCGGGCCGTGCGCCGGCCGGGGGCAGATCGACCAGGCCGCCCCAGCGGTCCGGGAGTTCCAGGGCCGCCGCCCGGCCTGCGCCCCACACCGCGGCCGTGTCGAGCTCGTCGTCGGACTCATGGGTCAGGCACCACACCGGGGCGTCCACACCGGCGTCGGTGAGCGCCTGCAGCGCGGTGACGAGGATGTCCGGGTGGGCGGCGAACAGCAGCACACCGTCCGGGGCCGTGGCGGTGGGGACGTGTGTGACGTCGGCCAGCCGTGCCACGAGACCGGGGCGGTCCGGGGTGGTGTCGAGATCGACGGCGAGCGTGTGCTCGGCCAGGTCCCGGGTCCAGGAGACGTCCGTCGCCGGTGGCGCAAGGACGATCCACGTGCCGGGGAGCCGGTCGGCACGCGGCGGGTCGGGCAGGAGCTGCCAGGTGACCTCGTAGCCGAGGCGATGGAGGTGCCCGTCCGCCCGTGCCGTCAGCCGGGCGGTGTCAGCCGCCCGCAGCACCAGTTCCCCGATGGTGAGGACGGGGTCCCCGGTGCTGGTGACCGCGTCCAGGCGCATGGTCTCGGCGCCGGTGCTCAGACGTACACGCAGTTCGGAGGCGCCCGGGGAGTGCACGGTGGCCCGGCCGAAGGCGAAGGGCAGCCGGACCTGCTCACCGGAGTCGGCGGCGGCTGCCAGCGGGTGCAGGGCGGCGTCCAGCAGCGCGGGGTGGCAGCCGTACCGGCCGTCGTGGGCCCGCTCGGGGAGGACGACCTCGGCGTACAGCTCGTCGCCGGACCGCCATAGCGCCCGCAGACCGCGGAAGACCGGGCCGTAGCCGTAGCCACGGGCGGCGAGGCTGTCGTAGAGCTCCTCGACCGGCATCTCCTCGGCGCCCTGCGGCGGCCACTGTCCCATGGCCCACTCGGCGTCGGTGGGAGGGTTCCCCTGAGGGGAGGGCTCGGGGGGCTCTGCCACGAGCCTTCCCGTGGCGTACTCCACCCAGTCGCCGTCGGCGTCGCCGCTCCGGCCTCGGATCACCAGCGCGCGCTCCGGCTCGCCCGGCGGTTCGACCCAGACCTGGATGTCGGTGCCGGCGGCGGGCAGGACGAGCGGGGTCTGCACGACGAGGTCGGCGACCTGCCGCCACCCGACCTGCCGGGCGGCCCGCAGGGCGAGTTCCAGGAAGCCGGTACCGGGGAAGATCACGGCACCGGAGACCGCGTGGTCGGCGAGCCAGGGATCCCGGTCGGGCGAGATCCTGCCGGTGAGCACCACGCCGCCCTGGCCCGGCAGTTCCACGATGCCGGACAGCAGGGGGTGGTCCAGCGCGTCGGCACCGGCACTCGTGAGGGCGGGGGGCGCGAGCCAGTAACGCCGGTGCTGGAAGGGGTAGGCGGGCAGGTCGGCACGGGGAGCGGCCGGGAAGAGCGCCGTCCAGTCGACCTCGACGCCGTGCGCATGGGCCTCGCCGAGCGCGGTCAGCAGAGTCAGGGTCTCGTTCTGCTCACGGCGGCAACTCGGCAAAACCGTATGACCGGTGTCGATCAGCGGTGCCAGGGCCGTGTCGGGGCCGATCTCGACGACGACGTCCGCCTCCGCAAGCCGCGCGGCGGCGTCATGGAACCGCACCGCCCGGCGGGCGTGGTCGACCCAGTAGGCAGCGGTGGCGAACGGATGCGTGGTCTCGGCCGACGCCCTCACCGGCAGCGTCGGCTCCCTCCGGTCCAGCTGGTCCGCCACCGCACGGAGCTCGTCCAGAACCGGTTCCATCAACGGCGAGTGGAACGCGTGGCTGACCCGTAGCCGGCTCGTGCGCCGACCACGCTCGCGCCATATCTCGGCGACCCGCTCGACCTCCTCACGGGCACCGGAGACCACCACCGCCTCAGGGCCGTTGACCGCGGCGATGCCCACGAGCGCCGGATCCCCCAGGGTCGCGGCGACATCCTCCTCGCCGGCGGCGACCGCCAGCATCGCTCCGCCCGCCGGCAACTGCTGCATCAGCCGGCCGCGCGCCACGGCCAACCGGGCCCCGTCGCCCAGGGACAACGCCCCGGCCACCACCGCGGCGGCGATCTCCCCCACGGAGTGCCCCGCGAGCACGGAGAATTCCACGCCCCACGACTGCCACAACCGCGCCAACGCCACCTCGAACGCGAACAGCGCCGGCTGCGCGAACTCCGTCCGCTCCAACTGCTCCGCGGGCCCTGACCACATCACCTCCCGCAACGGCCGCCCCAACAACGGATCCACCACCGCGCACACCTCGTCCAGCACGGCGGCGAACACCGGGAAGTCCTCGGCCAGTCGACGGCCCATCCCCACGTGCTGAGCGCCTTGGCCGGAGAACACAGCCGCCACTCGGCCGCCGCCGGCAGCCACGGGAGTGACGTTCCCGAGCCCGGCCAGCACGGCGTCGCGGTCACCCGTGACCGTCGCACGATGCTCGAACGCCGTCCGGTGCACAGCCGACTCCCGCGCCGCCCGCGCGAGGGACAGCTCCGGCCGGGCCGCCAGGTGCTCCCGCAGTGCCGCCGCCTGTGCACGCACGGCCCCCGGCGTCCTGCCCGACAGCACCAGCGGTACCGAGGTCTCCGCCCACGGGGCCGAGGGCTCCGCCTCGTTCTCTCCCGCGGGCTCGGGGACGAACTCCTCCACGATCACATGCGCGTTCGTGCCGCTCATTCCGAAGGAGGACACACCGGCCCGACGCGGGCGGTCCTCGACGCGCTCCCACGCCTGCTCCCGCGCCAGCAGCGCGACCGTCCCCGCGGACCAGTCGACCTCCGTCGACGGACGGTCCGCATAAAGGCTCCGTGGCAGTACGCCGTGCCGCAACGCCTGCACCATCTTGATCACGCCACCGACGCCCGCGGCCGCCTGGGTGTGCCCGAGGTTCGACTTCAACGAACCGAGCCACAGCGGCCGTTGTGCCGAACGCCCCCGGCCGTACGTCGCCATCAGGGCCTGTGCCTCGATGGGGTCGCCCAGCCGCGTTCCCGTCCCGTGCGCCTCCACCACGTCGATCTCGTCCGCGCTCAGACGCGCATTGCGCAGAGCCGAGTCGATGACGCGCTGCTGAGCGGCACCACTCGGCGCCGTCATCCCGTTCGAGGCACCGTCCTGGTTGACCGCGCTGCCCCGCACCACCGCCAGGACCTCGTGCCCCAGCCGCCGCGCGTCCGACAACCGCTCCACGGCCAGCACGCCCACCCCCTCGGACCAGCCGGTTCCGTCTCCGTCGTCGGCGAAGGAGTGACAACGGCCGTCGGTGGACAGCACCCGCTGACGGCTGTACTCGACGAAGAAGGTGGGGCCGGCCATGATCGCAACGCCGCCGGCCAGCGCCAGATCGCACTCGCCCGTGCGGAGCGACTGACATGCCAGGTGCAGGGAGACGAGCGAGGAGGAGCACGCGGTGTCGACGGTGACGGCGGGACCCTCCAGGCCGAAGTGGTAGGCGACCCTGCCGACGGCCATGCTGCCCGCGCTGCCCATGTGGACGTAGCCCTCGAACCCGTCGGGGGCTTGGGTGAAACGGCTGCCGTAGTCGTGGTGCATGACACCTGTGAACACGCCCGTGCGGCTGCCGCGCAGGGTGGCGGGGCGGATGCCTGCGCTCTCCAGCGCCTCCCAGGACGTCTCCAGCAGCAGCCGCTGCTGCGGGTCCATGGCCAGCGCTTCTCGCGGGCTGAGTCCGAAGAAGTCGGCGTCGAAGAGGTCGATGTCGGTGAGGAAGCCGCCTTCGCGGGTGTACGACTTCCCGACGGCGTCCGGGTCGGGGTCGTAGAGGCCGGCCACATCCCAGCCGCGGTCCTGCGGGAAGCCGCTGATGGCGTCGCGCCCCTCCACGACGAGCCGCCACAGGTCATCGGCGCCGTGCACCCCGTCCGGGTACCGGCAGCCGATGCCCACGATCGCGATCGGCTCGTGGTTCTTCGTCTCGGCGTCCCGCAGCCGCGATCGGGTCTTCTGCAGATCGGTGGTGACCTTGCGCAGGTATGCGACGAGCTGGCTTTCGTCTGTTGTCATGGCTTGCACCTATCGGCTTCGCGGCTGTCTGCCCGGAACAGGGCGCGACGGGAACAGGAGTGGTGGCACAGGGATCGGTGGCGGCTCCGCCCGGGGCCGGCGAGGCCGACGGAGCCGCCCGGGGTCAGATGTCCCCCAACTCGGTGTCGATGAACTGCATCAGCTCGGTGGCGCTGGCCGAGGCGAGCCCGTCCGTCTCGGCGACCGGCCTGGCGTCGAGTGCGGCCAGCCGGTCCAGCAGCTCGGTGAGCCGGCCGGCCAGGGCCTTGCGGGTGGAGGTGTCGGTGAGCGGGGAAAGGACCCTGCTCTCGATGTGCTCGACCACCTCCAGCAGCGGCTTTTCGGCCGGCGCGGCGCCGGCATCGCCAAGGTCGAGGTGCCCCAGAAGATGCAGGGCCAGCGCGTTCGGCGTCGGATGGTCGAAGACCAGCGTGGCGGGCAGCTTGACGCCGATGAGACCGGCGAACCTGTTGCGCAGTTCAACGGACATCAGGGAGTCGAACCCGATCTCCTTGAGCGCACGGTCGGGACTGACCCGCTCGGGTCCGGACTCTCCGATGAGTGCCGCCACATGGGTCCGCACGACCTCGGTCAGGGCGGGGAGCCGTTCGGCGTCCGGCAGTGCGGCGAGCCGCTGCGTGAGGTTCTGCGTCGCGCCCTCGGTACGCCGGCCGTCCGATGGTGCCAGGGACTCAGGGGCGGCCTTTTCCTCGAACGAGCTGAGCAGAGGACTGGGCCGGGACGCGGTGAACGCAGGCAGGAAGCGCGACCAGGTGAGGTCGGCCACCACCGGGTCCCACGTGCTGTCGGCCATGATGCTCTGCTCCATGGCCTGGAGAGCGGCAGGCACCAGGAGAGGTGTCAGACCACGCTTGCGCAGTTCCCGTTCATCGTGCTCCGTCAGCATGCCGCCGCCCGCCCACGGCCCCCAGGCGACGGAGACCGCGGGCTTGCCCTGCTCGCGCCGGCGCCGGGCGAGCGCGTCGAGGCAGGCGTTGCCCGCGGCGTACCCGGCCTGGCCCGCGGCGCCCCAGACCCCGGAGATGGAGGAGAACAGGACGAAGTCGTCGAGGTCCGGCAGCAGTTCGTCCAGCAGCAGGGCACCTTCGACCTTGGCCGCCATCTGGGCCGCCAGTTCCTCGGCCCCGGTCTTCACGATCCGTACGTCCCGGACCACGCCCGCGGCATGCACCACGGTGCGCACGGGGGTCCCCTCTGCTGCCAGGGTGGCAATCAAACCGCCCATCGCGGCACGGTCCGTCACATCGACGGCGACGGCATCCGCCCTGGCGCCGAACGCGGAGATTTCCTCCAGCAGTTCGGTGGCGCCGGGGGCCGCCGAACCCTGACGGGAGAGGAGGAGGATGCGATCGGCGCTGCCCTGTTCGGCGATCCGGCGGGCGACATGCCCCCCGAGACCGCCGGTCCCGCCGGTGATCAGCACAGTGCCCTTGGGCGTCCAGGTACCGGTCTGTGGCGCGGGCGCGGTCACGAGCCTGCGAGCCCACAGACGTCCGTCGCGCAGGGCGAGTTGGTCCTCGGCGGCGTCGTCGGCGCCATCGCCATCACCGTCGCCGTCGCCGGTGAGGATCCCGGCGAGGGCCCGTCGGGTCGCGTCGTCGATGCGCTCGGGCAGATCCACCAGTCCGCCCCAGCGGTCGGGCAGTTCCAGTGCGGCGACCCGGCCGAGCCCCCAGACACCCGCCGCCCGCACGTCGGCGGCGGGGTCGGCCGTCCCCACTGCGACGGCACCGCTCGTGACGCACCAGACCGGGCCGGTCTGCCGCCCGGCGACCTCGTGCAGGGCGGCGCGCAGATCCTCCGCGCGTCCGGCGCCGACCAGCACCCCGTCCGGCGCGGTCGAGCGGTCCCAGGAAGCGGCGGTGAGCGGGTCTTCGAAGAGGGAGCCGAGCGCCGAGGGCACCTCGCCGAGCAGGAGCCAGTTCCCGGGCACCCGGTCGGTGGTGGCGACCCGCCCCAACTGCCGCCACATCACGGAAAACCACCCGGTGCGGCCGGTCGCCCCCGCCGTCTCCAGCTGTGCGCGCTCGATGGAGCGCAAGATGAGGCCCTCCATGGCGAGGACGGGGGACCCGGCGTCGTCCGCGATCCACACGGCGGCGGAGTCGGCGTCCGCCCGGATCCGCACCCGCAGCCGCCGGGCATCCGAGGAGAACAGGGACACGCTGTTGAAGGAGAACGGCAGCCGGACCTCGCCGGCCTCGTAGAGGCTGCCGGTGATCGGCAGGGCATGCAGGGCGGCGTCCAGCAGTGCGGGGTGGATACCGAACCCGCGCGGCTGCCTCTCGGGGAGCATGACCTCCGCGAAGAGGTCGCCGGCACGCTCCCAGAGGGCCTTGGTGCCCCGGAAAGCCGGGCCGTACTCGTAGCCACGGGCCGCGAGCTCCTCGTAGAAGGAGCGGCCGACGAGCTGCCGCGCACCGGCCGGGGGCCAGACCCCGCCGGTCCAGTCACCGTCGCTGAAACCTGCGGTGTCGGCGGTCCGCGCCGCGAGGAGACCGGTGGCGTGCAGCGTCCAGTCGCCGCCGGTCTCCCTGGTTCGGATCTGCAGTTCACGCTCGCCGTCCTGGCCCGGCCCCACCCACACCTGGAGGTCGCGGGGCTTGCCCTCGGCGAACACCATCGGCGCGCGCAGGACGAGTTCGTCGACCGACCCGGCGCCGGCCGCGCGGGCCGCTTCGAGCGCGAGCTCGACGAAGCCCGTGCCGGGCAGCAGCATCGTGCCCATGACGACGTGGTGCGACAGCCACGGATCGCTGCCGGGTGCCAGCCTGCCGGACAGCAGCAGGCCGCCCGCACCCGGCAGATCCGTGCGCGAGGTGAGCATCGGGTGCGGCTGCGGATCCGCTCCCGCGGAGACCCGGGCGAGGGTGTCCGACGCGGAGTCCCAGTAGCGCTGCCGCTGGAAGGCGTACGTGGGCAGGTCGGTGCGGGGAGCGGGCGGCAGGAGGGCGGCCCAGTCGACGTCGGTGCCATGGGCGTGGGCCTGGCCCAGCGCGGTGAGGACGGAGTGCGTCTCGGACCGGCCGCGCCGGGTGCTGGGCAGGACGGTGTGACCGGTCTCGATCAGCGGGGCCAGGGCGGCGTCCGGGCCGACCTCGATCAGGATGTCGGCTTCAGGAAGCCGCTCTATCGCGTCGCCGAACCGTACGGCGTTGCGCGCGTGGTCGACCCAGTAGGCAGGGGTGTCGATGGGGTGGGCGGAGTCGGCGGTGGCACTGATCGGGACGGTCGGCGGCTGGAAGCTCAGTTCCTCCACCACCGAGCGGAACTCGTCGAGGATCGGCTCCATGAGCGGTGAGTGGAAGGCGTGGCTCACCCGGAGCTCGGCGACACGCCGGCCGCGTTCACGCCAGATCTCGCCCACGCGTGCCACTTCCTTGCGGGCACCGGAGACGACGACCGCCCCGGGCCCGTTGACCGCGGCGATGCCGACGAGCGCGGAATTACCCAGCGTGGCCGTCACCTCCTCCTCGCCCGCCGCGATGGCGAGCATGGCGCCCCCGCCGGGCAGGGACTGCATCAGCCGCCCCCGGGCCACCACCAGCCGCGCCGCGCCCGGCACCGTCAGCACCCCGGCGACGGCGGCGGCGGCGATCTCGCCCACCGAGTGGCCGACGACGGCCGTGAACGACACGCCCCAGGACTGCCACAGCCGGGCCAGCGCCACCTCGAACGCGAACAGCGCGGGCTGTGCGAATTCCGTCCGGCCCAGTTGTTCCGGATCTCCGGACCACATCACCTCCCGCAGTCCACGTCCGAGCTCCGCGTCGAGGTGGCCGCACACCTCCTCCAAGGCCGCGTCGAACACCGGGAAGTGCTCGGCCAGTTGCCGGCCCATCCCCGCGCGCTGCGCACCCTGGCCGGAGAACACGGCCGCCACCTGTCCGGACCCGGCGAGCACCGGAGAGACGTCGCCGAGACCGGCCCGTACCCCCTCCCGGTCGCCCGTGACCACGGCACGGTGCTCGAACGTCGTACGGCAGGTAGTCAGCTCCCGGGCGACGTGCGGCAGCGGCAGCTCCGGGTGCGAGGCGAGGTGCTTCCGCAGCGCCAGCGCCTGCCCGCGTACGGCGTCCGGGGTCTTGCCGGAGAGCACCAGCGGCACCGCCACGTCCGCCCAGGGGACGGCGGACTCCGTGCCCTCGGAGGTCTCGGGAGTCTCCGGCGCGAACTCCTCCAGGATGATGTGCGCGTTCGTCCCGCTGATCCCGAAGGCGGAGACACCGGCCCGGCGCGGGCGGCCGTCGGCGCGTTCCCACTCGCGCGCCTCGGCCAGCAGCTCGACCGTGTCCGACGACCACTCCACTTCCTTGGTCGGATTGTCCGCGTACAGGCTGCGCGGCATCACACCGTGCCGCAGCGCCTGCACCATCTTCACCACCCCGGCCACCCCGGCCGCCGCCTGCGCGTGCCCGATGTTCGACTTCAAGGACCCGACGTACAACGGCCGTTCGGCGGGGCGGTCGCTCCCGTACGTCGCGATCAGCGCCTCTGCCTCGATGGGGTCGCCCAGCCGCGTCCCGGTGCCGTGCGCCTCCACCACGTCGATGTCCGCCGCGCGGAGGCCGGCGCTGTCCAGCGCGGCCCGGATCACCCGCTGCTGGGCGGGGCCGTTGGGCGCGGTGAGGCCGTTGGAGGCGCCGTCCTGGTTGACGGCGCTCCCCCTGACCACCGCCAGCACGTCATGGCCCAGTCGCCGCGCGTCGGACAGCCGCTCCACCACCAGGACAGCCACGCCCTCGGCCATGCCGAAGCCGTCGGCATCGGCGGAGAACGGTTTGGAACGGCCGTCGGGCGCGAGCGCGCGGAGCCTGCTGAACTCGATGAACAGGCCGGGTTCGGCCATCACCGTCGCCCCGCCGACCAGGGCCAGGTCGGTCTCGCCGCGGCGCAGCGACTGACCCGCCAGATGCAGCGCCACCAATGAGGAGGAGCAGGCCGTGTCGAGGGTGAGGGCGGGACCTTCCAGGCCCAGGACGTAGGACAGCCGGCCGGAGACCACGCTGGAGGTGGTGCCGGTCATCACATAGCCCTCGAGGTCGGGCCGTGCCTGGTGCAGCGGCCTGCCGTACGGCAGGCTCATGACGCCGGTGAACACGCCGGTCCGGCTGCCCCGCAGGGTCGTGCTGTCGATTCCGCCGCGTTCCAGCGCTTCCCACGACGTCTCCAGGAGCAGCCGCTGCTGCGGGTCCATCGCCAGCGCCTCACGCGAGGAGATGCCGAAGAAGGCGGCGTCGAACTCTGCCACGCCGTCGAGCAGGGCGGCTTCGCGTTGGTACGAGGTGCCCGGCTGCGAGGCGTCGGAATCGTACAGCGCGGTGAGGTCCCAGCCGCGGTCGGCGGGGAAGGCCGCGACCGCGTCGCGCCCTTCGTGCACCAGCTGCCACAACTCGTCCGGGGAGCCGACCCCGCCGGGGAACCGGCAGGCCATGCCGACGATGGCGATCGGCTCGTCGGGGTCGGCCGGCGCTGTCGCGGCCGGGGCCGGTTCGTCGCCGCCGAGCACCGCGCGCACCAGCTCCTCCGCCAGCGCGCGCGGAGTGGGGTGGTCGAACAAGACCGACACGGGCAGCCGCAGCCCTGTCATCTCGACCAGCCGGTTGCGGACCCGGAGGGCGCCCGCGGAGTCCACCCCCAGCGACCGGAACGCCTCGTCCGCGCCGATGGCCGTCGCCGACGGCTCGATGTGCGCGGCCACGGCGTCCGCCACGAGGCGGATGGTCTCGTCGATGCGTTGTGCCGGGGCGCACTCCAGCAGCCGCTCGCGCAGTCCGGTGCCGGGGTCGGTGCCGCCGCTGCCGGCGGCGTCCTCAGTGTCCAGGTCGAGCCGGTACGGAGGCAGCGTGACGCGGCGTGCGTCGGGGAGGACGGTGCTCCAGTCGGGGGCGACGCCGTGCAGGTGTGCCTCGGCCAGGGCGCGTAGGTAGCGGTCGTGGCCCGCGTCGTCACGACGCATCGTTTCGAGGACGACGACGTCCCGGCCGATGTGCGCGGCGGTTTCCTCGATCGACAGGGCGAGCACCGGGTGCGGGCTGAGCTCCACGAACACCCGGTGGCCCTGGCCGAGCAGTGCCTCGATGACCTGCTGGAACCGGGCGGGCTCGCGAAGGCTGAGGAACCAGTGCTCGGCGTCCAGGTCGCCGGTGTCGAGCGGATCGGTCGTAGTGGACGTGTACACGGGTATCTCGGTGGCGCGCGGCCGTACCGCCGCGGCCTCCTGGACCAGGTACTCGTGGGCGGGCTCCATGCGCGGCGAGTGCCCGGCGATCCCGATGGGCAGCAGTGTGGCCCGCACGTCCCGGGCGCGCAGCCGCTCCATCAAGGCTGCCGCGGACTCGGTGGTACCCGCGACGACCGTCGAGCGAGGGCCGTTGACGACCGCGATGTCCAGGTCCAGATCCCACTCGGCGACCAGTTCGGTGACCTGTTCGGCGGGGAGCGCCACGGCGACCATCTCTCCGTTGCCCTGGAGCCGCGCCAGTGCCTTGCTGACGGCGGCGACCAGCCTCGCGCCGTCCGCCAGGGTGAGCGCTCCGGCGGCGGTCACCGCCGCGATCTCGCCGAAACTGTGGCCCACGACCGCGGCGGGCGTGACGCCGTTCGACCGCCACAGCTCCGCGAGCGACACCATGACGGCGAACAGGGCCGGCTGGATCACCTCGACCCGCTCCAGCGGGAGGGCCCCGGAGAGCACGTCGTCGAGCTCGAAGTCCACGAACGGACGCAACTCCCGCGCGCACTCGGCCAGTTTGTCCCTAAAGACCGGGGCCGTAGCGGCGAGTTCGCGAGCCATCCCCACCCACTGGGCGCCCTGGCCCGGGAAGACGAACACCGCGGACTGGGGTCCACCGCTCCCGGCCCGTACCGCCGCGTCGCTCGCGCGGCCCTCGGCCACCGCGCGAAGGGCCGCGATGACACCATCCCGGTCGGCCGCGGTGACCATCGCCCGGTGCGGCCAGAGCGTGCGGGCCGTGGCCTGGGTGAAGGCGGCGTCGGCCAGGGAGATGTCCGCACGCTCCTGGAGGTGACCCGCCAGACGGCCGGCATGGGCGCGCAGACCGGCGTCGGTACGCCCGGACAGCAGGAGCGGGACGGTGCCGGCACTCGTGGCATCCGGGGTGCTCGTGCGGTCCCGGGGCCTGAGCGCGCGCAGCTGCGCCACGCGCTCCTCGGCATCGTCGGAGAGCGGGCCGTAGTGCTCGGCACCGGCCGTCTCCAGAGCCAGCGCCACCGCTACGTTGCTGGTCTCGTCGCGGACGACGACCAGTGCGGGGCGATCTGCGCGCAGACACGTCTCGGCCGCCGCGAAGAGCTGGCCGGAGTCCTGCGGAGAACGCACGCTCACACCAGGGATTTCGTCCCGGTCCGACAGGTCCTCCTCGTCCGTCCGTGCGAGCAGAACCACCACGCGGCTGCGGGTGGACGGGACCACTTGGGCGTCCTCGATCGCGGCCCAGAGCGCCGACGACGCCGGAGCGACACCGAATTCCTCCTGGCGGGCCACACCCACGACGACGACGCGCTGAATTCCTGCTGTCATACCGCACAACTCAAGCAAGAGGGTCCTGGCCGCGACACCCCTATCACCCCCGAATGCGGTGCCCAGGGCTACAGTTCGGCGACTCCTGGGTCGGTAATGCGCTGCAAGGAAATCGGTCGTGACCGCGGAGCGAATTCCCACAGAGACGGGAAAGCGCAGTCGGCAGTACGTGGCTTGAGGGGGGCATAGGGGTTGCCCGCCGGCGAGGCCGACCGGAGGCTCCCGGTATGACGGGTCTTCGAATGTAGTGGGGGGGGTGCGCCTGCCACCGCCTGCCGCCGGCTCCGCCGGGTGGTAGCACGGCGTGAGCGCAGGCGTGGGTTCGCTCGGTTCCGGAAGTCGAAGGCGTTGCGCGCTTCGAGCCCGGCGGGGACCTGGCCCGGAACGCCGGAGCCCAGCCTCGGTGAACGAGCCGTGCGGGCATACCGGTTCGGTGCAGTGCCGGCGTGCTGTGTGCTACCGGATACTCACCGGGCGCCCACCACAGTGCACGACCGTCACCACCGCACCCCGTCAAGTGCGAAGTCCCGTATTACCTCGTGGCAGTACGCCAGCACCGCTCGGCGATCCGGCCGCTGGATGATTAGCCCCCCATGCCGACGGTCGGCCAACCGGTTGAGGGGTTCATAGGGGTTGCCCGGCAATGAGGCCGACCGGCAGGCTGTTGACAAGATCTGACGGTATCGCTGCTCAGACGGCGGGGGGTGAAAGCGACCGGCCCGTCAGGACCGGACGTCGTCGGCCGCGTGCCCATTCCACCGTGCGGAAGCGAGCGGAATCCTGAACCGTCCGCGTCTCCGGTATGCCAACGTCCGGTTTCCGTGGGACAGATCGCTGCCGTCTAGCAGGGAGTTCCCGCCATCCGGCAATCTCGGCCGGGTCGGGGCCGTAAGCGTGGAGCACTGTGGCGGTAACTCGACTGGAATAGTAAGGACTTGCGACCTGCGCAAGCGTCCATCCCCCTTGCCCAAGAGTTCCATTTTGTATCTTCCACGTTATGTCGATCTTAGGGAAGGTGTGTTCTGATATGCGAGGACCACGGCCGCGTCCAGAACTGCACTCCATTGCCGTTCACGCGGCGAGCCGATCGGGCGGTGTGCCCACTCCGGAGGTCATGCACCCGCTGGCAGCGAACGAGAACCCGTACGATCCGCTGCCCGGTGTCCTGGATGCGGCGATCGCCGCCGCCGGGCGGTTCAACCGTTACCCTGATCTCGGCTGCGAACGGCTGATTGACGCGCTGGCGAGCAGGTTTGACCTGCCGCCCACTCGATTCGCAGCCGGCGCGGGGTCGGTGAGCGTTATCCAGTCGCTCATCCAAGCGATGGCCGCCCCAGGGGACGAGGTGATGTACGGCTGGCGGTCGTTCGAAGCCTACCCCGTCATCACCAAGGCCATCTGCGGCGCGACCGGGGTCGGGGTTCCGTTGACCAACGAGGGGTATCACGACCTCAACGCCATGGCAGAGCGTGTCACTGAACGGACACGGCTGATTTTCATCTGCACCCCCAACAACCCCACCGGCACGGCAGTGAGCCGGGATGAATTGGCGGAGTTCCTCGACCGCGTCCCCGAGGACGTGCTCGTTGTATTGGATGAGGCCTACGCCGAGTTCGTGAGTGACAAGGACGCGGCGGACGGTACCACCGTATGCCGCGAGTACCCCAATGTCGCCGTGCTGCGGACCTTCTCCAAGGCATTCGGCCTGGCCGGATTGAGAATCGGGTTCGCCATCGCCCCGGAACCCGTCGCGGCGGCGCTGCGCATGATGGCGCCCTACGGGGTCAGCCAGATCGGGCAGGAGGCGGCCATCGCTTCCTTGGCCGCAATAGATGACGTCATGAAGCGGGTTGACGTGGTCGTTGCCGAGCGGCACCGGATGGAGGACGCCCTGATCGAGCAGGGCTGGCCGATCTCACGCTCCCAGGCAAACTTCATCTGGCTCCCGCTCCGCGAGCGCAGTGCCGACTTCGCCGGCGTCTGTGCACGTGCCGGCATCGCGGTGCGGGTACTTGCCGAGGAAGGAGTACGGGTCACCGTTGGCGCTCGGGAATCCAATGATCTCTTTCTGGCAACGGCAGCGAGAATCCGGCTGGAGCATGATCAGCAGCCGTTCCCTGTGTGAGTCAGGTGTGTGCGTCAGGAGGAATCGTGGACAAGAAACCGGTCGACCGCTTCCCGGTCGTACAGGCCCTCCAGGCGTTGTAGCACCAGCACCACGCCACGATCAGTGGCGGCACCCCGAGCGGCGGCCGATATCGGTGAACAGGCCGGTGAACAGGCCGGCGAACATCTCGTCCAGGAACAGGGCGAAGCATTCCCGGTGCAGGATCGCGTAGATCGAGTCCGCCGCGACACGGTCCTGGCAGTAGTCCACGGTCGAGCGCAGCAGATCGGTCGCAATGTCCGTTGTCCCGGAACACGCGCTCGGCCAGGGAAAGCAACTCCCCGGGGCGGCAAGATGACACCATCTCGCAAGCCCCGGGGAGACTGAAAGGGAAATCACACGCGAAATGCGTGCTCGATGGGCGTCGATCCGGTCGTGGCGTGCCACACACCCTTGATTTCCTGCGTCAACACGGTACGGACCACATCGGCGCAGTCGCCACGGGAGAGCTCGTCGCCGACCGCCGGCACGCCGTCGGGGCGGGCCCGCACGGTCCCCAGCGGGGGATCGTCGGTCAGCATGCCCGGGCGCAGCACGCACCAGTCCAAGTCCTGCTCGCGCACCACCTGTTCGGCGGCCCGCTTCTCGGCCAGGTAGGCGTCCAGCTGGTCGCCGAGGGCGGCGCGGTCCCTGGCGCCGGGCAGGTGCGCGCTCACCATGACGAACCGGCGGACGCCGCAGTTCTGGGCCGCGGCGCACAACTGAGCCGCCGGCGAGGACACCGCCGCACCGAGCGAGCCCGGACCGGTGCCGGTGCCCGCCGCCAGCACGACGGCGTCCGCGCCGCGGAAGGCCCGTTTCAGTTGCACGTCGAGGTCGGATCCGTCGGTGTCGAGCAGGAACGGTTCGATGTGGGCGGCCCGCATGCGCTCGACGTCGCTGTCCCGCAGGACCAGTCCGACCGGCGTGTCCCCGCCGGCCAGCAGGTAGGACGCGAGCCGTCCGCCGAGACCGGTGGTCACCCCGAGAACGACAACCCGCATCGCGATCACCCCTGCGCCCCGGTGTCCACCTCGGACACCGGGGACACCTGGTACGCCTCGGCCGGCTCGGGCCGGCGGAGCGTGCCGGCCACCGCCTGGGCGATGGCCATGTCCCCGCTGACCGCGCCGACGATCGTGTACGAGCCGGTCCAGTCGGCGACGAGGAAGGACAGGGCCACCAGCAGCGCGCTCAGATGGACGCGGGCGATCAGGCACAGCGGGAGCAGGGCGCGCAGCGACGGCACGTCGGCGAACACCCGCAGCGGACGGAACATCGGTGGACTCCAGTCAGGACGGTCGGGGCCGGCGCGCTCAGCGCACCGAGGACACGCGGTAGATCAGCAGGCCGCTGGCGAGGCTGATGACCCCGGCCAGTGCGAACAGGACCTGGTACCCGCCCGTCGCGCCGATGACCAGACTGGCCAGCAGCGGCCCCAGCGTCTGCGGTCCGAACAAGCCGATGTTCATGATGCCCAGGTCCCGGGCGCGGTTCTCGGCCGCCGGCAGCACCGCGGTGATGATCGCCTGGTCGACGGCCAGGTAGGCGCCGACGCCTAGGCCGAACAGCGACGTCGCCGCCAGCGCGGTGCCCACACCCGGCGCGATCGCGATGACCGCGCAGCCCAGCGCCTGGCCGGTCGCGCCCCAGGCCACGAACGCCCGGCGCCGGCCGAGCCGGTCGGACAGCATCCCGCAGGCGTAGACCGAGACCAGCGTCCACCCCAGGTAGACCAGGGTCAGCAGCAGAAGCTCCTGCTCGGGGTCGGCCACCCGCAGCTCGTCGGTGATGAAGTACAGCTGGTAGCTGGTGGCCAGCGCGTTGGCCAGATTCATCAGCACCCGGGTGCCGAAGGTCCAGGCGAACGCGGGGTTGTTCCGCACGCTGGCCACCAACTCGCGGAGGCCGCCACCACCGTCGGACCGGGTCGTGGCGGTGTCGCGGTGCTTGAGGACGAACGGCGCGGCCAGCACGAGCACGCCCGCCGCGAGCAGCAGGTAGCGCGGCAGGTCGCTGGGGATCGCGGTCAGGCAGAACAGGCCGAGCACCACGCCGATCGTCTGCGGTCCGAACATCGCGCTGGAGACGGTGCCGCGCTGGGCCTCGGGGACCTGGTCGGCGACCAGCGCGGTGAAACCGACGGTCGCCATGCAGAAGCCGATCGAACACGCCAGCCAGGACAGGCCGATCCCGGTCCAGTCGGATTGCAGGCCGGTGGCGACCAGGCCACAGGCGAACAGCGTCGCGCCGCCGGCGACCCAGAGCCGCCGGCGGCCGAACCGGGATCGCGTCCGGTCGCACAGCGTGCCGAACAGCGGCAGCGTGACCAGGGCGACGACGCCGCACACGGCGTTGATGACGCCGAAGTCGGCTATCCGGCCGGCCGGGTCGATCCGGGCCAGCTGGTCGGGCAGCGCGAACTGCTGCGGCACCAGATAGGCCATCCACAGCCCGAGCCAGGCCAGGGAGTAGCGGCCGATCCAGGCCCGGGGCATGGATCTGACAGGGGTGATCTCTTCAATCATGACGGCTTTCCTCGGTCGATTCATCAGGGCCGCAGCCCGACCAGCGCCCTGGCCACGCGCTCGCGGAGCCGCCAGGGCAGGGCCGCGCGCCACGCGATCCGCGTCCACGCGTCGACGCCCACCGGGTGGCGCAACCGGCCCGGCCGGCGGGCCGCCACCCGCGCCACGACCCGCGCAGCTCCCGCCGCAGCGTCTCGGCGCAGCCCTCGGCGCCGAACTGCGCGAGGCCGCCGTTGTTGACCAGGACGTCGACCGGCCGGCCTTCTCGACGCACTCACGCACTCACGCACTCACGCACTCACGCACGCGCGCACCGAGTCGTCGCAGCGGATGTCCAGCGGCAGCACGGTGACCTCGGGCGCGGCCAGTTCCGGCGGCGGCCGGTTCGCGGCGTCGCCCATGGGGGTGGCGACGACGTGGAAACCCTTGCGCACCGGGGCGGGCACGGTGCGCAGGCCGATACCGCTGGAACAGCCGGTGACCACGGCTACCGGGGACATGGCCTCAGAACCCACCCGGTTCCCGCTTGAGATCGGCCGGCGTGTCCACGAATCCGTCCCACTGCTCGTCGGGGACGTGGTTCACCACCCGTGAAGAGCCGTGCCGGGACGCCTTCTTGCGGGATGTCCGGTGGTCTCTCCGGGGCATACCCCCGCACCCCGTGCTGCCTGCAACTACCTCACCAGGTGACCGGAAGCGCTCGGACGCCCTGGACGTCGAACGTGTTGCGGAAGACCAACTCGTCGAAGGGGACCGCCAGCCGCAGATCGGGTATACGGCGGAACAAGGTTCCGTACACCACTTCCAGCTCCATGCGCGCCAGTTGCTTCCCGATGCACGTGTGGATGCCGGCCCCGAAGCCCAAGTGCTGTTTGGCGTCTCGCCGGATGTCCAGGGTGTCGGGATCGGTGAAGATCTTCTCGTCCCGGTTCCCCGCACTGATCAGGCAGATGATGCCGTCACCGGCCTTGATGGTCTCGCCCGCAATCTCGATGTCCTCGGCCGCCACGCGCTTGGACGAGAACTCCGTGACGACCGTGTACCGCAGGAGTTCCTCCACCGCCGCCGGTACGAGGTCCGGCTCGTCGATCAGTGCCTTCGCCTGCTCGGGATGCTGCAGCAGCGCCAGAATCCCGTTGGTGATCATGCTCCTGGTGGTGTCGAGTGCCGCCGCGATCAGCGTGACCGACTGGGTGAGCACGGAGACTCGCGACAGCTCGCTCTTCTGGTAGTAACCGACCAGGTGGCTGATGATGTCGTCGCCCGGTTCGCTCTCCCGGTGCGTGATCAACTCATCTATGTACGCGAACAGTTCGTTGCGCGCCTCCATGGCGCCTTCCAGCCCGGAGTCCTCGTCGAAAAGCCGGGGAACCAGGCTGATGAGGCGCTGGTCGGCCGGGGGAACACCCAGCACCCATCCCAACGCGGTGGATGGAACCGGCATCGCCAATGCCGGCACCAGGTCCGCCGGCCGGGGACCCGCGAGGATGTCGTCGATGAGCTCGTTGACGAGGGCCTCCACGTCGCCACGCATGTTCTGAATCTTCTTGACGAGGAATCCCTGGCCCAGCATGCGCCGCATGGCGGTGTGCTCGGGCGGGTCCATCCGGCCCACCGGCTTCACGCCGCCGGTCAGCACGACGGTCCGCGCTTGCTCACTCAGCCAGGGATAACCGGGCTGCGTGTTGTCGACACTGATGCGGGGGTCGGTGAAGATCGAGCGGATCTCGTCATACCCGGTGATCAGCCACACTTCCTTGCCGTCCCACAGCCGCGCTTTCGCGACCGGCCGGTCCGACCGCAAACGGGCGTATTCGGGGGGCGGGTCCAAGGGGCAGCCCTTCGCCTTGGGCATGGGGAAAGAGGGGAGTTCGGACGAGAGCTGCGACATGTGTGTTCAGTCTCCTAGCGTAGGAAATGAGGCGTTGTCGGTCCGGATACAGGGGTGCTCATGCGTACTGGCTCAGGAAGCGCTCGCCGTCCTGCTCGGCCGACGCGAGGTTCTTCCGTGCCCGGTCGAGGAGGTTCGCATTGCTGAGATCTCCGAGGTTCCCGATGTTGTTGCCCACCCACTCGCGTCTGGCGTAGATCCAGGCCTCCGCGGCCGCCCGGAACTTCAGGAGCGCTCCCATGAGAGGGAGTTCCGATGGGGGCACCGGAGACTTCGCCATGTATCCCCGCAGCAGCGGGCCGACGTCCACGGACTTGTCCAGATAGCTGAGGGCAGTGGCGACATCGAAGAGGAAGGGGCCGTACATGACTTCGCCCCAGTCGAAGAGCCCCATCGAATCGGGCTTCACGCGGAACGTGTTCATGCTGGCGTCGGCATGGAGGAGACCCGCCGTGAGCTTGCCGAACACCGCCTCGTGCGCCTCGCGCATGGCCTGCTGGATCCATGGCTTGTCCTCGAGGAACGGAGCCTGAGCGAACATCATTCCGTCCAGCTCGTCCCACCTCAGGATGTCCGGCGGAGGAGGGGTGTTGACCAGTGCGGTATGGACGGCTCCCAGCGTCTCGCCGGCCCGGCGCATATGCACAGGATCATTCTCGTCGGCCCGCCCGCCGTCGAGGTGACGCAGCAATGCCCAGCACCATTCACCGTGGTAGGCGGTGACCTCGCCCTTGACGGTCGGCAGTGGCCCGCCGGCAGGTATGCCGTGGTCCTCGACCACCAAGGCCACCTTGAGGCCGCTCGTGAATTTCGGCCCGTGGGCGGCGGGCACGCATTTGGCGACATACATGTCCGAGTCGGATCCGACCAGATACGTATAGGAGTGGAAGCCCAGGTCGATCGGATCGCGTTCCCATGGCAGCACCCGTAGATCGTTCCGTCCCCACAGGGAGAGCGGGATGTCGTCGGTGAGCGGCTCGGCTGGGAGAGAACTGTTGGCTGCCAATTTCTTTATGCTCCGTACTCGGTGAGTGAGTATGTCTGTCGGCGTCGGGCAGCCGGCCGGTCCCAAGGGAAACGTGGCTGCCGCTGGGCCGCTGTCGGCAAGGTGAAGCGGCGGCTTTTCGGAAACGGGACCTTGGGCTACGACGCGGGGGGTCAGGAATCCGCTCGCTGCCGTCCTCCGCCGCCCCGGCAGCGGTACGGTGCGGTCACGTTGACAAACGTGCCGGTCCGCCGCACTGTCGGACAACCCCCCTATGCCCCCTCAATCGGTGACCGATCACCCGCGCCGGGGGGCGTCTGCCGGTGCACCAGCCGGATCGCCGCCGCGGGACAGCCGGCCGCGGCCTCCCGCACCTTGCCGCGCAGTTCCGGGGCGGGGGAGTCGGTCAGCACAATGGCGACACCGTCCTTCTCCCGCTGATCGAACACCTCGGGGGCGGTCAGGACACACTGCCCCGAGGTGACGCACTTCGACTCGTCGAGGTGCACACGCGCAAACGCCATCTCTGTCTCCTTCTCGTCATGCGTGGCGGCCGACCGGCGCCGAGCCTCAACTGCTGTGGCTGTGCCGGCGGAAGCGGTTGATACCCGCCAGGTGGCGCATTCGCAGCGCCTCGTCCTGGACGCCGAGCCCCTCCGCGGGCGCCAGGCACAGCACCCCGACCTTGCCGGCGTGCTGATTGCGGTGCACCGCCTGCGTGGCGATGCCGACGTCGGACAACGGGTACACCGTGGACAGGGTCGGATGGATCATCCCCCTGCCGATGAGACGGTTGGCCGCCCATGCCTCCCGGTAGTTGGCGAAGTGGCTGCCGACGATGCGCTTGAGCGACATCCACAGATAGCGGTTGTCGTACTCGTGCCGAAACCCGGACGTCGAGGCGCAGGTGACCACGGTGCCGCCGCGCCGCGCCACGTACACGCTGGCGCCGAAGGTCTCCCGGCCCGGGTGCTCGAAGACGATGTCCGAGTCCTCACCCCCTGTCAGCTCCCGGATGTGGGAGCCCAGGCGCTTCCACTCCTTGGGGTCGGGCGTGGATTCGTCCTTCCAGAACCGGTACCCCTCCTTCGCCCGGTCGATCACGAGCTCGGCGCCCAGGGACCGGACGCGTTCGGCCTTCTGCTCTCCGGACACGACGCACACCGGAGTCGCGCCGCCGTTGAGAGCGAGCTGCGTGGCGTACGAGCCGAGGCCGCCCGCCGCGCCCCAGACGAGAACCACGTCGCCCTGCTTCATTTGCGCACCGTTGCGCGAGACGAGTTGCCGGTAGGCGGTGGAGTTGACCAGTCCGGAGGCAGCGGCCTCCTCCCACGTGAGGTGCTTCGGCATCGGCATGAGCTGGTTGGACTTGACAAGGGACAGCTCGGCGAGCCCGCCGAAGTTGGTCTCGAACCCCCAGATGCGCTGCTCCGGGTCGAGCATGGTGTCGTCGTGCCCGTCCGGGGACTGCAGGTCGACGGACAGGCAGTGCGCCACGACCCGGTCGCCCGGCTTCCAGCGGTGCACGCCGGGTCCGGTACGCAGCACGATGCCCGCCAGGTCGGAACCCACCACGTGGTACGGCTGATCGTGTCGGTCCGCGCCGGGCTCGTGGGACCGCGCGTACCGCTGCAGGAAGCCGAAGGTCGGCATCGGCTCGAAGATGGAGGTCCACACGGTGTTGTAGTTGATGGAGCTGGCCATCACCGCGATGAGAGCCTCGCCCGGAGCGGGCTCGGGAGTCGGCACCTCGCGCACGCGGAGCGACTTCGTGGGTTCCTTGTCGGCGGTCGCCATACCCTGGAACATCTCCGACTCGTCCCGCAGGACGACGGCACCGCGGTAGGACTGCGGAACCGGCAATGCGGCGAAATCCGCACCCACCGCATCTTCCGACAAGGCAGCGCTGACGATCTCCCGCATGAGGTTCCTCCAAAAGTACGGTGTTTCACTGGTGTCGCTCACGGACGCGAAGTGCGAACCGGCTCAGAGCTCGTGCTTCCGCAGTCCCTTGCCCCGCTTGCGGCCCAGGTGGCCGGCCTCCACGAGCTGCTCAAGAGGGCGCGAGGGCAGGAGGCGTTGCTCCCGGAACGTGGTGTGCAGCGTGCGCAGGATGGCCACGGACACATCCAGACCGATCACGTCCAGCAGCTGGAGCGGGCCCATGGGATAGCCCTGCCCCAGGGTCATCACCGTGTCGATGTCCTCGGCGGTGACGATCCCCTCGTCGAGCAGCGCCACCGCACTGTTCAGATAGGGGAACAGCAGCGCGTTCACGATGAACCCGCTCCGGTCCAGACACTCCACGGGACGCTTGCCGAGCGTGGTGGCGGTCGCGTGCGCCACGCCGAGTGTCTCGCGCGAGGTCAGCGCGGTCCGCACCACTTCCACGAGTTTCATCACCGGTGCCGGATTGAAGAAGTGCATCCCGACCACGGCCTCGGGCCGACCGGTCGCCATGGCACATTCGATGACCGGCAGACTCGATGTGGACGTCGCCAGCACGGTCTGCGCCCCGCACCCGGCGTCGAGTTCCCGGAACACCGTCCGCTTGACGTCGATGTCCTCCACGACCGCCTCGACCACGAGATCGCAGTCGGCGACCGCCTCCAGGCCGGACACACCGGTCAGCGACTCCATCGACGAGGTGAGCCGCTCCGGTGTCAGCCTGCCCCGCTGCAGCGCCCGGTTCAGCGAGTTCTCCACGGCGGCGAGTGCCTCTTTGGCGCGGACCTCGCTGCGCGCCACGAGAGTCGTCGGGTACCCCGCCCGTGCGCAGGCCTCCGCGATGCCGGTGGCCATCGTCCCCGAACCCACTACACCGATACGCCGTACGGGGAGGGCCGTCGGCAGCCCGTCGCCCGTGTCCGCGCCGCCGTCGTCGTCCGGGGCGCCGTAGTCGTAGAAGCCACGCCCGGACTTCAGCCCGAGCAGGCCGGCGGCGACCATGTGCGTCAGGACGGGGGCGGGCAGGAACCGGCGGTCACCGGTGCGCTCGTACAGGGCGTCCAGCGTGTCACGCGCGACATCCAGGCCGATCGCGTCCAGGTGGGCCAGCGGCCCCCGCGGAAGCCCGCAGCCCAGCCTCATGGCGGTGTCGATGCCGTCGCGTGAGGCGTAGCGCTGTGCGTACATCGTCGCGGCGTCGTTGAGATAGGCCATCGTCAGGGCCCCGCCGACGAAGCCCGTGCGATCGGGCACCGGCACCGGGACCTGCCCGAGGTCGCGGATCAGCGCTTGGACGTCCGTGAGTACGGACCCGTCCGTCAGGGGCGTACCCACGACCTCCACGGCCCTCGCCCGGTCCATCGGCCCCTGGGGGAACAGGTGCAGCCCCACCGTGCGGTTCGGCCGCCCCGAGCCGAAGGCGAGGTCGGTCACCGCCAGTCCGGTGGTCGTCGTCGCGAACACCGTGCCCGGGTCGCACGTGTGGTGCGCGTGACGGAGCACCTCGCACTTGGTCTTCATCCGCTCGGGTACCGCTTCGATCACCAGGTCCGCCGACATGATGTCGGCCGAGCGCGTGGTGAGGTCAACCGTGCCTCGGCCGGTGTCGGTCAGCCGGGCACCGGCCAGGTCCAGAGCGGCGGCGTCGGTGTCGACGGCGATCACCCGGCGGCCGCTGCGGGCGACCATGCTCGCGAGCGCCGACCCGGTGGTCCCGAGACCTATCACCGCGATGGTGGAGAAGCGCTTAGCCATGCCGTTGAGTCCTTCGCGTCGTTTCATGGGCGGCCGGTGTGGGGGAGTGCGGGTGTCCTCAGTGGCGGGCCTCGCCGCTCTGCCATCTGACGAGCGCGGTGCCGAGCGACATGCCGCCGCCGAATCCGGCCAGCAGGAGCAACTCTCCGTCGGCGAAGGCGCCTTGCCGCCGGGCCTGGTCGAGCGCCAGCGGAATGGAGGCGGCGCTGGTGTTGCCGTGTTCGGCGACCGTGAGGTGGACCCGTGCCCGAGGCAACCTGAGATCGGGCAGGGCCGTGCGCAGCAGGACGCCGTTGGCCTGATGCGGGATGAAGTGATCGACGTCGGCGGACTCCACGTCGTGGGCGGCCAGCAGTGCCCGCACCGCCCGGGGCAGCTCGGACAGCACGTAGTCGCTGACCGCCCGGCCCTTCATGCGGAAGTAGTGCCGCCCCTCGGCCACGGTCTTCTCCGAGGCGGGTTCGCGGCTGCCGCCGGCCGGGACGTGGATCAGATCGTGCCGCTCGCCGTCACTGGCGAGGTGCGCGCCGATCAGTCCGTGGCCGGGCCGCACCGGGCCGAGTACGACGGCTCCGGCGCCGTCACCGAAGAGTATGGCGGTGCGTCGGTCTGTGGGGTCGATGATGCGTGAGTAGACGTCCGCCCCGATCACCAAGGCGTACGGGACCGACTCGTCCGGGGCGGAGGACAGCAGCCGGGCCGCCGTCACCAGCGCGAACACGAAACCGCTGCACACCGAGTTGATGTCGAAGGCCGCGGCGGCGCGGGCACCGATCCGCTGCTGGACCAAGCAGGCCGTGGCGGGCTGAGGATGGTCCGGGGTCGACGTCGCCACCACGATCCACTTCAGCTGCCCGGCGGTGATCCCGGCCGTGGCGAGAGCGGCCCGCGCGGCTTCGGCGGCAAGGTCGGAGGTGGCTTCGTGCCCGGCCGCATAATGACGGCTGCGGATACCCGTCTTGGTCTGAATCCACTCAGCGCTCACGCCCGATCGTTCGGCGACCACATGATTGGAGACCGTTTCAGCCGGAAGATACGAGCCGGTGCCGAGAATTCCTATGGCGGCCTCGGTCCGCGGCCCCATTATGCCGCCACCTCTGCACGGGACCGGCATGGGTGCGCGAGTGAAAGAGACATGGCCTTTTACCTCCGGTTCCATGCTTGGTGCCAAACAGTACGGACCGGGTCGTGGCAGGGATAACCCCTAGCTTCCCCTAGCCTTTATTCCCTTTCCGGTACAGCTCTCCGCACCATGGCCGTAAGGGCGTACTTCGGGGTCAAATGGGGGGGCGCAACAACAAGGCACGCCTTGGTCCTTGCGCGGTATCGGGGCGCACACATCCGCCACGCATCACGGCAACTTCACCCGAGCGCGATTGACTTCATGTGCGTCCTCCACGTACTCACCGTGCCTCTGAATACGGTCGGCACACAGACCTGACGGAGTCCTAATCGGCGCACCACGAGCTGACCGCCTACGTGAACGCACCACTGACGGTGCACCAGGTGATTCCCGTAGGTCTGATCCGGCGGGTGGAACAGGAGTCCCGCGGAAACCCCCTCGCGACATCGCCTCCCGGACCGACCAGCCGGGGTGGCACAGCCAAGCCGGCCCCGTCGTCCATGCGAGGGCGACGGGGCCGGACCGGAGGCAGGGAGCCGGTCAGAGGGCGTCCAGCCAGTCGTGGACCAGGGCCGCGGTGGCGTCGGCGTTCTCTGCGACGATCGTGCAGTGGTCGCCCGGGACCGTCGCGTCGGTGTGCGGCAGTGGCCAGTGCGTGCGCCACTCCGCGGTGAGCGGCGGGAGCCCGGGATCGCCGGGGATGCAGTCCTCGGGCCGGATGAACAGTGTCGGCGTGGAGACCGGCTGCGGGGTCCAGCCGCGGAACATCCTGCGGTAGGTACCGAGCGCGGTGATCGTCGTGAAGTTCAGCTTGGTGAACCGCGACCGTCGCTCGTTCACCTCGTACGTCATCGCCTGGCGCAGTGCCACCGACATACCGTCGGGGAGGTAGGTGTCGAGCAGCACCAGCCCCTGGGCCGGTGTGCCGAGAGCTTCCATACGGGCTGTGACGCAGTGCGCGAGCCAGCCGCTCGAGGAGTACCCCAGCAGTGCGAAGGGCGAGCCGGCCGCGCATTCAAGGGCCGACTCGGCCAGGACGTCGATGAGCACATCGACGCTCTCGGCCAGCGGTTCGCCTTTCAGGAAGCCCGGCACGGTCACCATGCTCAGATCCCGTCGGTCACGGAAGAAGCTGGCCAGCCGGACGAACTGCAGGGTCTGCTCCACCGGTGCGAACGGCGGGAAACTGATGACAGCGGGCCCTTGCCCGCCGGAGGCGAGCCGTACGAAGCGAGTGCCGTCCGGAGCCCCGGAAGCCTCGGAGAAGCGGGCACGCAGGCCTGACGCGCTGCCCAGCAGGTCTTCGACCTCCTCCATACGACCCCGCAGCGCGACCTTGCGGTAAATGGCGGCGAAGGACTCGTCAGCCCCGGACACCAGGTCCTCGTGCCCCTCACCCGTCTTCTGTGCCGTCCGGTCCCGGCCTGCGCCGTCGAGCTCGGCAGCCAGGAAATCGCGTACGGCGGTCACCGTGGGGTGGTCGAAGACGAGCATTGCGGGCAGCGAGAGCCCGGTGGCGAGGCCCAGCTTGTTGCGCACCTGCACGGCGGAGAGCGAGTCGAAGCCGAGTTCCACCAGGGGCTGGTCCAGAGCGAGGGCGGACGGGTCCGTGTGACCGAGCACCTCGGCGAGAGTGGCGCGCACCAAGTCGTCCAGGAGGGTCCCCCGCTCGGCCGGCGACAGCCCGGCGAGCCTGCCCCGCAGGTCGGTCCGGTCCGCGGCGGAGGTGGTCGCCTCCTGCGGACGCCGCGCCCGCACCTGCGGCAGCTCCTCCAGCAACGGGCGCCGACGAGCCGCGCCGTAGCCCGTCATGAAGAGGTCCCAGTCCATGTCGGCCACGACTGTCGTGAGCTCGTCGGCGTCGAGAACCCGTTCCAGCGAGGCGATCGCCTGGGGCGCGGGCATCGGTATCAAGCCGCGTCGCCGGTACTGCTGTTCGGCCTCGGGGGTGACCATGGTGGAGTCTGCCCACACTCCCCACGCGACGGACGTCGCGGCCAGCCCGCGGGTGCGGCGCATCTGGGCGAGGGCGTCGAGGTAGGCGTTGCCCGCGGCATACCCGGCGTAGCGACCGCTGCCCCACACCCCGGAGACGGACGAGAAGAGGACGAACAGGTCGATCTCCGCGTCGTCGAACACCTCGTCGAGCACGGTGGCGCCGGTGATCTTGCTGGAGTAGACGGTCCGGAACTCCTCCAGGCTCATGTCCATGAGCGCGGTGTTCTGGCCGACGCCCGCGGCGTGGAAGACCGCGCGCACCGGTTCGCCCCTGGCTGCGAGTTCGGCCGCCAGGGAGGACATCCGCGCGTGGTCCGTGACGTCGGCCGCGACGACGCTGACCCGGGCGCCGGCTTTCTCCAGCTCCTCGACGAGTTCAGCGGCCCCGGGCGCGTCGGGCCCGCTGCGGGAGAGCAGGACGAAGGAGCACGTGGCGCGCTCGGCGAGCCAGCGGGCCACGTGCGCGCCGAGTGAGCCGGTGCCGCCGGTGATCAGCACGGTGCCGGACGGGTTCCAGGCACGGGCCGCGGGCAGGGCGGGGGCCTGCACCAGCCGGCGCAGCAGCACGCCGCTGTCCCGCAACGCCACCTGATCCTCGACCACGTCGCCCGCGAGGATGCCGGCGAGCCGGCCGGTGGCGCGCTCGCCGAGCCGGACCGGCAGGTCGAGCAGACCGCCCCAGCGGTCAGGGTGTTCGAGGCCGGCGACCAGACCGAGTCCCCAGCACGCCCCCGCGTGGGCGCTGCGCGGCGCTTCGCCGTCGCTCGTGCCCACCCCGCCCTGGGTCAAGCACCACAGCCGGGCGCCCGTCCCCGCGTCGCCCAGTGCCTGAAGGAGGGTCAGGAGCGCGTCCGGGTGCTGGATCAGACTGACGACTCCGGCCAGCATGGGCGCGTCGGCGAGGGCATCGACCAGCGCTGCCTTCGCCTCCTCGCGGTCGGTCCCGGTCTCCACGAACACCGTGTCGGCGAGGATCCGCGTCAGGACGCGCAGCGCCGCGGTGGTCTCCGCGGTGTCGTCGTCCGACTGCACCACCACCAGCCAGGTACCCGGAACCTGTGCGACGGACCGGGGCTCGGCCACCGGCTGCCAGGCGATCCGGTAACGCCACGAGTCGAGCGTGCTCTGCCGCCGGGCCGCACGGTGCCACCGGGCCAGCGCCGGGAGAGCCGGGGCGAGTTCGGCCGGTGCGCCCAGGCCGGTGAGCGTCTGCTCGTCCTCCTGCTCGACGGCTGCCCAGAATCGCTCTTCCTGGCTGCTGCGAGCTGCCGAACGGACGCCGTTCGAGGCGGTGGGGGAGGCCGTGCCGCCGAGCCAGTACGTCTCCCGCTGGAAGGGGTACGTGGGCAGCGGCACCCGCCGTCCGGCGCCCAGCAGGGCCGGCCAGTCCATTGCCACACCGTGGGCGTGTGCCTGGCCCGCGGCCTGGAGGAGGGTGAGCGTCTCGGGCTTGTCCCGGCGGGCGGTGGCCACCGCGGGGCGGTCCCCGTCCAGCAGAGGGGTCAGTGCGGCGTCCGGGCCCAGTTCGAGGGAGAGGTCGACCGCGGGCATCTCTTGGATCGCGTCGGCGAAACGGACGGCGTGGCGGGCGTGGTCGAGCCAGTACTCCGCGGACGCGAAGGACCGTGAGCTGTCGGCCGACGGGCTGACCGGGATGGACGGCTCGTGAAACGTCAGCTCGCCGAGGACAGCCGCGAAGTCGTCGAGCATCGGCTCCATGAGCGGCGAGTGGAAGGCGTGGCTCACCCTCAGCCGGGATGTACGGCGGCCCTGTTCACGCCAGTAGTCCGCGACCCGCATGACGGCTGCCTCGGCACCGGAGACCACGACCGCCTCCGGGCCGTTGACCGCGGCGATCGTGGCCGCGGGTTCCCCCGAAGTGAGGAGTTCGACCTCGACGTCGCTCGCGGCGATGGCGACCATGGCCCCGCCCTCCGGCACTGCCTGCATCAACCGGCCCCGCGCCACCGCCATCCGCGCCGCGTCCGGCAACGACAGGACCCCCGACACACACGCGGCGGCGATCTCTCCCACCGAATGCCCCGCCAGCACGGAGAACTCCACGCCCCACGACTGCCACAACCGCGCCATCGCCACCTCGAACGCGAACAGCGCCGGCTGCGCGAACTCCGTCCGCTCCAACGCCTCCGCGGGCCCCGACCACATCACCTCCCGCAACGACCGCCCCAACAACGGATCCACCACCGCGCACACCTCGTCCAGCACGGCGGCGAACACCGGGAAACGCCCCGCCAGCTCACGCCCCATACCCGACCGCTGCGCACCCTGACCGGAGAACAGGCCCGCCACCCGCCCGCGGCCCGAGAGCACCGGGGTCACGGACGACAGCGCGTCGAGAAGCTCTTCACGGGTCTCGCCGACGACGACGGCGCGGTGTTCGAACACGGTCCGCGTGGTGGCCAATGACCTGGCCACACCCGTCAGCTCGTCCGCGGGGCGGCGCAGCAGGTGTGCGCGCAGCGCCTCCGCCTGGTCCCGTACCGCCTGCTCCGACCGGCCGGAGAGCAGCAGCGGGACCGGACCTTCCGGGGCAGGTTCGTGCACCTCGGGCTCGGCTTCGACCTCTTCGAGGATGACGTGCGCGTTGGTACCGCTGATCCCGAAGGAGGAGACGCCGGCCCGGCGCGGGCGTCCCTCGCTCGGCCAGGGACGGGACTCGGTCAGCAGCTGGACGGCTCCCGCGCTCCAGTCCACCGCTGTGGTCGGGATCGCCGCGTGCAGCGTCGGCGGCAGGGTGGTGTGCCTCATGGCCTGCACCGTCTTGATGACGCCCAGCACGCCCGACGCGGATTGGCTGTGCCCGATGTTCGACTTCAGCGAGCCCAGCCAGAGCGGCTTGTCGGGATCCCGGTCCCGGCCGTAGGTCGCCAGCAGTGCCTGGGCCTCGATCGGGTCACCGAGCGTCGTACCCGTTCCGTGCGCCTCCACGGTGTCGATGTCCCACGGCTCCAGTCGCGCGCTTGCCAAGGCGTCGAGGATGACGCGCTGCTGGGAAGGACCGTTCGGGGCGGTCAGGCCATTGGACGCACCGTCCTGGTTGACGGCGGAGCCACGGATCACGGCAAGGACCTGATGGCCGTTGCGGCGGGCCTCGGAGAGCCGCTCCAGGACAAGGACGCCGGAACCCTCGGCCCAGCCGGTACCGTCGGCGTCGTCGGAAAAGGACTTGCACCGGCCGTCGGCGGCCAGGCCGCCCTGCTTGGTGAACTCGACGAACACGCTCGGCGCCGCCATCACCGTCACACCGCCGGCCAGTGCCAGGTCGCTCTCGCCACGGCGTAGCGACTGGCAGGCGAGGTGCAGCGCCACCAGCGAGGACGAGCAGGCCGTGTCGATGGTCAGCGCTGCTCCCTCCAGGCCGAGGGTGTAGGCGATGCGCCCGGACACGAGGGAGGTGGTGACACCGATGATGCTGTGGTCCTCGGCGCCGGTGTCCCGGTCGTCGGCGTACATGTTCCAGCCGTAGCCCTGCGTACCGGCGCCGACATGGACCGAGGTGCGGCTGCCGCGGAGGTCGGCGGGGAGGATCCCGGCATCCTCAAGGGCCTCCCAGGTCGTCTCCAGCAGGAGCCGTTGCTGCGGGTCCATGCCGACCGCTTCACGCGGTGAGATGCCGAAGAACCCCGCGTCGAAGCCGCTCGCGTTGTAGACGAAGCCGCCCTCGAGGACCCGGGTGGTGCCGGGCTGTTCGCCCAGCGGGTCGTAGATCCGCTCGGTGTCCCAGCCGCGGTCGGTGGGAAAGGCTCCGATGGCGTCCGTGCCTGTGGAGACCAGTTCCCACAGCTCGGCCGGGTTGGTCGCGCCACCGGGCAGCCGACAGCCCATCCCGACGATGGCGACCGGCTCGTTCTCCTCGGCCTCGTACGCGCTGATCCGCTTCTTGGCCTGGCGCAGCTCCGCGGTGAGCTCGGTGAGGAAATGCCGCATCCGTCCGTCGGCGGACGCGCTCTTTTCTTGGGGCACGGGGGAAGCCTTTCGTGGCGGTGCCTGTTCGGGACATACGGATGTCGGGCCAGGAGACGGCCCGTCAGGAGATACCGAACTCGCGGCCGAGGACGTCGAGCAGTTCGTCGTCGGAGGCGTCGGCGAGACCCGCGTCCGCGGCGTCCTCACCGGCGGTCGGCAGGGCGGAGGACGGCCCGGTCTCCTTCCAGCGGGCGAGGATGCTCGACAGGCGCATGGTGATCCGGGCCCGGCCGACCGATCCCGCCTGCGAGCCGGCGAGTGCCGCTTCCAGACGGTCGAGTTCGTTCTCGACCTGCACCGCCGGGTCGCGGTCGGCACCCTCCGGCAGGAGGAGTCCGAGCAGGAAGGCGGCGGCCTCGGCGGGTGTCGGGTGGTCGAACGCGAGGGTCACCGGAGTCCTGAGCCCCGTTTTGCCGTCCAGCCGCTTGCGCAGACCGACCGAGGCCAGGGAGTCGAGCCCGAGGTCCCGGAAGGCGCGATGGGGTTCGATGCGCTCCAGGTCGCTCCACCCCAGTTGCGCCGCCGCCTCGGTGCGCACGAGATCGGTCATCGCCGTCAGCCGTTCCGCCGATCCCAGAGCCAGCATCTCGCGGCGGAAGACTTCTGCCGGTACGGACTCCACCCGCGGCCCGGCCTCACCACGCAGGGCGGCCTGCCGCACTTCCTCCAGGCCCTCGATCAGCGGGCGGGGCCTGGCCGCGGTGTAGGAGGCGGCGAACGGCTCCCAGTCGACCTCGGCCACAGCCACTGCCACATCGTCGTTCGCGAGGGCGAGGTGCAGTGAGGCGATGCCGTCCTGCGGGCTCAGCGGGACGAGGCCGATGCGACGCAGCAGCGGGGCCGTTTCGGCGTCCACCATGCCGCCGTCGCCCCAGAAACCCCAGGCGACCGAGGTGCCGGCTGCGGCGCGGGCGCGGCGTTGCTCGACGAGGGCGTCCAGATAGGCGTTGCCGGCGGCGTAGGCGCCGCTGCGGGAGCTGCCCCAGACCGCGGAGATCGACGAGAACACGACGAACGCGTCCAGCTCGGTGTCGCCGAGGAGCTCGTCGAGCACCCGGGCCCCGTCGATCTTGGCCGAGACGACCTCGTGGAACTCGTCGGCCGTCATGTCTTCCAGCGGGGTGCTCTGCGGGACACCGGCGGCGTGGAACACCGAGCGCAGCGGCCCGAACTCCTCGGTGACGTCGCTCAGAACCCGCGTCATGGCGGCGTGGTCGGCAACATCGGCGGCGATGATCCGGACCGGCGTGCGCGTGGCTGCCAGTTCGGCCGCGAGCTCCGCCGCGCCGGGGGCGTCCGGGCCGCGGCGGGAGATCAGGACCAGCGAGCAGCCGCCCTGCTCGGCGAGCCAGCGTGCCACCGCCCCTCCGATGGCCCCTGTCCCGCCCGTGATGAGCACGGTGCCGGACGGCTTCCACCCGCCCGGCGACTTGGCGGTGGCGGCGTGGGCGAGCCGCCGGGCCCAGACGCCGTTCGACCGGACGGCGAGCTGGTCCTCATCGTCGGCGGTCGCCAGCACTCCGGCGAGCAGTCCGGCTGTCCGGTCGTCCAGCGCGTCGGGCAGGTCCACCAGGCCGCCCCAGCGGTCCGGCCGTTCCAGCGCGATCACCCGGCCGAGCCCCCAGAGGGCCGCACCGTCCGGATCGGCCGGCGGGTCGGACGGGCCGGTGCTGACCGCGCCCGTCGTCAGACACCACAGGGGTGCGGTGACGTCCATGTCGCCGAGGGCCTGGACGAGTACGAGCAGCCGTTCGGCGTCCCGGCCGACGTAGGCCACGGCGTCGAACGGGCCGGCCCCGCCGAGCCGTTCGACGAGTGCGGCACGGTCCGCGCCGACCGAGGGCAGCACCTCGGCCGCCTCGAAGAGCCGCTCCACCTCCTTGGTCCGGCCGTCGTCGCCCACCAGCAGCCAACGGCCCGGGACCCTGGCCGCGGACGGCGGTTCGGTGACGGCCCGCCAGGCAATCCGGTAGCGCAAGGAGTCCAGGCGAGACCGGCGGCGCCCCTCGCGCCGCCAGCGGGCGAGCGCGGGCACGACCTCGGCCATGCCCGCGTCCGTGCCGAGTTCGTCGGCCAGCTGCTCCAGGTCCTCGCGCTCCACGGCGTCCCAGAACCGGGCGTCGGTCTCCGTCACGGCGCCGACGGTGTCCGCGGCGGTGAGCCAGTAGTGCTCGTGCTGGAAGGCGTACGTCGGCAGCGGCACCCGCTCGCCCGGCTCCAGGACGCGGGTCCAGTCCACCGGGAGGCCGTGGACGTACCCCTCTCCCAAGGACAGCAGCATCTGCTCCGGACCGCCCGAGTCGCGGCGCAGCGAGCCGAGGACCGTGCCGTCGGACTCGGCGGCCTTGAGGGTCTGGTTCGTGCCGACCGTCAACTGCGGGTGCGGGCTGGCCTCGACGAAGAAGCCGATCCCGTCGGCCACCATCGCCTCGGTGGTGTCCAGGAACCGTACGGTCTCCCGCAGGTTCCGGTACCAGTACTCCGGGTCCAGTTCCCGGCCCGTGAGGCGGGTGCCGGTGACCGTCGAGTAGAAGGGCACGGCCGCCTCGCGCGGTGCGATGCCCTGGAGGGCGGCGACGAGTTCGTCGCGTACCGACTCGATCTCGGCCGAGTGCGCGGCGATGCCCGCGACATCGACGCGCCGGGACCACACCCGGTCGGCCTGGCAGCTTTCCTGGAAATCGCGCAACGCCCCGGCCTCGCCCGAGACGACGACCGAATCCGCCCCGTTGACGGCGGCGATGGACAGCTTTCCGTCCCACGGCGTGATCCGGTCCGTAGCGGCCTGTGCGGAGAGCCCGACCGCCAGGGCACCACCGCGGCCGGCGACCTTGATCAGGAGCCTGGACCGGGTGACCACGATCCGTGCGGCGTCGGCCAGCGACAGCGCGCCCGAAATGTACGCGGCCGCGATCTCCCCCTGGGAGTGGCCGACGACGCCGTGGACGTCGATACCGTAGGAACGCCAGAGTTTCGCCAGGGAGACCATGACCGCGAACAGTGCGGGCTGCAGGACGTCCACCTCGTCGAGGCGCTGTTCGTCGGCGCCTGTCACGACGCCGATCAGCGACCAGTCGACCATCTCGTCGATCACCCGGGCGCACTCGTGCAGCGACTCGGCGAACACGGGGGAGGACGCGAGCAGTTCGCGGGCCATGCCCGGCCACTGCGAGCCCTGGCCGGGGAAGATCAGCGCCACCTTCCGGCTCGCCGTCACGGTGCCGGTGACGACGTTCCGCGGCAGGTCGAGTCCGTCCGCCAGGCACCGCAGGTCGGCCAGCAGAGCCGTACGGTCCGGGGCCACCACCGCGGCCCGGTGGTGCAGGTGCGCGCGGGTCGTGGCAAGCGACCAGGCGACATCGGCCGGCTCCGCGCCGGGCGTGGCCAGCAGGTGCCGGCGGAGCCTGTCCGCCTGTGCGGCGAGACCGGCGGACGACCTGGCCGACAGAACGACGGGGACGGGCCCCGGTGACGCGGGCGCTGCGGTGAATTCCGCTTCGGTGTCGGTGTCGGTGTCGGTGGCCGTGGCCGTGGCCGTGTCGGTGTCCGTGCCGGGCTCGGCGGGGCGAGCATCGTATTCGAGGATGACGTGCGCGTTGGTGCCGCTCACACCGAACGCGGACACCGCGGCCCGGCGGGGCCGGTCGACCTCCGGCCAGGTCAGCGCCTCGCGGAGCAGTTCGACACGGCCGGCCGACCAGTCGACCTGGGTGGTCGGCCGGTCCACGTGCAGGGTTTTGGGCATGACCCCGTTCCGCAGCGCGAGGACGGTCTTGATGACCCCGGCGATGCCGGCGGCGGCCTGAGTGTGGCCGATGTTGGACTTCAGCGAGCCGAGCCGCAGCGGGCGGTCGGCGCCGCGGCCCTGGCCGTACGTCGCGAGCAGTGCCTGCGCCTCGATCGGGTCGCCGAGCGGGGTGCCGGTGCCGTGCGCCTCCACCATGTCCACCTGGTCGGCGGCGACCCTGGCGGCGGTGAGCGCGGCCTCGATCACCCGCTGCTGCGATGGGCCGTTCGGCGCCGTCAGGCCGTTCGACGCCCCGTCCTGGTTGAGGGCCGAGCCCCGGATGACGGCCAGTACCTGGTGGCCGTTGCGGCGGGCCGCGGAAAGCCGCTCCACGACGAGCACACCGCATCCCTCCGACCAGCTGGTGCCGTCCGCGTCGGCCGAGAACGCCTTGCAACGGCCGTCCCGGGCCAGCGCTCGCTGCTTGCTGAACTCCGTGAAGACCATCGGGGTGGCGATCACGGCCGCGCCGGCGACCAGGGCGAGGTCGCACTGGTCCCGGCGCAGCGCCTCACCGGCCAGGTGGAGGGCGACCAGCCCCGCCGAGCAGGCGGTGTCGACGGTCATCGCCGGTCCTTCGAGACCGAAGAGGTACGAGATCCGTCCCGAGGCGACGGCCGGCGCACCGCCCGTCACGACGTGACCCTCCGCATCGGCGGGGACCTCCGCCGACTGGGGCCCGTAGCCGAAGGGCGACAGCCCGACGTACACGCCGGTGGTGCTGCCCCGTAGCGAGGTCGGCGGGATTCCCGCGTGTTCGAGGGCTTCCCAGGAGGTTTCGAGCAGCAGCCGGTGCTGCGGGTCCATCGCCCGTGCCTCGCGCGGTGAGATCCCGAAGAACTCGGCGTCGAATCCGGCGGCGTCGTGCAGAATCCCGCTCTCCATGACGTAGCTCTTGCCGGGGCGGTCCGGATCGGGATCGTAAAGGGTGTCCAGCGGCCAGCCCCGGTCGGCGGGCAGCGGGCCGATGGCGTCGACCTCGGCGGCCACCAGCTCCCACAGGTCCTGGGGCGACTGCACGCCCCCGGGGAAACGGCACCCCATGCCGACGATCGCGAGGGGTTCGGCGGCCTGTTCGCGCTCCGTCTGCAGACGCTGCTTGGCCTGCCGCAGATCGGCGGTCACGCGCTTGAGGTAGTCGCGGTACTTCTCCTCGGTCGATTGCGGGGACGCGGTGGACCCGGCGGACTCGCGGGAGAGACCGGGTGCGTCGGACGCGGTGGGATCGGTGGACACGGGTGGGCTCCTTGTGTGTTCGGTGGGAGGCCGGAGGGCGGCCGGGCCCGAAGGCCGCGGAGCCGGGCTCACGCCAGGCCCAGCTCCCGGTCGACGAGCGCGAAGATGTCGTCGTCCGTCTCCGCCTGGTCCGCGGCGTCCTCCGTGCGCTGTGCCCCGCCGTCGTCGAGCCGCCACAGCAGGGAGCGCAGTCGGGCGGTGACCTGGCCGCGTTCCGGGTCCCCCAGGTCATGGGTGGTGAGCAGTGCCGCGAGGTGGTCGACAGCCTCGGCCACCGGGGACTTGCTCTCCTGCGACCCCATGCGGGTGAGCAGGTGGTGGGCAAGCACCGACGGCGAGGGCAGATCGAACAGCAGGGTGGCCGGGAGTGTGAGACCGGTGGCGGAGGCGAGGCGGTTGCGCAGCTCCACGGCGGTGAGGGAGTCGAGGCCGAGGTCCTTGAACGGCTGTTCGTCGTCGATCGCCCCGCCCTGACTGTGGCCCAGTACGGCTGCCACGTTCTCGCGTACGACGTCCAGCAGCATCCGGCGGCGCTCGTCCTCCGACAGCTCCGACAGCCTCGTGCGCAGCGCGGCCCCGGACACCTTGCCGCTCTTCGCCGCGCGGGCCGGGCCCGCGGGTGTGCGGACCACGTCGGCGAGCACCGACGGCAGCGCTCCTGAGGTGGCGCGGGCCTGGAGTGCGGGCAGGTCGAGACGGACGGGCAGGACCACCGGTCCGTATTCCCCGCTGAGCGCCGCGTCGAACAACGCCAGCCCCTCGGCGGGGGACATCGTGACCAGTCCGGAGCGGTTCAGGCGGTCGACGTGCGTGGTGCCGATCTCGGCGGCCATGCCGGTGGTGTCGCTCCACAGCCCCCAGCCCAGCGAGAGTCCGGGGAGTCCCTCGGCGCGGCGGCGATGGGCGACCGCGTCCAGGAAGGCGTTCGCGGCGGCGTAGTTGCCCTGGCCCGGACCGCCCAAGGTGCCTCCGACGGAGGAGTAGAGCACGAACGCGGCCAGATCCAGGTGACGTGTCAGCCGGTCCAGGACAACGGCGGCGTCGGCCTTCGGACGCAGTACCGTGTTCAGCCGCTCCGGTGTCAGATCCTCGACGAGACCGTCGTCCAGAACGCCGGCCGTGTGGATCACCGCGGTGAGCGGATGGTCGGCGGGGAGCGAGCCGAGGAGTTCCCTGACGGCGGCGGAGTCGGCCATGTCGCACGCGGCGACCGTCACCTGCGCTCCCAGCCCGCTCAGTTCGGCGGCGAGTTCAGCGGCTCCGGGCGCCTGTGGACCACGGCGGCTGGTCAGCAGCAGCTGCCGTACCCCGTGCTCGACCACGAGATGACGGGCCAGCAGACTGCCCAGTCCTCCCGTACCGCCGGTGACCAGCACGGTTCCCACGCCGTCGAAGGGGGTGGGCCGCTCCGCGGCGGCGCGGGCCGGGGTCAGGCGGGGCACGTGGGCGACACCACGGCGCATGGCCACCTGGGGTTCCTCGTGGGCGAGTACACCGGGCAGCACGGACCAGGACGCCGGATCGTCGTCGATGTCGGCCACGAGGACCCGCCCCGGATGCTCGTTCTGCACGGTCCGGACGAGGCCCCAGGCGAGACTGCCCAATGCGTCGCTGAGGGGATGGTGGCCGGCGTCGGGCGTGACCGCGCCTCGGGTGAGCAGGAGGAGTCGGGACGCCTCGAAACGCGCATTCGCCAACCAGGTGCGCACGAGGTCGAGGACGGTCGCTGCGTAGTCGTGCGCCCGCTCGACGAGGTCGGCGGAGTCTTCCGGCGGGCCGCCTGGAGAGCGGGGGAGGAAGCAGGGGACGAGGACCGCTTCGGGCACGGGTACGTCCGTGGCGTCGAGGGCGGCGGCGAGCGCCGGGAGACTCGTGTAGTGGCTCAGCTCGACGCCCTTGACCGCGTACCCGTCAGGCTCGGCGTCTGCGATCAGCGCCCAGGTCCGCGCCGCGGAGCCCTCCGCGCCCCCGGGCAGCTCCTTCACGGGCCACTCCACTGTGTACAGAGAGGTGGCGTCGGCGCCGGGGGACCGCAATTGCTCCGGGGTCACCGGACGGAGGGCGAGTTCACCGACGGTCGCGACGGGCCGGCCCGTACCGTCGGCCAGCTCCAGGCTGACGCTGCTCGGCCCCGTGCCCCGGACCCGTATGCGCAGCGTGTCGGCCCCCGAGGCGTGCAGCCGTACCCCGCTCCAGGAGAACGGTAGGTGCGCCTGGCCCGTGTGCAGGATCGCGCCGGGCAGGGCAAGGGAATGCAGGGCGGCGTCCAGCAGCGCGGGGTGGAGCGAGAACCGCTCCACGTCGGACAGGAGGGGAAGGTCGATGTCGGCGTAGAAGTCCTCGCCGAGCCGCCATGCGGCCCGCAGTCCCCGGAACGACGGTCCGTAGTCGACGCCTCCCTCGGCCAGGCGGAGGTAGAGGTCGTCGACAGGGACGGGGACGGCCCCGGTCGGCGGCCAGGCTTGCGAAGAGGTGGCCGGCTCCTCCTGCGGGCCGGTCGCGAGCAGCCCGGTGGCGTGGCGCGTCCAAGCAGCCTGCGGGTCGCCGTCCTGCGGCCGCGAGTGGATCGTGAGCGCGCGCTGTCCGGCGTCCTGGGCCGCGCCGACCAGGACCTGCACGGAGCGGGCTCCCTGTTCGGGGAGGATCAGCGGGCTCTCCAGCGTGAGCTCCTCGACCCGGTTGCAGCCCGCGTGCCCGGCGGCGGTCAGGGCCATGTCCAGCAGCCCCGCGCCGGGCACCAGCACCACGCCCATCACGGCGTGGTCGGCGAGCCAGGCATGGTCCCGCAGCGACAGGCTGCCGGTGAGGACGACGCCCTCTGTGCCCGGCAGCGCGGTCTGTGCCGGCAGGAGCGGATGGCCGATGCCGGTCAGGCCCGTGCCCGCGACATCGGTCTCTGCCACGCCGTCCAGCCAGTGGCGCTCCCGCTGGAAGGCGTAGGTGGGCAGGTCCGGTGATTCGACGGACGGCGTGGCCGCGGCGGGCCAGCGGACGGGGATGCCACGGGCGTGCAGCCGGGCCAGCGCCGTCAGAAACGTGGACGTCTCGTCGTGCTTGCGGCTGAGGGTGGGCACGAAAGCGGCGGTGTCCTGGTCGAGGATCTCGCCGCCGAGCGCCGTAAGTGCGGCGTCCGGGCCCAGTTCGACCACGGTGTCCACCTGCTCGCGGGCCAACGCCCGTACTCCGTCGGCGAACCGGACCGTGGCGCGGATGTGCTCCGCCCAATAAGCGGGGTCCGTGAGCCGGTCGTCGCCGGCCAGGTCCCCGGTCACATTGGAGACCACGGGGATCGTCGCCGGCCGGAAGGTGACCGACGCAGCGATCCGGGCGAACTCGTCCACAACCGGATCCATGAGCGGGGAGTGGAACGCGTGGCTCACGTCGAGGTATCGGGTGCGGCGGCCACGTCCGGCGAACTCCTTCTCCAGCGTGTTCACGGCCTCGGTGCGGCCCGAGACCACCACCGACTCGGGCCCGTTCACCGCGGCCACCGCCAAGCCACCGGCCTTCTCCGCCAGCTCGGCGACCCACGGCAGCACCTCGTCCTGCGACGCCTGGATCGCGAGCATCCGTCCGTCCTCGGGCAGGGATTGCATCAGCCGCCCACGGGCCGCCACCAGCCGTGCCGCGTCCTGAAGGGAGAGCACCCCGGCCGCGTGAGCGGCGGACAGTTCGCCCACCGAATGCCCGATCAGCAGATCCGGGTGGACGCCGATCGACTGCATCAGGCGGAACAGCGCCGTCTCCACGGCGAACAGGGCCGGCTGTGCGTACGCCGTCGTCTTCAGCGCCTCGGCGTCGGCGGGATCGTCAGCGAAGACGATCGACGCCAACGGGCGCTCCAGGTGCGGGTCCAGTGCCGCGCACGCCTCGTCGAACGCCTCGGCGTACGCGGGAAAGGTCTCGTACAGGCCGCGTCCCATGCCCGGGCGCTGGGCTCCCTGCCCGGTGAACGCGAAGGCGAGACCGCCCCCGGCCGCCGTCTCCAGGCGTACGCCCGGCGCCGGCCGGTCCTCGCTCAGGGCCGACAGCCCGCTCAGCAGTGCGTCGTGGTCGGCGCCGCTGATCACCGCGGTGTGCTCGAACACCGACCGCCGCGTGGCCAGGGCCAGGCCCACCTTCTCCGGCGCCACGTCCGGGTGTCCCGCGGCCCAGTCCCGCAACCGGGCCGCCTGAGCCCGCAGCGCCTGCCTGCCCCGCCCGGACACCACCCACGGCATGCCCGTGAGGCGGGGCGCTGGGGCAGCCGCCTCTTCGGGAGCCTCTTCCGGGGCTTCTTCGAGGATGAGGTGGGCGTTGGTGCCGCTGATCCCGAAGGCGGACACGCCCGCCCGGCGCGGCCGGCCCGCACGCGGCCACTCCCGCCGCTCCGTGAGCAACCGCACCTCACCCGCCGACCAGTCCACCTCCGGCGTCGGCGCATCCACATGCAGCGTCTGCGGCAGCACCCCGTGCCGCAACGCCATCACCGACTTGATCACGCCACCGACACCCGCGGCAGCCTGCGCGTGCCCGATGTTCGACTTCAACGACCCCAACCACAAAGGCCGATCGGCCGGCCGGTCCTGGCCATACGTCGCCAACAGCGCCTGCGCCTCGATCGGATCACCCAGCCGCGTCCCCGTCCCGTGCGCCTCCACCGCGTCGACCTCATCAGCCGTCAGCCGGGCCGCGGTCAGTGCCCGCCGGATCACCCGTTGCTGCGACGGTCCGTTCGGCGCCGTCAGACCGTTCGAGGCGCCGTCCTGGTTGACCGCCGACCCACGGATGACAGCGAGCACCCGGTGCCCGCGACGCCGCGCGTCCGACAGCCTCTCCAGTGCCAGGACACCCACGCCCTCCGACCAGCCGGTGCCGTCCGCGTCCGCCGCGAAGGACCGGCACCTGCCGTCCGGGGACAGCCCGCGCTGGCGGCTGAACTCCACGAACATCACAGGGGTGTTGATGACCGTCGCCCCTCCTGCCAGGGCCAGCGAGCACTCTTCGGCCCGCAGTGCCTGGACCGCGAGGTGCAGTGCCACCAGCGAGGACGAGCAGGCCGTGTCCACGCTGACGGCGGGGCCTTCGAGCCCGAGCGTGTAGGCGAGCCGGCCGGACACCACCGAGATGGCGTTACCGGTGCCGACGAATCCCTCGGCCTCCTGCCGGGACTTCTGCAGGTGGATGATGTGGTCCTGCATGCCCGTACCGATATAGACACCGGTGTCGCTCCCGCCGAGAGACGTCGGGGGGATTCCGGCGCGCTCCAGCGCCTCCCAGCCCGTCTCCAGGACCAGCCGCTGCTGCGGGTCCATCGCGGCGGCTTCCCGCGGCGAAATCCCGAAGAACCCCGCGTCGAAATGGGTAGCGGTGTCGACGAACCCACCACCGCGGGCGTACGTGGTACCGGGTGCCGTCGGATCGGGGTCGTAGAGGGTGTCAAGGTTCCAGGAACGGTCGGTGGGCAGATCTCCGATGACGTCGCGCCCCTCGGCGACCAACTGCCACAGATCCTCCGGCGAGAACACGCCGCCCGGGTATCGGCAGCCCATCCCGACGATCGCGATCGGCTCGCGGGAGGCCTCCTCCGTCGCCTGAAGCCGCACCCGGGTGTCGTGCAGGTCCGTGGTCACGCGCTTCAAGTAGTCCAGCAATTCTTCTTCGGATCGCATGTCCTGCTCATCTCTGGAATATGGGCCGACGACGGTTCCTGGCTACGAGAGGCCGAGCTCTCGGTCGATGAAGGCGAGGACCTCGGCCCGGTCGGCGTCCGCCAGCGTCTGTGCGACGTCTCCGGCGCCGCCCGACGGGCCGACGTCCCATCGGGAGGCCAGAGAGCGCAGTCGGGTCGCGACGAGGTTTCGTTCCGCTTCGTCCAGGTCGGCGGAGCCGAGCGCGGAGCCGAGGCGTTCAATCGCGGTGAAGAGGGAGGACGACGAGTCCGCCCCGTCACCGAGGATGGTCCGGCTCAGATGGCCGGCGACCGCCTCCGGTGTCGGATGGTCGAAGACCAGCGTGGCCGGGAGAGCGACTCCGGCCACGGCCTGCAGCCCGTTGCGCAGTTCGAGGGCGGTGAGGGAATCGATACCGAGTTCCTTGAACTGCTGCCGTGGGGGCACGGCGTCGGGCCCGGGGTACCCGAGCGTGCCGGCCACCTGGGCACGGACCGTCGTCAGCAGGAGCCGGTCCCGCTCCGCGCCGGTGAGGCCCGGCAGGCGTTCGGCCAGCGTGGGGCCGGCCCCGCCGCCGGGTGTGCCCTCGCGCCCGTCGCGCACGTCGGTCGCGGCGGGGTCCGCGTGCGAGGGCTGGTGCAGTTCCCTCAGCAGGGGGCTCGGCCGGGAGGCGGTGAACGAGGGCAGGAACCGCCGCCAGTCGACATCCACGAGCGCCACGTTCGCGGGACCGTCGGGGCCGTCGGAAAGCAGCGCGGACAGCCCCAGGACGGCCAGCCGGGGTTCCATGGCGGTGAGGCCGCGCCGCAGCAGGCGCTCCTCGATGCCCTCGTCCACGAGACCGCCTCCGGTCCACGGCCCCCAGGCGATCGAGGTGGCGGGCAGTCCGTCGGCCCGACGCCGCTGGGCCAGGGCGTCCAGGTGAGCGTTGGCGGCGGCGTAACCGGCCTGGCCGCTGCTGCCCACGGTGGCGGCGAAGCCGGAGAACAGCACGAACGCCGACAGTTCGGTGCCGCGGGTGAGTTCGTCCAGCAGCCGGGCACCTTCGGTCTTCGGCGCCAGGACGGTTTCCAGGCGTGCGGTGTCCAGGTCGGCGGTCATGCCGTCGTCGAGCACTCCGGCAGCGTGGAAAACCGCCGTCAGCGGATGCCGGTCCGGAATGCCGTCGAGCAGTTCTTGTACGGCCCGGCGGTCGGCGACATCGCAGGCGGCGACGGTCACGGCAGCACCCGACGCCGCCAGATCGGCCCTGAGTTCGGCCACGCCGGGCGCGTCGGCCCCGCGTCGGCTGGTCAGCAGCAGATGGCCGGCTCCCTGGGCGGCGGCCCAGCGGGCGACGTGGGCGCCCAGAGCGCCGGTACCGCCGGTGATGAGGACGGTTCCGGCCGGCCGCCAGGGGGCGGTCCGAGCGGCCGGGCGATCGCCGCCGTCCGGGACGAGTCGGCGTCCGAGGATGCCGACCGGGCGCAGCGCCAGTTGGTCTTCGTCCGTGTGCGCGCCGCCCAGGGCCGCGCACAGCTGGGTTCGTACGTGCGGGTCGAGGGTGCTCGGCAGGTCGACGAGTCCGCCCCAGCGGTCGGGGTGTTCCAGCGCCACCACCCTGCCCAGGCCCCAGATCTGAGCCTGCTCGACCGCACCGGGCCGGTCGCCGGTACCGGTGGTGACCGCGCCCTGCGTCAGGCACCACAGGGGTGCCGTGATCCCGGCGGCGCCGAGCGCCCGGACGAGGGCGAGGGTCGCCGCCGTGCCCCGGGGCACCGAGGGACACGCGGTGTCGTGCCGCCCGTCGAAGGCCAGCAGGGACACCACTCCGACCGGCTCCGGCCCGTCGCCCGCGCAGGCCTGCTTCAGGCGCTCGGTGACCGCCGCGGGGTCGGTGTCCGTCGTGTCGACCAGGAGGTCGACGACCGGGCAACCCGCCTCCAGCAGGCTGTCCCGCACCCATTGGGTGGTGGCGTCGGACTCCGTGCCGCCCGGGTGGACCAGCAGCCACCTGCCGTGCGGCCCGGTGGCGGGTACGTCGAGCGGCCGCCACTGCTCGACGTACCGCCAGCCGTCCACTCTGGCCTGTTCGAGACCCTGGCGGTGCCAGCAGGCCAGCTCCGGGAGGACGTCCTTGAGCGGGGTCTCGTCGTCGAACCGTACGTCCGGACCGAGGCCGCCCAGGTCCCCGTTCTCCACGGCCGCCCAGAAGTGGGCGTCCACCGTCCCTTGGCCGACGGTCGCGGGGGCGGCCGCCCCCGGTCCACGGCCGCCGTTCGACGCGGCCGCCGGACGGGGCCAGTAGCGCTCGCGCTGAAAGGCGTACGTGGGCAGGTCGACGTGCCGAGCGCCGGCCAGGTCCGGCAGCGCCGCCCAGTCGACGGTGACGCCGCTGACGTATGCCTTGGCCAGGGAGGTGAGGAAGGCCCACCGGTCGCTCGTATTGCGTCGCAAGGTGCTGAGAACGGCTGCCTCCCGGCTCTCTCCCTCCACGATCTCGGACAGCGCCACCTGCAGCACCGGGTGGGGGCTGATCTCGATATAGACCTTGCTCCCGGTGGCGGCGAGCCGCTGGATGACCGGCCCGAACTCGACGGTCCGGCGCGTGTTGCGGTACCAGTACGCGGCGTCCGGGACCGTTTCGGTCTCCGCCGGCTCCCCGGAGACCGTCGACAGGAAGGCGATGCGCGCCGGCGTCGGCGCCACGTCCGCCAGGTCCGTCAGCAGCCGCTCTTCGAGGGCTTCGACGGCGGGGTAGTGGGAGGCGCAGTCGGTGGCGACGCGCCGGGCACGTACGCCCCGCTCGGCACAGACCGCCAGCAGCTCGTCCACCGCCTCGTTGTCGCCGGAGACCACGCTGATGGACGGGCTGTTGACCCCGGCGACGAACAGCCGGTCCGGCCAGGCGGCGATCAGTTCCTCGACCTGCGCCCGCCCGAGAGGAACGGACACCATGCCGCTGCGTCCGGACAGTTCCAGCAGGGCCCGGCTGCGCAGCACCGCCACCTTGGTCGCGTCGGCGAGCGACAGCGTGCCGGCCGTGTAGGCGGCCGCGATCTCGCCCAGGGAACTGCCCACCACGGCCGAAGGCTCGATGCCCAGGGAACGCCACAGGTCGGCGAGGGCGACCGTGACCGAGAACAGCACGGGCTGGATCACATCGACCCGGTCCAGGCCCGGCGCCCCCTCAGCCTCGCGCAGGACGTCCAGCAGGGACCAGTCCACGTGGTCGGCGAGGGCGTCGGCGCAGGAGTGCAGGGTCTCGGCGAAGACCGGGAACTCCTCCATCAGCTCCAGGGCCATGCCTGCCCACTGGCCTCCTTGACCGGGGAAGACGAAGACCACTTCGCGGCCGGCGACAGCGGAACCGGTGACCGTCCGTGCGTCCGGAACGCCCTGGACGACACTGTCCAGCCCGTCAAGCAGTTCGGCACGGTCCGTGCCGAGGACGACGGCCCGTTGGTCGAACGTGCTCCGGGTCGTCACCAGCGAGCCGGCGACCTGAGCGGGTACGAGCTCGGGGTGGTCGGTCAGGTGGCTGTGCAGCCTGCGGGCCTGCTCCCGGACGGCGGCGGCGGTACGGGCCGAGAGGACCCACGGCAGCGTTCCGCGGCCGTGGGTGTCCGTGCGGTCCGCGGCAGCGTCGTGTGGAGGAGCTTCCGGGGCTTCTTCGAGGATGAGGTGGGCGTTGGTGCCGCTGACCCCGAAGGAGGACACGCCCGCCCGGCGCGGCCGGCCCGCACGCGGCCACTCCCGCCGCTCCGTGAGCAACCGCACCTCACCCGCCGACCAGTCCACTTTCGGCGTCGGTGCATCCACATGCAGCGTCTGCGGCAGCACCCCGTGCCGCAACGCCATCACCATCTTGATCACGCCACCGACACCCGCGGCAGCTTGTGCATGCCCGATGTTCGACTTCAACGACCCCAGCCACAAGGGCCGATCGGCCGGCCGGCCCTGGCCATACGTCGCCAACAACGCCTGCGCCTCGATCGGATCACCCAGCCGCGTCCCCGTCGCATGGCCCTCGACCGCGTCGACCTCATCGGCCGTCAGCCGGGCGTCGCGCAAGGCCTGCCAGATGACACGCTCCTGGGAAGGCCCGTTCGGGGCGGACAGGCCGTTGGAGGCCCCGTCCTGGTTCACCGCCGATCCACGTATCAACGCGAGGACGGGATGGCCGTTGCGTTCGGCGTCGGACAACCGCTCCAGCACGAGGACGCCGACGCCCTCGGCCCACGCGGTGCCGTCCGCAGCGGCGGCGAAGGACTTGGCCCGGCCGTCGGGGGCAAGATTGCGCTGCTTGCAGAACTCGGTGAATGTCGTGGGCATCGACATCACCGTCACCCCGCCGGCAAGGGCCAGCGAGCATTCCCGACTGCGCAGCGACCGGGCCGCCAGGTGCATGGTCACGAGCGACGAGGAACAGGCCGTGTCGACGGTTACGGCCGGGCCGACCAGACCGAGGGTGTAGGACAGCCGGCCGGAGACCACGCTTCCGGTGTTGCCAGTTGTCAGGAAACCCTCGAAGTCCTCGATGGACTCGTGCAGTCGGACGGCGTAGTCCTGGTTCATGGCCCCGGCGAAGACGCCGACGTCGCTGCCGCGCAAGGCCTGTGGAGAAATCCGGGCCCTTTCCAAGGCCTCCCAGGCGCCTTCCAGCAGCAGTCGCTGCTGGGGATCGATTGTCACGGCTTCGCGCGGAGATATCCCGAAGAACGAGGCATCGAACCATCCGGCGTCGTAGAGAAATCCGCCCTCGCGAACATACGACGCTGCTTTTCCGTCCGCCGCCTCGCTGAAGAGCGCGTCCAGATCCCAGCCCCGGTCCACAGGGAACGAGCCGCTCGCTACCCTCCCTGACGACACCAACTCCCAGAGCGCTTCCGGGGAGTCCACATGGCCGGGGAATCGGCAGCTCATTCCCACGATGGCAATGGGCTCGCCGTTCCTGTCCTCTTCCACCTGAAGCCGTCGCCGGGTATCGCGCAGGTCCCGCGTGACCTTCCGGAGCGCGGTCACCAGCTGGTCCGACTGACCTTCACCTGTCATGACCATCCGTTCTCTCCACTGACGCTGCGGGTTCCGCAAGAAGGGTTCACCGGTCCGCAGCGGCAGGACAATCCCCTAACCACCCCCTATGGCCCCTGACTTAAAAAGCTCCGCGGGGCGGGGGTTGAATCGACAGTGGGCGACTGCGATTCTCTGAATACTTCACGCAGGGCGCAAGTTCACCAGAGCAGCGGTAGGGGTAATGAGTTGAGTTCAAAAACAGTCACCGAGTCGGAGGACCGATGGATCCGCAGCTATCTACCGGGTCCCGCCAAGGCGCTCCATCTCGTCCACTTTCCCCATGCAGGCGGTTCCGCCAGTTATTACCGGCCCTTCTGCACGTCCCTGTCGGACCGGTTCAACGCGCTCGCCCTGCAGTATCCGGGGCGTCAAGACCGGCGCGATGAGCCTTGTGTGACCGATCTGCACGTCCTGGCGGACCTCCTGTTCGACCGGCTGCGGCACTTCGCGGACCGCCCGATGGCGTTCTTCGGCCACAGCATGGGGGCACTCTTGGCGTTCGAGGTGACCCGGAGGTTCGAGCGGGAGCTCAACACCTCACCGGCGGCGCTCTTCCTGTCCGGGCGGCGCGCTCCGTCCCGCCATCGGGACGAGAACGTCGACCTGAGCAGCAAGGAGAGCCTGCTCGCCGAGATCCGGGAGCTGAGCGGCACAGATCCCCGGCTGCTGGGAGACGACGAGATGCTTGAGATGATCATGGAGCCGCTGCGCGCCGACTACCAAGCCCTGGGCGCCTACCGCTTCGCGCCGGAACCGCCCGTCCGCTGCCCGGTCACCGTTCTGACCGGCGCCGACGACCCCCGTACCTCCCGGGATGAGGCAGCCGCCTGGCAGGAGCACACCACTGGCGACTTCGCACTGCGGGTGTTCCCCGGTGGTCACTTCTTCCTCAGCGAGAACGTCCCCGAGGTCACCGGCTTCGTCGCCGAGCGACTCTCCGCTGTCCCGCTGCCTGGTTGAGGGCCCCGCCCAGGCCCGGCGAAAACCACGGTGCGAGGGGACCCGGTGACGTACCCACACCGCAGGTCGGCGAGGCCCACCTTGTGATCGCCCCGGGCCGGTCGGGGGCCGGCGGGCTGCTGCCTTCCGGTAGATCCGGCACAGTGTCGAGCAGACGCCTGGGCCGATGTGGGCGAGTTCGAAGAAGAGGAGGCGGCGCGGTCGAAGGTTAGCGGGTTGCGGGCGCTGATGGCGTTGAACTCCTGGCGGTACCCCTCGAGGAGCAGAACGTGGCGCCGGCGTTCCTCGGCGAGGCGGCGACGGCGGTTGTACTCCTCCGCGCCGATGCCCTCCCGCCAGGACGCCTGCAGGAAGCGTCTCCGAGGGCCTTCGCGAGCAAGCCGGCGCCAGCCTGGCTCATCGTCCCCTCACCGGGCTTCGCCCCGCCACGCTCTGAACGAGGCGGGGCGAAGCACAACGAGGGCTGTACCCGAGGGAGTTCGTACAGCCCTCCCCATGTGTGCCCCTGTCAGCCGGAGGCGCCCGCCCTCAGCGGTCCTCGCAGGCAAGCGTCAGGCACAGCATCATCACCTCGTAGGGGGTGCTGTCGCTCTGTGCGGTGGTCGCCTCCTCCAACTCCGCGACGAACCGCCACTGCGACGGCTGGGCGTGCTTGGTCTCTCCCTTCTTTTCCACCTCGACGTGGAGTGCGCGGGCCTGCGGATCGTTCGTCTCGACGAGCACTTCGTCGCTGTCGACCGAGAAGTGGTCGTGTAACAGGACCAGACCGAACCGATCCAGGTTGCCGTGCTTCTCCAGCACGGCCTTGATGTCCCTGGCGAACTCCGCGTCCTGTGGGCCGAGCGGTTCCGCGTCTTCGAAGCGAGGAAGGTGGTGCGATGCGTGGCTGGTCTGCGTAGGCATGAGCATCTCCCTTCGACCGCGCTCTGCGGCCTCAAGACAGCATAGGCAAAGGGTGAGTTGCGGCAGAAGAACCCGACGGTGACAGGCACCCAACACGAGCCGGACGGCGCTGCTGGGACTCAACGCCCATGCCGGAGCGACGAAGGGACGAGCAGCAGCACGTGACCAAGACCGTCGATCCGCTCGGCAACACGACACGGACCGACTACGACGAGGCCGGCCGGGTCAGCGCCCGCACCGATGAGATCAACAGAACCACCCGCTTCGACGCGATAGCCGACGCCGCGGGCCAGACGATCCAGGCCACCTACGACGCCTTCGGCCGCGTCATCACTGCCACCAACTCACTCGGCTTCACCAACCGCTCGAGTACCGTACCGAGGGCGAGATCACCCGGCGTGTCCATCCCGACGGTGCGGTCGAGCCATGGGTTCACGACCCTGAAGGCTTCGTCATCGAGCACCGCGACCGAGCCGGAGCGGTAACCCGATGCGAGATCGGCCCCTTCGGCAAACTGGCCGGCAGGACCCTGTCCGACGGAGCAGTGCAACGCTTCGCCTATGACACCGAGCTGCAGCTGCCGGCAGTCACCATGAACGGTGCATCCTGGCGATACCGCTACGACGAGCCCGGGCACCTGGTAGGCGAGACCGACTTCAACGACCACAGCTTCCCTATCGGCTCGGCGGCGCCGACCAGCTGCTGAAAACCATCGGTGCGGCCGGCCGCACCACCGCTGTCGGCGCCGCAGCCTGTCACAGTGTCGTGGTCGTCTGCTCCCCGGACGCGCTGCCTGCGAGCCATTGGTCCCATCCCAGGTTGAAGTCGGCGTAGCCGTTGTCGGCCGGGGCCTTGGCGCGGGGGGAGCCGGTGATGGTGATCGGGTCGCCCTGTTTGACCTGGCCGTAGAACCATTTGGCTTCCGACATGGACAGATGGACGCAGCCGTGCGAGCCGCGGGCGCTGCCGTTGCCGGGAGTGGGGTCGCCGGTGGAGTAGTGCACGTACGTGCCGGATTGAGTCAGGTGGACGTCCCAGGGCAGCGTCAGGTCGTAGTAGTTGGGGCTGCCCTTGTCACAGCTGATGCCCACGCTGCAGGAGGTCATGTGGACCTTCTCCTGCTTGTCGATGACGGCCATCGTGCCGTTCCACGTCGGATACTGGGCGCTGCCCGCATTGATCGAAAGGGTGCGTACCGCCTTGCCGTTCCGGGTCACCTTCATGGTGTGGCCGGTCACCGAGACATCCGCGCGCACGTCGTCGCCGACCTTGAAGGTGTGGGTGTAGCCGTTCACGCCGTAGCGCCCGTGGCCGTTGGTGACGCCCTTCATGGCGGCGTCGATCTTCACCTTCGTGCCGGAGGGCCAGTACTTCTTCGGCCGCCAGTCGGCGCGCCTGTCGCCCAGCCAGTGCCAGGCGCCGGCCACGGGGTGCGACGCACTCACCTTCATGTGCTTCTCGACCGTGGCCCGCGCCTTTTCCGCGACCGGGTTCGTGAAGACCACCGAGATCGGCATGGCCACGCCGACCGTGGTTCCCGTCTGCGGGGTGATCGTGTCCAGCAGCATCGGCGGGCCCGCGGGCTTCGTCGGTGACGGCGAGGCACTTGCACTCGCCTTTCCCGGCGCCTTTGCGTCGTCCCCGCTCGCCTTGTCACTGCCGCCCCCGCCGCAGGCACTCGTGCCCACCAGCATCGCGACCGTGACGAGTGCTATCCCCGTGCCTCCCGTGCGCCGTCCCACGACCTGCCCCGCTCTCTTCGCTCCCCGGCCCTGAGGGGCCCGACTCCCTGTCAGACAGCAACGGGATGGGCCTCAGTTGCGTGCGGCACGTAGATCTTTAGTGATCCACGTCATTCAAACTTCGATGGTACGCACTCAACGTTCGATGGCACACCGCACGGGGGAGCCCGCTTCCTGGGCGGGTGCCTGGCAGGGTGGGGGTATGTGTGGTCGTTTCGTTTCCACCCGCAGTCCGCAAGCCCTGGCGAGCGTCTTCGACGTCACCCGCTGGGACCCTGGCCTGGCTCTGGATCCGAGCTGGAACGTAGCGCCGACGGATGAGGTGTGGTCGGTGCTGGAGCGCGTCGAGCACGACACGGGCGAGATCACCCGGCAGCTGCGGCCGCTGCGCTGGGGCCTGGTGCCGTCCTGGGCGAAGAGCCTGAACACGGGCGCGAAGATGATCAACGCCAGGGCGGAGACCGTCGCGGAGAAGCCGGCCTACCGCCGCGCGTTCGCCAAGCGCCGCTGCCTGCTGCCCGCGGACGGCTTCTACGAGTGGCAGAACATCGCCGCCACCAAGACCGCCAAGGCCCGCAAGCAGCCGTACTTCATCAGCCCCGAAGACGGCCAGATCATGGCACTGGCCGGCCTGTACGAGTTCTGGCGCGACCCGGCGGTCGAAGACGACGGCACGCCGGGGCGTGGTGGTCGACCTGCACGATCATCACTACCGACGCCACCGATGCCGCCGGCCGCGTCCACCCCCGCATGCCGCTGGCCGTCACCCCCGCCGACTGGGGTGCCTGGCTCGACCCCGCCCACCAGGACCCCGCCGGGCTACGCGCGCTGCTGACCACTCCTGCCGCCGGCCACCTCGGCGCCCGCGCGGTCTCGACCGCGGTCAACAACGTCCGCAACAACGGCCCGCACCTCCTCGACGAACCGGCCGACGACACCGGCAACGCCTGAGCCGCACCACATCAGCCACGCCACCTGACTCGCTCCGTGGATGTGAGCCGCCGGGATGTGACTGAGTCTTCAGCCGCCAGTGAGCGTGGTCCTGCCGGTAGCCGGCGTCGCTACCCATCGGGGCCTACTGTTCCGCCTCCGGGTGTACTCAGCTGTTCACTCCGGCCTCCCACTTGCGCCGGCGCAGCACGTGGTCGCTGAAGAGGTGTCGGCTTCGGTCGAGCGGTTAGGCGCGGATCGTGCGGTTGCTCTACGCCCTGTCAGCACCCACGCTGTCCGGAGTGCGGCGCGGACGTCCGAGCCCCGTGCGGGGAACGTGGATCTTGCTCATGACCAGCTCGACCTGGGTGCAGTCCGCCCGCTGGTGCTGGAGGAGCCTCTCCCAAGTGCCGTCGGCCGACCACAACACATGCCGCCTGGGTCCCGACCGCACAGGACGACGACCGGCCCGGTCGTCGCCTGCGGTTCTACCTGTTCGCGACCGCCGCTTCCCGGAGGACCCTGCCCGGCCCCGGCGCCGTCCCCAACGCCCGGTCGAGGTCGGCCCACAGGTCCTCCACGTCCTCCAACCCCACCGAGAGCCGCAGCAGCCGGTCGCTGACTCCCGCGCCGCGGCGGTCGTTCGCGTCCACGATGCGGTGGCTGATGGACGCGGGGTGCTGGATGAGGGTGTCGACGCTGCCGAGGCTCACGGCCGGGGTGATCAGTCGGACGCCCGCGATGACGTCGTGGGGGTCGCCGGCCACCTCGAAGGCGACCATGGCGCCTCCGATGCGCGGGTAGTGGACGCGGGTGATGCGTGGGTCGGCGGCGAGCCGGCCGGCCAGCTCCGCCGCGTTCGAGGACGCGGCTCGGACCCGTACGGGCAGCGTCGACAGACCACGGAGCAGCAGATAGCCCGCGAGCGGATGCAGCACTCCGCCCGTGGCGAACCGCACCTGGCGCAGCCGCCCGGCGAACTCCTCGTCGCAGGCCACCACGCCGCCCATGACGTCTCCGTGGCCGCCCAGGTATTTGGTGGCGCTGTGCAGGACGAGACGGGCTCCCTGCACGACGGGGCGTTGCAGCACGGGGGTGGCGAAGGTGTTGTCGGCGAGCAGCGGGACGGAACCGCAAGCGTGCGCGACGGCTCTCAGATCGAGTTCGGCGAGGGTCGGGTTGGCCGGGCTTTCGACCATGACCAGGCCGGTGTCGGGGCGCAGCGCGTCCGCGATGCCCGCCGGGTCGACCCAGGTCACCTCGGAGCCCAGCAGCCCTGCGGTGAGCAGGTGATCGCTGCATCCGTACAGCGGTCGTACGGCGACGACATGGCGCAGGCCCATCGCGTTGCGTACGAGCAGCACGGCGCTCAGCGCGGCCATCCCGGTGGCGAACGCAACCGCGCTCTCGGTGCCCTCAAGACGCGCGAGGGCGGTCTCGAAGCGGGCGACGGTCGGGTTGCCGAGGCGGCCGTAGACGGGCGGGCCCTGCGGTTCGGCACCGTCGGCCGCGAAGGCGTCTATCCGGGCGGCCTCGCCCTGGCTGTCGTACGAGGGGTAGGTCGTGGACAGGTCGATCGGCGGGGCGTGCACCCCCTGCCGCGCGAGGTCGTCCCGCCCGGCGTGCACCGCCTCGGTGGCGAGCGCCCGGGGTGCGGGCACGCCCGGGACACGACGGCCGGTGCCGTCGGGATCATGGCCGGTTCCCTGTGGGTCGGTCGGTACGTCATATGCGTCAAAGCTGCCGGAGTCCATGGTCAGGAGTCTGAACACTGAGCGGGGTCAGAGCGCCGGACCCCGTGTTACGTTCGATATATGGCTGATTCTGTCGTACTAGATCCGGTAGATCTCCATCTGCTACAGCTGCTGCAGAACGACGCACGGATGACCTACCGCGATCTCGCCGCGCAGGTCGGTGTCGCGCCTTCGACCTGTCTGGATCGGGTGACCAGGCTGCGCCGCTCGGGAGTGATTCTCGGCCATCAGCTGCGGCTGGACCCGGCGAAGCTGGGCCGGGGCCTGGAGGCACTGCTGTCCGTGCAGGTCAGGCCGCATCGGCGCGAGTTGGTGGGGCCGTTCGTGGAGCGGATCAGGGCGCTGCCGGAGTCCATTACGGTCTTCCATCTGACCGGGCCCGACGACTATCTCGTCCATGTCGCGGTCGCGGACATGGCGGATCTTCAGCGGCTGGTCCTCGACGGGTTCACCTCACGGCCCGAAGTGGCGCGCGTCGAGACCCGGTTGATCTTCCAGCAGTGGGACTGCGGCCCGATGCTGCCGCCCCGGCCCGACGGCGCTCCCGCCCCCACTACCACCTTCGACCATCAGGCTCCCGGGAACCCCGCGGCCTGATGCGTATACCGGTCCAAGCCGGAGCCACAAGCTCGGCTTCAGGGGCGGCCGCCCACCGAAGTTCGACAAGGACGAGTACAAGCAGCGGCATGCAGCCGAGTGCGGGATCAGCCGGCTCAAGTGCCACCGCGCGGTCGCCACGAGATACGACGAACTCGCCGTCCGCTCTCACGCGACCGTGCTGGTCGCGGCGACTAACGACTCCGGGGGCTGTGAGCCACCCGGCAACTGTCCTTGATCCACTTTCGCAACAGGCCATGGTGACCCGTGATGCCGGTAGACCTCCAGGGGCGGATGAACTGCTCGTAGCGTACGAGCGGGGCGGACGGGCTCACGTGCGTGGCTGCGTGCGCTGACTGGTTCGGTGGACCGGGTCGGTTGTGCTCGCCCAGGCGCTCGACGCTTCTCAGGCGGCGATCGTGGTCGGGCGGATGGCGGCGAGTTCGGTCTCCCGGACGTGTACGCACGTCCTCGACCGGGATTGGCGAGGGCGCACGGCACCATTCCGGAACAGCTTCCCGACCTCGCCATGGTCACAGTTCGGTAACGCACGGCCCATCACGCCCAAGTGTGACATTGTACATGTCACATAATTCCTCCATGAGAAGAGTCACAGCCTTGATAGCGGCCGTCGCCGCAATCGGCGGAATGACAGCGGGTGTTACGCCTGCCTCTACCTCCCGGTCAGCACCCGAGGGCGTCGGTGAAAGGAAGCTCGCCTGGAGCTCCTGCCACGACACGACGACCCCCGCGCTGCAGTGCGCCATGCTCGAAGTGCCGCTGAACTATGCACACCCAAACGGAACCAAAATCAAGATCAAGGTGAACCGGCTCCCGGCCACCGCCCCCAAGGACAAGCAACAGGGCCCGATCCTGCTGAACCCCGGCGGTCCCGGCGACTCGGGCCTGTGGATGCCCGGCTACATCTCCGGAAAGATCCCGCACGACGTCGCCTCGACCTACGACTGGATCGGCTTCGACCCGCGCGGCACCAACGCCAGCACCCCACACGTCACCTGCGACCCGCACTACTTCGACGGCGAGCGGCCGGACTATCAAGTCAGCCAAGGCGCCTCGAAGGTGTGGCTGGAGAAGTCGGCCAAGTACGCCGCCGACTGCGCCGCGAACTGGAGCTGGTTCCTGCCGCACATGACCACCGTCGACAACGCGCGCGACATGGACAGCATTCGTCGGGCGCTTGGCGTCCAGAAGATCAACTTCTACGGTGGCTCGTGGGGCACCTCGCTGGGCTCGACATACGGCCAGCTCTTCCCCTCGCACGTGCGCCGGATGGTGCTGGACAGCATCGTCGGCCCGACCATCGACTGGTACGACCACAACATCCTGCAGGACAAGGAGCACCAGCGCCGATTCGACGCCTTCGCGGCGTGGACCGCCAAGGCCGACTCCGTCTACCACCTGGGCACCGACGCGGCCGCCGTCGAGAAGAAATACCACCGGGTCGAAGCCGTGCTGCGGATCAATCCGGTGGATGCCGCCCCGGCCCCTGGCAAGATCGGCCCCGCCGAGTTCGAGGACACCTTCTACGGCGGCGGCTACAACTTCCTGCGCTGGCCCCGGATGGCCACCGCGCTCTCGGCCTACCTCAACCAGCACGACACCCGGCCGCTGAACATCGCCTACAACCGCTACGCGGCACCGGGCGCCGACGACGGCACCTTCCCGGCGTACAACGCGGCGCAGTGCACCGAGAACGCCTGGCCGCGTGACTGGGAGTTCTGGAAGAAGGACCAGGCCAAGGTCAACGCCATCGCGCCCTTCTACACCTATAACAACATGTGGTACAACGCTGCCTGCATGTTCTGGCCCTACCAGGGAGACCAGGCCGGCCGGCTGAAGATCACCGGTAAGGGCTTGCCGCCCGTCCTGCTCTTCCAGGCCACGGAGGACGCCGCCACCCCCTACCCCGGCGCTGTCGCGATGCACAAGGCGTTGCCCGGCTCCAAGCTGGTCGTCCAGCACGGCGGCAGCTTCCACGAGATCCTCTTCCACGGCAACGCCTGCCTGGACGACACCTTCACCGCCTACCTGCGGGACGGCAGCCTCCCAACCGGCAAGGGCTTCATCGCCAAGACCTGCGCCCCCGAACCCGACCCCACCCCGGTCTATGTGACCGCGTCCCCCTCCGCTACGAAGGCCGGGCCTGCTCTTCGGGCCACCGACCCCCAAGCGATCCACGGCACGCGGTAACAGATTCAGCGCTCAGCACCGCGACTGCGTGGTGTGGTGTCGAGGCCGCAGCTCTATCGGCTGCGGCCTCGGCGCTTGTAGTGGCTGCGGGGCTTGGGGCTGTCGGCGTCGGCGCCACGTGGGGCCCGGGACCTCGGCGCATACAGGGCCCGGTCGAGCTGCCTGCTGCCCCCCGCTGCATGGCTTTGGCGCCCCACCCCGACCTCGTTCCAGCGGGACAACGTGGGCCCAAGCCCACCGACGGAAATGGGCAGATGCGCATCATCGTGGCGACAGGTAGACGCGGTAGCCGTGGTGGCTGCGCAGACCGGGCAGCGGGTGAGGTGTCCAGGTACGGGCGTACGCGGGTGGTCGATGGCGGTGGCCGGACGATGACGGCGACGGGTTCGCTGCGGGCACTTTCGCTGGGACAACACCGGCGACACCGCCACCCTGTGCTACGACCACCGCCGCGTCGTCGATGCCGAAAGCTGGGGACGCCACGGTCACTGACCGTGCGGCCGGGGATTCGTGGCGCTCCAGCAGCCAGGTGACGGCCTGGTGGTCGAGGCGGGTTCCGAGGACGCGTTCGAGGCTGGGGGTGCCGTATCTGTTTCGTCAACCCCACCAGGGTCGGTCCATAGGGTTGGTCCTGGTTTTCGGGAACGTCCCGCGAAGCGGGACGTTCCCGACGGATCGGGTGCGTGATGGGCAGCCCGGTGGCCGGCAGGGCTGGACTGGCCGTGCCGGTGCGTGGGCGTGATGGGGCCTGGAGGGCAGCAGCGGTGGAGTGGTCAGGCGGCGAGGCCGACGTCGTCGCGCACCGCGGCCGGGCCGGCGAGGCTCGACACCCGGGGTGACTCAGCTCACGCGCCTTCGTCGACCTCCTCTCCCGCCCGCTGCGGGAACGGCTCGTCGGCAGCTTCATCATCGACCGCGAGGCCGCAACACCCGCGACAGGCGACGCCTCTCGCAGGAACCGCAGATCGACCAGGGCCCGGCGGTCGAACGCTCGGCTGGCGGGCCGTCGGTTGGTCCGTCAAGCGGTGTGTGGGCGGGCTGGCATGTCGTGTTCGGTGTCCGAGCGGCGTGGAGGTGGCCGTGCACGGTGCGCAGGAGCGTTTGTGGCCTCGCTTCCGTGATGACTACGGACGCTGAGGAATCAGCTCTACGCAGTCGATAGGAGGATGGCTACGAACGAGAGGCGATCCGTTGATGGCCCTTCTCGGAAATGACCGGTGTTGCCGCTTGACCCAATTGGTCCTTATCCCACGGGCCGGGGAGGCATCGCAAGCGCAATGGCGGTGAGGCGCGGGGCTGTCCGGTGGCTCGGCGTGCAGGCAGGTGCGCTGTCAAGATGGCGTGTCCTACGCCCCTGTCGTCGGGACAGCCGGTCGCTGCTGGGCGTAACGGCTGCGCATGGCGTTGCTGGCTGCAGGGCCGGCCGTGAAGACGTAGGCGTCACTGTCGTCGAGTCGGCGACCGGTCTTGGCGTCGACCACCATGGGCTCGACTTCTTCGCCACTGTTGGCGTCGACGAGGACCATGCTGCGCTCGTGCGGTGCCAGGCGGGAGTTGCCCCATGCGGCCAGGGCGACCATCACCGGGCGCAGGGAGCGCCCGAGCTCGGTAAGCACGTATTCGTGGCGGACGGGGTTGGTCTGGTAGGGCCGGCGCTCCAGCAGCCCGTCCGTGACGAGTGTCTTCAGTCGGGTGGTGAGCATGCTGGACGAGATGCCCAGGTTCTCCTGGAACTGGTCGAAGCGGGTGTAGCCGTCGAAGGCGTCGTGGAGGAGCAGCAGCGTCCACCACTCGCCGACGTGCTCCACCGTCGTGGACAGCGGGCACTCCCGGTCCTCCAGCCTGATCCTGCTCGCCACGGCGACCATCCCCTTGGTTACTGCTAAAATCGAAGTTAGTAGCTTTTATTTTAGCAGCCACGAGTGTCGTGGCTATGCCCGCACCCGGGAATGGAACGTGCCATGACCAGCCCCATCAGCGAATCCCTCGAAGGCCGCCGCGCCCTGGTCACCGGCGGCACCAAGGGCACCGGAGCCGCGATCGCCCGACGCCTCGCCGAAGCCGGCGCAAACGTGCTCGTCACCTCCCGCAGCCGCCCCGACGAGCTGGCGGAGAAGGCATTCATCGCCGCCGACCTGTCGACCGCCGAAGGTGCCGGTCACGTGATCGCCGAAGTGGAAGCACGCCTGGGGGGCGTCGACATCCTGGTCCACACCCTCGGCGGCTCCGAGGCGCCGGCCGGAGGATTCGCGGCGCTCGACGAGGACGACTGGGCCAAAGAGCTCAACACCAACCTGCTCGCTGCCGTCCGCCTCGACCGCGGTCTGCTGCCCGGCATGATCGCGAGCGGCAAGGGCGTGATCCTGCACGTCACTTCGATCCAGCGCCGCATGCCACTGTGGAACGGCACCCTCGCCTACGCAGCGGCCAAAGCGGCACTGACCACCTACAGCAAGGGCCTGGCCAACGAGGTCGCCCCACACGGCGTCCGCGTCAATACCGTCTCACCGGGCTTCATCCAGACCACCGCCGCCGACAGGCTGATCGCCCGGATCGCAAGCGAAGCCGACGTCACCCAGGAGGCGGCGCTGGGACGCCTCATGGACGCCCTCGGCGGCATTCCTCTCGGGCGCCCCAACCGGCCCGAGGAAGTCGCCGAACTCGCTGCCTTCCTCGTCTCCGACCGCGCCTCGTCCATCGTCGGCGCCGAACACGTCATCGACGGCGGCACTACCCCCACCGTCTGAACCCACCACCCGAAGGATTATGCGGCACTTGCGCTCTCCGCGCTCCTGGCGGTTCTCGACATGTGGGCCGGCCTCGCCGCCTCCTGCGTAATGCCGGAGGTGCCACCCAGCTTCGCCATGATGGCCGTGGCCACCGCCGTCTACGCCGCCACCTTCCTCGTCCGGCGGCCGGCGGCTCGTACGCGTCTTCATCCGACCACCGCTTCCACCGCGGTATGAGGTCTCACAACACGATGACCGCAGGCACCAACCCTCAGGCCACCGCAACGCAGGAGATCTCCCTCCTGGGACGCTTCACCCAGCAACGCGCCACCGTGCTGGAGGCATTGATCGAAGCGGAGGAGTCGGAGGGGTTCGTCAGTGCCCAGTCCCTGCACACCCGGCTGCTGGCCGCCGGATCACCGGTCGGCCTGGCCACCGTCTACCGCACGCTCAGCGCCCTGGCCGAAGCGGGGCGCGCCGACGTCGTACGGGACATGCACGGGGAGCGGATCTTCCGCTACCGCCCCGGCTCCGACCACCGGCACTACCTGATCTGCACCGCATGCGGTGTCAGCGTGACGCTGGACTCCGTGATGGTGGAGAACTGGGCCGCCGGAGTGGCCCGGACGAGCGGCTTCACAGCTGTCCGGCACACCGTCGAACTCACCGGAATCTGCCCCGACTGCGGCTCTGCAGCGGGGAGTTCTCCCCGCGACTGACGCGACCCCGGGCATGACGCGACCCCGGGAGCGCCGCCGCTGGACGCGACGGCCGCTCTCCGGGTAGATCTGTACGGCAGCGGGGACCGCGCTACTTGGAGTCGTACGGCAGCAGCGCCATCTCCCGGGCGTTCTTGATCGCGCGGGCCAGCTGCCGCTGCTGCTGCGCGGTGACCCGGGTCACCCGCCGGCTGCGGATCTTGCCGCGGTCCGAGATGAACTTCCGCAGCAGATCGGTGTCCTTGTAGTCGATGTAGGTGATCCCGGCGTGATCCAACGGGTTGGGGCGGGACTTGAGGGGCTTGCGGGGATCGTGGCGGCGGGCCATGACACTTCCATTTCTCGGGTCGGGGAGGTGCGGGTGAAGAACTGCGGGCGGTCGGGTGCTCAGGAGACAGGGTCGAGGAGCGCGTCGAAGGACGCCGGGAGGTGCTTCCATGCCTCACGACCGGCAGCGAATTCGTCCTTTGTCAGCAGGCAGGAGTCGAGCAGCCGCTCCAGTCCTTCGCGGTCGAGGCCGGGTGCGGTGAAGACCAGGTGCTGGCAGCAGTCGCCGTGTTCGGGATGCCAGTCGAGGGCGGCGGCCGCTCGGCGCATCGGGGGAATCATGTCCCAGGCGGCGTCCGGGAGCGACGCGAGCCACGGGCCGGCATTCTCCACGCACAGCGCACCGCCCGCGGCGTCCCAGGACAGCAGGGTGTCGGGGCGGTCGGCGAGCCAGAACCGGCCACGGCTGCGAACGGCCACGCACGCCAGGTCTTCCAGCGCCTGGTAGAGCCGTTCCGGGTGGAAGGGACGCCGCCGGTGCCACACGAAGGTGGCGACTCCCGACTCCTCCGCTTCCTGCGGCAGCAGTGCGCAGGCCGGGTGCTGGGCGGCGGCCGCCGCCTCGACGTCGAATCCGGCGAAGGCGGCCTCCGCGAGCTGACGGGAGGCCACGGGCACATGGCGTGCCGTCGGGTGCAGTTGGGCGAGGATCGCACGGTCCTCGTCGTCCGCCTCCTCTCCGTCGGCGAGCGCGAGGACGGGGGCGTACTCCAGCTGTCGCGCCCAGGTGTCCCCGATGGTCCGCTGATCGGTTGCGGCCGCCGCGAGCCCGGCCTCCGCCAGGTCGTCCCCGTTGGCGAGGTACGGCAGTACGAGCGCGGGGTCGACCGCGGTCATCGCATTGGAGAGCGTCAGCGACTCGCCGCCGTGCGCGGCGATGACCTCGGCCATCGCCCGAGGCTCGACGGAGTCCCAGAGTTCGACCACCGCCAGCCGGTGCAGACCGCTCTCGGCCAGCCGCCGGAGCTCGGGCACCAGGTCCTCGCGCAGGGCACAGCATGCACAGTCGTTGACGAGGGGTGCCTCGCCGGAGGACAGCTCGCCCGAGGCGTCCCGCACCGTGCGGCGTACCGTTCCGGCTGCTGCCGTGGAGAGGTTGTGGTGGAGCGCGACACTGCCGCGCACGGTGTGCAGTAGCCGCAGCACGACCTGCTCACGGGCGTCGGAATGCAGCCCGCCGACGAGGACGACGGGGAGCCTGCTCTTCGCCGTCATTACCGCGCCCCGCGCCGGCCGTAGCGCCGCTCGAAGCGCTCGACGCGGCCGGCCGTGTCGAGGACCCGGGCCGTGCCGGTGTAGAAGGGGTGGCTCTGAGACGAGATCTCCACGTCTATGACGGGGTAGGTGTTGCCGTCCTCCCACTCGATCGTCTTGTCGCTGGTCGCGGTCGACCGGGTGAGGAAGGCGAAGTCGGCAGCCCGGTCGCGGAAGACGACGGGGCCGTAGGCGGGGTGGATCCCAGGCTTCATGACGGTGTTCCTGTCTGCTAAGTCGGCTTGTGAGTCAGCGTTCTTCGCGGAAGTCGACGTGCCGGCCAACGACCGGGTCGTACTTGCGCAGGACCAGGCGGTCGGGGTCGTTCCGCCGGTTCTTGCGGGTGACGTAGGTGTAGCCCGTTCCCGCGGTGGAGCGGAGCTTGATGATCGGGCGGAGCTCGTTGCGTGCCATGGGCGCTACTATATGGGAATGGTTTCCATTGCCGATAACGGCTCCGACGAGAGGTAACCCACACACCATGTCCGCCCACTGCCAGCTGACCGGCGCCAAGCCGGGCTTCGGCAAGACCATCTCCCACTCGCACCGCCGTACGTCCCGTCGGTTCGACCCGAATATCCAGCGCAAGCGCTACTGGCTGGCGAGCGAGGGCCGGCATGTCCGGCTCACGCTCAGCGCCAAGGGGATCAAGACGGTTGATTCGATCGGTGTCGAGGCCGCGGTGGCACGGATCCGCGCACGAGGGGTGAAGGTCTGATGGCCAAGCAGAGCAAGATCGCGAAGAACGAGCAGCGCAAGGTGATCGTCGAGCGGTACGCCGCCCGGCGCGCTGAGCTGAAGGAGATCATCCGGCGGCCTTCCTCCACCGACGACGAACGGGCGGCCGCACAGGCTGAGTTGCGGCGTCAGCCGCGCGACGCCAGCGCGACCCGGGTGCGGAACCGGGACAGCGTGGACGGCCGCCCCCGAGGCCACCTGCGCAAGTTCGGCATGTCCCGGGTGCGGATGCGCGAGCAGGCGCACGCCGGATTCCTCCCCGGAGTCACCAAGTCGTCCTGGTGATATCCGGCGACCGCCACGCTGGACGGCGCTGCGGTCTGGGTCAACACCCAGGCCGCGGCGCCGTCCCGGCCGCCCCTCAGAAGGACCTACCGATGAACCGCGCAACACCGGGCGGCCCGAGTCGCCCCTTCACGCTGGTCGCCTGCACCAACTGCCCAAGCGATGTGGGCGAACCGGTGATGGACCGGCTGCGCGAGGCCGTCCGTACCTGCCCGCACGGCATTCTCGTCGCCACTGGATGCCTGGGCGGCCTGCTGCACTGCACCCCGGCTGAGGGCCTCCACGCCGCAGTACAGCCGTGCGCGAAGGACCGCACTCCCGCCGGCCCCGTCACCCGCCTGGGCCCCATCGCCACCGAAGCCGACGCGGAACTGGTCGGCGCATGGCTCCTGGCCGGCATGCCGGACGACGGCACGCTTCCGCACCGGCTGCGCGCGGTGCCCGCGCCCCGCCACATCGCCCACCTCAACTGACAGGAAGCCCAGTGCCCAAAGGGCTGTTGAGTATCGTGAGCGGGAACACCCCGGCTGCCCGCGGGCTCACGGTGGACACGCTGGTGCGCAGCTCGCCCAGCGCCGTGGTGCTGGCCGCATCCATCCACTGCCGGGACACCGGGTACCCGGTCGTACAACGCTTCGTCACCGGTCCCGGAGTGCCGCAGTCCGTCTCGCAGCCCATGGCGCAGGTGGCCACCGGCGACCCGGTGGTGATCCTCCGGCAGGACCTGTTGGCCATCCGACGCACCGCACGGCCCCCACACTTGGTCCTCGCACTCCCCGACGAGCTGGATCTCCTGCCGTTCCTGGTGGAGTTGTGGCGACCGCGGACCGGCGCCAGCGCACTGGGCGACCACTACGCCCCGGGCCCGGTCGTGGTCGGGCTCGACCCAGCGGCCTTTCTGGCCGAGCTCGGATGCGTCCACCGGGCCGCCCGGCTGTGGGACGGTACGGATCACACCAGCCCCCTGACACCGGCCGAGATAGCCGCCCGCAGGGTGGAAGCCGCCCACGGCGTCCTCGTGACGGCCCAACCGGACCACACCGGCCGTCGAACGGATGGGGTGGCTGCCCTGGCGCGCCACCTCAACCCCTCCGCGACACTCATTCACGTGGCACAACAGCCGCAAGTGGCAGCGGAGTTGCCGCCGTCGTTCCTGCGGCCCGTACCGGACGCCCTTGAGGAGTGGCGGGCCCGGCTGGAACCGGTGACCGTGGTGCCCGCACGCCCCGGTACCGACCTGGGTGTGACGTCGGTGGTGTGGCGAGCCCGGCGACCGCTGCACCCTGAGCGGCTCGCGGACGCACTGCCCACCGTCATGGCCGGCGTGGTGCGCGGCCGAGGCCACCTGTGGCTGTCCAGCCGGCCCGCAGCCGTGGTGACCTGGCGGTCGGCCGGACCGCACATGGAACTGCACGAAGCAGATCGCTGGCTGGAGTCCGGAGACGAGAGCGCCTGGCGGAGCGCATCCCCGCAACGGCGCACCCTCGCGTCGTGGTTCTGGCACGACTACTACGGCGAACGCCGTAACGCCCTCACGTTCACCGGCGCCGACCTCGACCGGGACCTGCTCTGCTCCGCACTCGACGCGGCGTTGCTGAACGACAGGGAGTTGTCGCTGGGCTGGGACGGCTGGGCGGCCTTCCCCGATCCCCTGCTCGGCGACGCCCCGCGCTGAGCCGAGCCACTCCCGGGCTCTGCCGAATCTCTCAGCGGTATTGGCGTACGGCGGATCGGTCGGGGGCCAGGCCAAGGGCGTAGAAGTCGCCGAGGTCGTCCAGCAGCCGCATGTTGCGGAACTCCACCAAACGGGTGCTGCCGTCCTTGCGCCGGATGGGGAACGCCCCGGCCCACCGCTCACCGGTGCCCATGACCTCGGCGGACAGCTTGATCATCCATTCCCAGTGCTGTTCGTGAACGAGCAGCGGCGCAGCGTACTGCCCCAGCGCCTCCTCAGCGGCATAGCCGAACAGCTCCTCGGCTTCCGGGCTCCACAACACGATCCGCCCCTCGGCATCCAGCAGCACCGCGGAACGCCGAGAAGGTCCATCAGCCCACTCGGCTGCGACGACCGCTCCTGCGGCTGGCCGGTGTCAGCCGGACGCCCATCGGCTGTGCTCACACGGGCACTCCTTCCCTACGCCGGACCATAAGGGCCTCCGCTCGCACCAGCCCGCGGCCCTGCCCCGTACCTATGGAGTGCTTTGGCTTCCATGGTCCACCTTGGAGCGGCCGACCGCGCACGCGCTGGACCCAGGATGGTCCCCCGCCTGGATCTGCCTTGCCGGGTGCGGCGTTATGGCGCCACACGAAGCTGTGCGGCCTCGTGGCGCAGCGCCCCCACGGTGGCCGTCACCTCGGGAGAGCGGTCGCGGACCGTGACGGCGACGATGGCTCGGCCGAGCCAGGCGGGGTCGTCGACTTGGACGATGCGGACTCCGGTGGGGACCGCGGCCGCGGCTACTTCGGGGAGTACGGCGATGCCGAGACCGGTGGCGACAAGGCCGAGGCGAGTGGGCCATTCGCGGGCGGCGTAGGCGATCCGCGGGTGGTCGAGGGTCGGCCAGGCGCCGAACTGGGGGTCGTCACGGAGGCCTTTGCCGACGATCCAGGGTTCGTCCCTCAGCTCGGTCACCGGGATGGTTCCGCGGCCGGCGAACCGGTGGTTGGCAGGGACGGCGAGCAGAAGGCCGCCGTCGAGGAGCAGGTCGCGGCGCAGTCCCTCGAAATCGTAGGCGGGCAGGTCCGGTCCCACGCCGATCACTGCGACGTCGATGCGGTGAGCGCGGAGTTGGCGAAGCTGCGTGGGCGAGGACGTCTCGCCGAACTCGACGATCAAACCCGGGTGGTCCCTTCCAAGGCGAGCCAATGTCCTGGGGACGAGCACGGCGGCGGCCGAGGGGAACGCCGCGATGGCGACTCGTCCGGTGACGTGGTCCTGCAGTCCGGCGAGGTCTGTGCTGACGGCGTCGATCTCGTTGAGGGCCGTCGCGGCTCGGCGGGCGAGCATCATGCCCGCGGGAGAGGGAGCCACCCCGCGGGCGCCCCGGACGAACAGCGGTGCGCCCGCGGCGGCTTCCATCGCCGCCACCTGACGGGACACCGCTGACTGCGTGTATCCGAGTGCGTCGGCCGCCGCGGTGAACGATCCGGTGTCGACTACTGCCTGGATGACGCGGAGACCGGTGAGGGTGAAGTCGGCCATGCCGTCATCCTGACACATTCCGAAAGCGCATGTCTCCTATGTAATACCTTCGCTGGTGGAATACCTGGATCAGCAGCACGATGGAGGAGCAACAGCAAGCAATTCACGCACAGGGAGCACCAGCCATGGCGAAGACGTGGTTCATCACGGGCAGCTCGAGAGGGTTCGGCCGCGAGTGGGCAGAAGCGGCGCTCGAACGCGGCGATCACGTCGCGGCGACGGCTCGGGACATCAGCCGGCTGACCCCTTTGGCCGAGCGGTACGGGGACGCGGTATTGCCGGTCCGGCTCGACGTCACCGACCGCGCCGCGGTGCATGAGGCAGTGCAGCTGGCCCACTCACATTTCGGTTCGCTGGATATCGCGGTCAACAACGCCGGCTACGGGCATTTCGGCATGGTCGAGGAGTTGAACGAGGATGACCTCCGGGCTCAGATGGAGACCAACTTCTTCGGCGCGGTGTGGGTCACGCAGGCCGTGCTGCCCCTCATGCGGTCGCAACGATCGGGAAGGATCCTGCAAGTGACCAGCGAGGGAGGCGTACGTGCTTTCCCTGGCATCGGTGCGTACCACGCCTCCAAATGGGCTCTTGAGGGGCTGTCGGAGTCCCTGGCGCAAGAAGTGGCAGCCTTCGGCATCCACATCACCAACGTCGAGCCTGGCCCCTATGCCACCGACTGGCTGGCTCGCGGGGCACGGCACAGTGCGCGGCACCCGGACTACACCGAAGTCCACGCGGCCACTGCGCAGGATTTCGAGGTAGGCGACCCGCGCGCGACCCGCGCGGCGATTCTTCGGATCGTCGATGCGGAGCGGCCCCCACTGAGGATCTTCCTCGGCAAGTCCTTCACCGACGTCGCTGGTCTCTACGAGGAGCGTCTGAGTACCTGGCGCCAGTGGCAGCCGGTCTCCCTGGCTGCGTTCGGCTAACTGATCGTTTCAGAATGAGTTGAGCCGAGGGTCCTGTGCTCGGCGATCTTGGTCGGCAGGGTGTCCGAGTGCGTGCTGATCTTGTTCCGGATGACCTGTGGAGCGCGTAGCTCCGCTGCTGCCTCCCGCTCCCGAGCGGCGCCACCGTTACTGCGGGCGCCTACGCGTTCCGGACCGGACCGCGCTCGCGGGCATGTGTACGTACTGCGGACCGGTATCGCGTGGCGAGACGTTCCTGCCGAGGCCGTCGGCTGCGGGACTGGACCGAGGCCGGCTCTGGCCCCGCCTGCACGCTGCCCTGCTGACCGAACTGCACCGCGCGGACCTCCTGGACCTGGACGAATGCGCTGTCGACGGCTCACACGTCCGGGCCCTCAAAGGGGGGCCCACATCGTCGTCGACCGGTACGGAACTCCGCTCGCCGTCACGCTGACCGGCGGCAACCGCCACGACGTCACCCAGCTTCTGCCGCTGCTGAACGCAGTCCCTCCGATCCGGGTCTGCGGGGACGGCCCCGCCACAGGCCCCGGTGCGTGTACGCCGACCGGGGCTACGACTTCGACAAGTACCGTCGCCTGCTGTGGAAGCGCGGCATCAAGCCGATGATCGCCCGACGCGGCGTCGCCCATGGCTCCGTACTGGGCAAGGTCCGTTGGGTCGTCGAGCGCTCCTTCGCCTGGCTCCATCAGTTCAAGCGACTGCGGATCCGCTACGAACGACGCCCCGACCTCCACGTCGGTCTGCTCCAACTCGCGTGCAGCACCATCTGCCTGCACCGACTCCGTGCATCAGGGTGAAGAGGGCGTCAGGATGGTGGGCGCCGAAGGCCAGTCGAGCACGGTCAGCTCGGGCCACTGCTGTCGCCAGCGCGCGGTCTTGGTCTCGTACACCTCGCGCGGGGCAAGCGCCGGATTGGGACGCACGACGAGATTGAACACCTCGGAGAGCCCGTGCGGCGCATAGACGCGCCACCGCCCACCCGGCTCCAGCCGCGCGCCCAGGCAGCAGGTGGTCGCCGCGAAGCTGTCGATGGCCGCCTCGGTGGAGGCATAGGGAGCGCACGCGACGCCGAACTTCTGCTCGTACCAGAGGTGAACGCGGGCCTCGTTGCGGACCTCGACCTCCGCCGGCAGCCCGGCGAAGGCTTCGCCGGCGGCCTTGATCACTGCGTCCTCCGCTTCCCACGACAGGTCACGGTTTTCGAAGTAGAAGACGTCGTAGTCCTTGATCCCGTTGGTGGGATGCCTGTCCGTGACCACACTCCAGACCGTCTGGAACAGGCAACCCGCTGTCACGTACCAGTCGGGCAGACTCGCTGCGCGCAAGGTTCGCGGAGATCGCGGACGAGCTGGATGATCCAGACGTCGACTCGTGCCGGCTGCCCACAAGTCGGCACAACGTGTCAAGGAAACGGATCGCCGGGGATGAGTCCGGCGGGGTCTACGCGACGCTTCCCTGGCAGTGCCGCCACGGGCACCGATGGGAGGCGACCGTCCTCAACCGTGTTCAGGGCGGCGGCTGCCCCTCCTGGAGGTGAGCCGATCGCCGACATCGCGCCAGAGGTGTCCACATCGTGCTCTCCGCGGGAGCGGAGGTGAGCCGTTGTTCTGACTGGTGTCAGCGATACCCCGGGTGGTGCTCTCCGCGGGAGCGGAGGTGAGCCGCACAACCCCACCGGCGCAGACGCCGTCGCCGCGGCGACGAAGGGCCGCCGACGCCGCCCGGGAGCGCACCGCGCAATACCTGTTGATGACGGCCGGGTTCGAGCGGTGCGGCGTCGGCCCGCGGCCTTCGTGGTGGGTGTAGTGGCGCTCAGGGACGTGCTCGGCGGACAGGGCGACGGCGCTCACGGCTCACTCCTTCGAGGTACGACGCGAACACCATCCTCCCCATGCACCGCACCGGTCCGCGCAACGTCGAGGTTCTTATCGCCAAGGCGCCTGTACTCCTACGCACCCCGCAAGGCCCACTTCACCTGGTGACCGACGACTCGACCGCCCGGCTGCGGGCGCCCCAGGTTCGTGGACAGACGCAGTCAGCCCGCACCGCGGATGAGTGTGCGCCGAAGTGTGTCCTGGGCCCAACTGCCGCGGGTACCTTCCGAGTAGGCGTACATCCGGAAGGAGCGACCCTCATGGCGCGCTGGGACGACTACACGACAGGAGAGCGCATCAAGCTCCTGCGCGGCCGGGAGATCCGGCAGGCGGACTTGGACCACGTAACAAAGCCCTACTGGTTGTCCGAGCACCCGCACCGCTCCAGCTGGCTCTGCTGCCCCGCAACCGTCCGTTTGTTGCCAGTCACCGCTCAGCCAGTGTTCACACGGGGTTGGCGTCGGCTGGCTTACGTGAACGGCCCCAGTACCCATGCCTAACTACCTGTTCCTCGTGAGGAGCATCCATGGCCCCCGATCCGACCACCCCGACGCCCGAGTCCGAGTTCGGTGACAGACACGAGACGACGACCGGCGCCACCCGCCGTCGGTTCCTCCAGGGCGCGGGAGTCGCCGCCGGGACGCTGGTGCTCGGCGCGACCGCCGGGGCGGGCGGCGCGGACGCCGCTGCGAAGCCCGGGTACGTCTTGCCAAAGGGCTTCAAGGGCGACATATCTGACCTGAAGCATGTCGTGATCCTGATGCAGGAGAACCGGTCCCTCGACCACTACTTCGGCACGTTCCCCGGCATACGCGGCTTTCACGACAAGCAGGCGCTGCGGTTCCAGGACGGCACCACCGTCTTCCAGCAGAAGGACAGCAACGGCAACATCGTCACCCCGCAGGTCGACGACGGAGCCTGGGGCAACGACCACGGAGCCTGGGGCGACGTCGACCACCGCAAGTGGGACCTGTGGGTGCAGCACAGCGGCGCCAGCTGCATGAACTACCACAGCGACGCCTACATGGGCTTCTACCATTCGGTCGCCGCCCAGTACACCATCGCTGACCAGAACTTCTGCTCTGAGTTCGGGCCGACCGATCCCAACCGGAAGTACCTGTGGAGCGGTACCGCCAACAGCGAGACGGGCAATGCCGATGAGTCCAACTACTCCCGTCGCTGGATCACGGTAGCCGAGCAACTCCAGCAGACCGGCATCGACTGGCGGCTCTACTCCGACAACAGCGGCAACGGGCGACAGGGTTACGTCAGCACCTGGGTCGGCGACTACGGCGACAACGAGCTGAAGTACTTCAAGGGGTTCGACCCGGAGGGACTGAGCGCCGACGACCCGAAGCTGCAGCCCGGCACCGGGCTGATCTGGCGCGGCAACGCCACGTACTACTCCGGCATGACCTCGCCGAACGACGACTCCGACGAGAACCTCGACGCGGTCCTCAAAGACCTCCATGGCGCCTGCCAGCCGGGCGCGGAACACCCGCTGCCGGCCGTTTCCTGGATCGTGGCGCCGTACGGCTGGTCCGAGCACCCGGACGCGGACAGCCTGCACGGCGAGCGCTACGTCAAGAGGGTGCTCGACATCCTCCAGAGCAACCCCGATATCTGGAACCACACCCTCTTCATCCTCAACTACGACGAGAACGACGGGAAGTTCGACCACGTGCTGCCGCCGTGGCCTGAGCCGGGCACGGCGCGTGAGTACGCCGGCGACTACCCGCTCGGCCTCGGTGCGCGGGTGCCGATGCTGCTGGTCTCACCGTGGACCCGCGGCGGGTACGTCGCCTCGGAGGTCTTCGACCACACCTCGACGATCAAGTTCCTCGAGAACTGGGCGGCCCACCTCGGCAAGCCGTTCCGTTGCCCCAACGTCAGCGACTGGCGGCGCTCGATCGCGGGCGACCTGACCAGCGCGATCGACTTCGCCCACCCGCAACCGGGGCCCGCCACCTTCCCGGACCCGCTCGCCGAGCAGCCGGTGTCTATCGCCGCCGACCACATGAAGCCGCGCCCGCTGAGCTTCCATCCGCACGCGACGATCTCGGAAGACCGCGCGGCGGGGACGGTCACCGCCACGATGACCCTGACCGGCGGCGCGACGGACAAGGCCTTGTGCTTCCAGGTCTTCCCCGATAAGTACCGGGCGTTCTCCAGCACGCCGTTCACCGTCACCGCGCGCAAGCCGCGCAAGTACACCTGGGGCACCAAGGCCACCGACGGCAAGTACGCGTTCTCGATCTACTCCAACGACGGCTTTGTGCGCTCCTTCGCCGGACAGGTCGCGCCCGCTGGAAAGACAGACGGTGGCCTTCCGCGCGTGGAGGTCGCCCTGCTGAAGGGCGCGGGGACCGATCAGGAGGCTCAGGTGAAGCTCACGCTGCGCAACGGCGGCACCAAGCCGGTGCGCTACACACTCACCGCCAACGACTTCCTCGGCAGCACCCGGAACGTCACGGTGGACGGCGGCATGACGAACGTCGTCATGTGGCCGACCCAGCAGGGCTACTACGACGTGGTCATCACCGTCGACACCGACACCACCTGGATGCAGCGGTACGCCGGCCGGATCGCCACGACTGAAGAGGGCTGATCGGCCAGGACATCCGCTGCGCGCTGCCGTCCTGGCCGCCGACAACCTTGCCCGCCTTGGGTGGGCTCATCCCTTTGTTTTATGGATGCGCAGTGGTGACGCCGTAAGGCGAACAGGAAGCCCCGTCAGTGATGCAGCGACCACCGCGCCGGTAGTTCGCACCGGGGAAGTTACGTGCCCCTCGCGTGCCCGATCGGGTGGGAACCACGGGGAGTGGCGGACAATCACGGACACCGGGAACAGGAGCGGTCTCCGACCAAGAGTGCTGGTCGGAGACCGTTCACCTGCGGAGGGTGTGGGATTTAGACCGTGTCCTATGTGGTGAGGAGGCATCCGGCCACGGAACCTCCGCAAAACCCATGGGCGAACCACGGCGACCACTGCTAATCTCCCGGACGCCGTGCGAGACAACGAGGAGGTGGTACCCGTGAACGCAGTATCGACATGGGTGCTCCCCTCCGGGGTCACGGTCGGACGGTAGGTCGTCCGGGAGCGCCGTTCAAGAGCACTCCCGAAAGGCACGACCATGCGATTCACTTCTGAACAGCGCCTCGACGACGGCGTCCTCGAACGCGAATTCACCCTCGGCGAGATCCCCGGCACCCTGTGGACGCCTGAATCCGCCGCACCGGCTCCGCTGATCCTGATGGCCCACAACAACGGCCTGCCCAAGGGGGAATCCCGGCTGGTGGCACGGGCCCAGCAGTCCGCGGCGTACGGCTACGCGGTGGCCGCTATCGATGCCCCCGGGTGCGGTGACCGGCCCCGTTCCGCCGCCGATGAGCAGGCTCGCGCCGACCTCCGCCGGGCGATGGCGGCCGGCGAGCCGGTCGACGAGATCTTCGAGTCCTTCATCGTCCCGCTGGTCGAAAAGGCGGTCCCGGAATGGCGGACCACCCTGGACGCCTCCTTTTGCTGCCCGAGATCGCCGGCCCGGTCGGGTACTCGGGATGGACCGCCGTCGGCATTCGGCTGGCGGTGGTCGAACCGCGCATCACGGCCGCCGGTTTCTTCGCCGGGGGTTACGTGCCCCGCGCCCAGCGCGAGGAGGCCCGGCAGGTCACCATTCCGCTGCTGTTCCTGCTGCAGTGGGACGACGAAGGGAACCCCCGGCAGCGGGCCCTGGACCTGTTCGCTGCCTTCGGCAGCAAGGAGAAGACGCTGCACGCCAATCTGGGCGGGCACGTCGGCACCCCGTGGTTCGAGGTGGAGGACGGGGACCGGTTCTTCCGCCGGCACTTGAAGTGAGGCCGGGCCATCAGGCCGGCAGCAGACTCTAGTGACCTGAGTCAGAGATTCGTCGGCAGTAAGCGGCGACTTTGTCGAGGATCTCGTCGGCGGTCTTCGTCCAGATGAATGGTTGTGGGTGGTCGTTCCAGCCGGCGAGCCAGGTGCGGATGTCGCGTTCGAGGGCCTGGACGGAGCGGTGGACGCCGCGCCTGAGTTTCTTCTGCGTGAGTTCGGCAAACCATCGCTCCACCAGGTTCAGCCAGGACGACTCGTCGGTGTGAAGTGCAGGTGGAAGCGGGGATGAAGCTTCCCCTTGTGACTGGACACCTGGAGACTGGGACATGAGGTTCCAGAGGAAGTAGTGCCAGGTGGGTAGTCAGTACTCCAAGCGGTATTCGGAGGAGTTCAAGCGGGACGCGATCGCGTTGGCCCGCTCCTCCGACAAGACGATCACGGAGGTCGCGCGGGATCTGGGGGTGAGTCCGGAGAGTCTGCGTGGCTGGGTCAAGCGTGACCGGATCGACCGCGGCGGGGGCACGTCGGGCGAGCTGACCAGCGCTGAGCGCGAGGAGCTGAAGCGGCTGCGCAGGCAGAGCGCCGAACAGCAGAAGACGATCGAGATCCTGAAAAAAGCGGTCTTAGATTCAACCGGTCAAGGCAACACTCTCGGCCGGGGTGCGGAATCCCAGGCACTTGCGGGGGCGGTTGTTGAGTTTTGCCGCGATGGCATCAAGGTCGCCCTGGCTGAACGTCGAGAGGTTCGTCCCTTTGGGCAGGTACTGCCGGAGCAGCTTGTTGGTGTTCTCGTTGGTGCCCCGCTGCCAGGGGCTGCGTGGGGCTGCGAAGAACACGTCGACGCCGGTGTCGGTGCTGAGACGCTTATGGGCTGCCAGTTCCATGCCGCGATCCCAGGTCAGCGTGCCTCGTAGTCGGGAGTCCATGCGCGTGTATGTCTCGGCTAGAGCTGGAACGACAACGTTGGTGTGGCGGCTGGCGAGTTTCACGACCGTGAGGAACCGCGTCTTTCGGTCGACCAGGGTGGCGACCTGGCTGTTGTTCGAGCCGATCACCAGATCGCCTTCCAGATGTCCGGGCTCGCTGCGGTCCTCCGCGGCCTGGGGGCGCTCCTCGATCGGCCGGGCATCGGTGATCTGCGAGCGCCATTGTCCCTTCACCGTGTGTCGCTTGTTCTTCCGGATCGGGCGGCCGGTGCGAAGGCGTTTGCAGACCTCGCGGGGGATCACTTTCCACCGGGTGGTGTAGACCGACCGGTAGATCGTCTCGTGGCTGATCTCCATCGCCGGGTCATTGCCGTGATAGCGACGAAGGTGGCCGACTATCTGCTCGGGTGACCACTCCTCGCAGAGCAGGGTCAGCACCTTCTGCCTGAGCGCCGGTCTGGTGGCGAGCAGGCACCGTTTCGGGCGCCTGGCGCGGTCAAGTGCCCGTTCCTGCGCAGCGATTGCCCGGTAGACGTCGCGTCCGCCGTTGTTGCCGACTTCACGGCTGATCGTCGACACCGCACGCCCCAGCAGGCTGGCGATCGCCCGGTAGGAATGGCCGGCACAAAGCCCGCGCGAGATCTCTTCCCGCTCGCCCAAGGTCAGGCTTCCAGCGCGCGCCTTGCGAGGCGCGGGAGCGATTCCTCCGTGATGCTTGAGGACGGTGAACACCGAGCCGGGCGGTTTGCCGATCTGTCTCGAGATGACGCTGATCGACTCCCCGGACCTCCACCGCCGCCACAGGTCGGCCTTCGTCTCGTCCGACATCCCCGGCCGACCCAATCTCGCCACGTATACCGTCCTCAACCAGCACTGTTGCTCTGACCGGTTGAATCTAAGGCGGCCTTCTTCGCGAAGGACAGCGATCGGTGAGCGAGTTCTACCAGTTCATCGCTGCGGAGAAGGCCGTCTACCCGGTGGCCCTGCTGTGCCGTGTCCTGGGCGTGGTCCGCTCCTCGTTCTACGCCTGGCTGGAGGCGGAGGATGCCCGGGAGGCCCGGACGCGGGCGGATGACGCGCTGGCCCACGAGATCACCGTGATCCACCTGGCCTCGAAGGGCGCCTACGGTGTTCCGCGCGTGCACGCCGAGCTACGGCGGCTGGGCCGACCAGTCAACCGCAAGCGGGTGGAGCGGGTCATGCGCGAACGTCGGATCACTGGCGTCACACGCCGAAGACGCCGCTCGCTGACCCGTCCCGACAAGCAGGCACGGCCCGCCCCGGACCTGATCGGCCGTGACTTCACCGCCGCCCGGCCCGGCACCCGGCTGGTTGGGGACATCACGTACCTGCCCACCCGTGAGGGCTGGTTGTATCTGGCCTGCTGGCTGGACCTGGCCACCCGCGAGGTCGTCGGTTACGCGATGGCGGACCACCACCGTGCCGCGCTGGTGGTCGACGCACTGCGGATGGCCCACGGCCGGGGCGGCCTGGAAGACGGCTGCATCACACACAGCGACCGCGGAAGCGAGTACACCTCAGCTGAATTCCGCGCAGAAGTACACACGTTGGGGCTTCGTGAGAGCACCGGCAGGACTGGCTCCTGCTTCGACAACGCCGCGGCGGAGAGCTTCTGGGCCGTGCTCAAGGAAGAGATCGGCACCCGGATCTGGCCCGACCGGGCGACCGCCCGCGCCGACGTGTTCACGTTCATTGAGACCTTCTACAACCGGCGCCGCCTGCGCAAACACGCTGTGTTCGGGTACCTCACACCCCACGAGACGCGTCAGCGGTTCCGTAACGCCCAAACACTGGCAGCGTAGAAGAAGAGTGTCCAGGATCACGGGGAAACTTCAATGACGCAGTTCCTGCTGTTCGGCGTCGGGCCAGGCTGGGTCTCCGAGCAGGTCGCCATGTCCTTGGTCAAGCCGAAGTTCCTGCGGTTCTCGCCGGACGGAGCCGCAGGTGAGGGCGGTGGCGCCAGGGTCGTCCACGGAACGGACCTTGGAGTTCGCCACGACCGACCCGGGCATCGAGTACTTCACACCAGAGCAAGTCGAGTTGATGATCCGGATGGCCCGGAACGCCCGTGACCGCTTCCTGATCATGCTGATGAGGGCCACCGGCATGCGGATCGGTGAAACGCTGGGCATGCGGCGGGCCGATGTCCATCTCCTCGCCGACTCGTGTGATCTGGGATGCCACGTCAGTGGCCCCCACGTACATGTTCACCGACGGCGGGACAACGCCAACAACGCGCTGGCCAAGTCCCGGAAATCCCGAACGATCCCGGTGACCGCGGAGGTCGCCGGCTACTACCGGGACTACCAGTGGGAACGCGAGGCCGACCCGGAGGCTGCCGACAGCGACATGGTGTTCGTGAACCTGTTCCGGGCACCGCTGGGGCGAGCGATGGGTTACCCGAACGCGAAGCAGCTCTTCGACCGCCTGGCGAAGTGGGCCCAGATCGTGGCCCGGCCGCACATGCTCCGCCACACCGCCGCGACAGAGTGGGTCAGGGCCGGGGTTCCCCGGGACGTGGTCCAGGACCTGCTCGGACACGAGTGGCCCGGGTCGCTCAAGCCCTACTTGCACACCACCGACCGAGAACGGCGGGAGGCCGTCGAGCGAGTGGCGGCAGGTGTGCGATGAGGGCGCCTCTCGTTCCAGTCCAGCGGACGGTCACGCCGTTGGGTGTCGACTGGGCAGGCTGGCAGAACTGGCTCGGCGATCACGTCGACCCGGCCTGGCGGCCGGGCGAATGGAACCAGGACTGCTGGCTGTTCACGGGAGATGTGGACAGCCCCCGCACAGCGGCGGTGGGATGCCGAACCCCCCGTTGTCGAGCCATCCTCGCCTCCCAAGGCCGTTGCCGCAGCTGCACCCGCGGCCAAGAGCTGAGCTGTGTGCCCTGGGAGGAGTTCGATGCTCAATTCGTTCCGTCGGATCGGCCACGCGGCAACGACCCGGCTCTGTGTGAGGTTGTCCGCGGCTCGGTGAGATGCGGCCGGGTGGGTATCGTCGTGAAGCTCTGCCAAAGCCACGTCAGCAGCTGGCGGCGGCATTGCCGCCTGAAGGGCCGGCGGCTCCCGATTGGTGAGTGGGTCGACATGTTCGGCATCAAGCCGTTCCCACAGCCTCCTGAGTGCTCGGTCGGTGGATGCCGGAACCGGTGCATCAGCGAAAAGAGCCCGATCTGCACCTATCACCAGCGTCGTTGGCTTGCGGCTGGCCACAGGGGGACCGCGAACACCCCAGCCCTTCGCCGCTGGGTAGCGGAACAGCCTCCCGTGCTGACCGCGGCGGAGTTCTCTCTCGTCCAGTTGCTGCCACCGCTTCGGCTGGAACTCGCCTACGGAATCCAGCAGCGAGATGTGCTGGGGTCGACCATGCAACCGTTCGCGATGCGGGCGATTGTCAGTGGGGCATTGGCCACCGGGACGAGCCTGCTGCTGGCGGCCGACATGCTGCAGAGAAGGATGCGGACCACCAATGAGAAGTCGGTCCTGCGCCAGCTGATCTGGTCGGTCCACCAGGGCTACATCGCCTTCAGCGGGCACGATCTGCGGGGCGAGGATCACTTCGACCTGCGGGCGGCAGGGTTGAAGGGCGCCACCCGTTCGGGCCGACGCGAGCAATTCGGCAGCGTCGATCTGACGGTCATCCCCCAGCCGTGGTTGCGGCGGATCCTCAGGCGCCGGGCCGAGGCCGAGAAGCCCACCGGCCCGGCGTTCAGAAGATGGTTGAGGTCCTGCGTTATCGCGGGTCAGGGCATGAACCGGCTTCCTGGCGGAGGCATCGACACCGCCGCGTTGGACTTCGCGCACATGCAGGCTGCGTTCGACGAGATCGCCGCCGCCGTCGACCAGGACGGACGTCTCTACGGCGCTGGCTATCGCTGTGATCTTTGGACCGCGCTCAGCCAGACGATCGACTTCGGGCGCCTGGCCGGCCTGCTCGATGCCCCCGGCTCGTTCATCCGCCGCTCCTCCCAGCGCATCCCGGACGAGGACACCAACGAGGACGAGCTCGGCAAAGCAATTCCCGAGCACGTCATCCGCCAACTCGATGCCCAGCTCGCCTCACTCGGCACAGGCGTCACCTACGGGGCAATGGGCCCCGAACGCGTCAAAGCCATGTTCCAGACCGCTTACGTCGTCCTCCGAGACTCCGGCCGCCGCCCTTTGGAAGTCGTCTCCTTGCCCCGCAACTGCCTTGAACGCGAACGCGACGAAGTGTCCTTGATCTGGAACAACCACAAAGGCCGCCGCATGCGGAGGCGTCTGCCCATCACCTCATCCACGGTCGCGGCGATCGAGACATGGCAGGCCCTTCGCGACACCTTGCCCGACGCCCCGAGCGTCAGTGAGCCCTACCTGTTCCCGGCGATCACCTCCGCCGGAGGATCGGACCACCTGATGAGCAACAACTTCGGTGTCGGCATGCGAACGTGGGTGGACAACCTGGACACCTTGGACAGCGACGCCATGGACGCCGAAGGCAACGTGATCCCCTTCGACCGGTCCCTGATCTATCCTTACGCGTTCCGGCACTCCTTCGCCCAGCGGCATGCCGACGCCGGTACCCCGATCGACGTGCTCCGAGACCTCATGGACCACGACGATCCAAAAACGACCATGGGTTACTACCGGGTCTCTCTGGAACGCAAGCGCAAGGCGGTCAAAACACTGAGCCTGATGGTCGCCGACCGGCACGGGACAGCGATCCCTTGTTCGTCGACTGCCTATGAACAGCGGTCGGTGGCCGTTCCGTTCGGCGGCTGCACCGAACCGACCAACGTCAAGGCCGGCGGACACGCGTGCCCGATCCGCTTCCAGTGCTCAGGCTGCGGCTTCTACCGTCCCGACCCGTCCTACCTGACCGCGATCGAGGACCACGCCAACAGTCTGCGGGCCGACCGCGAGAAGGCACGGGCGATGGACGCAGCCGGCTTCGTCATCGACAACCTCACCGCCCAGATCACCTCTTACGAAGACGTCGCGGCGAAGATGCGCGAACGGATGGCAGCCCTACCGGAGGGCGAACAGACCGAATTGGAACAGGCCGCCGCAATCCTTCGCCGAGTCCGGGCCGGCGGCGACCGCAAACTCCTCCCCTTCACCGTCGTCTCCAAGGACGGAACCTGAGATGGCTGCCCGAACCCCAGCTGACGTCCTCGCCGAATGCCGGCGACAGACCAGCCTCCTCAAACGACAACGCGTGCTCGACACCATCCGGATCATGCTGGACAACGGCGAGTCGATCTCCTTCGCCGCCATCGCCCGCGCTGCGAGAGTGTCGACCTGGCTCGTCTATGCCGAGGGGGTCCGCGAGCACGTCCAAGCGGCCATCCAGCGGCAGGAACAGGCTCCCGCCACCGCAGCTGTCCAAGGCCGCCGGGCAGCACCCGCCAGCCTCCACGCTGACCTGGCAATGGCCCGGGAGGAGATCAAAGAACTCCGCACTGAACGCGATCAGCTTCGAGCCGCGATGCGGCAGCACCTCGGACATCAGCTTGATCAGATCAGCAACCGGAAACTGACCGAGCGGATCACCGAACTCACCGAAGCCAACAGGAAGCTCGAACACGAGCTGGCCCAGCTCCGGCCACTCGCCGATCACGTCGAGGCACTTGAGCAGGACCTGGCCGCGGCTCGCACGAGCCTGCGTCAGATGATCCGGGACGGCAATTAGGGGTGCCGGTAAGAACCGTGTCACCAGCCGCAAATGGCGGCGCTCCCGCACGGCCTGACCCCGCGGTTCTGGTCCCATATACGCCCGTGCGGCGAGGTGAACCTCGGCATGGCCGCCCGCCTCGATCTCGCAGCGGCAAGGGTGTCCGGTCCCCGCACCGCAGACGATCGGCCACCGGCTGAGGACGTGTGGGCCGTCAGCCCTTCCGAGCGGTAAGCACCGGCACAAACCCTGGCCGGCACAGGGCAATGTACGAGGCGACTGGCCGGTGACCTCGGACGCCTTCCGCAGCATGCGCCGCAATCCTTCGCGCCGTTCATCCGGTCGGGCCGGAGGAACCGGAGCAACGGGCTGTCCAGGCTCCTCACCCGGCCTCGGAATCATCGGCAGAGCGGCGTGTCGGCACCGGGTCTCCGGCTCGGATCACTGGGCGGAGACCTTGTGGACGGTGGTGTCGTCGGGGTTCAGCCGTCGCCCGTCCGCGGACAGCACTTCCAGTGCGCGCAGGCCGTGCCCTTGTCGGCGGTCGACCAACTGTGAGTGCGGTTCGCCGGGGGCGAAGAAGTTTTGTTCGCCCCACTGCCGCAGCGCCACGATGACGGGGAAGAGCGCCTTGCCCTTCGGAGTCAGTACGTACTCGCGGTAGGCGCTGCCGTCCGAGGCGGGGACGGATTCGAGGACACCGCCGGCAACCAGGGTGCGCAGGCGCGCGGTGAGGATGTTCTTCGCGACGCCGAGGCTGCGCTGGAACTCCCCGAAGCGCCGACTTCCGTCGAAGGCGTCCCGCACGATCAGCAGGGACCACCAGTCGCCGATCGCGTCCACCGACCGGGCGACGGGACATTCGCTGTCGTCGAAGCGCGTTCTGGTCACCATGGCGTACGTCCCTCACTCTCACGATGGTTGCAACATGCTACCAACGAAGTTACCGTCTCCGCCGGTAGCAATATGAAACCAGAATGCGAAGGAGTGCTGATGCCCGGCAACGGTGAGGCTGTGACACGACGGACCGAGGCCCGAAACGGGGAGGGTTCCGCGTTCGTCCTGTCCCGCGGCGTCGTCATACTGTTCGCCGTCGCCTGTGGGGCCGCGGTGGCCAACGTCTACTTCTCCCAGCCGCTCCTGGTGACCATGGGCCACGACCTCGGCATGAGCCCGGCACTTGTCGGCGGCGTGGTCACCCTCACCCATGTCGGATACGGCCTTGGGCTCTTCTTCCTCGTGCCACTGGGCGACGTGGCCGACCGCAGGCGGCTCATCGTGGCCCAGTTGCTGCTCCTGGTGGTGGCGCTGGCCGTGGTGGCCGCCGCCCACACGGCGGCGGTCCTGCTCGCGGGCATGGCCGCGATGGGGCTTCTCGCGGTCGTCACACAGACGCTGGTGGCGTTCGCGGCATCACTGGCACCTGCCGCCGGGCGCGGACGGGTCGTCGGCATGGTCACCAGCGGCGTGGTCATTGGCATCCTGCTGGCCCGCACCGCATCCGGCCTCATGGCCGATCTTGCGGGCTGGCGTTCCGTCTACCTTGCCTCGGCGTCGCTCACCGCTCTGCTCGCCCTGGTCTTGTACCGAGTGCTGCCGCGCCCCAGTGACGCTCCGCCGGCAACCCTGCGCTACGGACAGCTCCTGCGCTCCACGATCACCCTGTTCGCGCGGGAACGACTGCTGCGGCTCCGGGCCCTGTTCGGTCTGCTGATCTTCGCCGCCTTCAGCACCCTGTGGAGCAGCGTCGCGCTGCCGCTCAGCGAGGCCCCGTACTTCCTGCCCCACAGCGAGATCGGGGCGCTGGGGCTGATCGGTGTCGCCGGCGCCCTGGCCGCGACCGTGGCGGGCCGTCTGAACGATCGCGGACTCTCCGGGCGGACCACCGGCATCGCCCTGGCACTGCTCGCCGCCTCGTGGTTGCCCTTGGCCTTCACCCGCAGCTCGCTCTGGGCCCTGTTCGTCGGGGTGATCCTTCTCGACCTCGCCGTGCAGGCGGTCCATGTCACCAACCAGACCCTGATCTACGTGCTACACCCGGACGCGGGCAGCCGGCTGATCGGCGGATACATGGTCTTCTACTCGATCGGCAGCGCCACCGGCGCCATCGCAGCGACCTCCCTCTACACGGTGGCCGGCTGGGGAGCCGTATGCGCACTGGGTGCCGCGTTCAGCTGCCTCGGGCTCGTGCTGTGGGCGTTCACTCGACACAGCACCCCGGGCCCTGCCGTCAAGATGACCTCTCGCAGCGAAGGCTGAGGGTTCTCGCTGAACGTTGAGTGACGGGCGCGCCGCAGGTCAGAGGACTGTGCGGTCCCTTCGCCGACAAGAAGTCGTCGGCACGGGACAAATCTTTTATGGCACGGAGCATCGGTTGACCGCTTGCGTTGACGAGACTGACCTTACGTCTTAGCCAGTCACGCCCCTCTGACCTGGCCAGATAGGCACAGGATCTAGATAAGCAGTGCCGTGGACATCTACGCAGCCACTGAAGACCACGGGCCCGGCCTTCATCTCGTGCATGCCGCCGACGGCGGCCGCGTCCGCCACCGGCGGGTGTGCGAACTGGACGGAAGGGAGGTCAGGCCGGAGGAGACCGCCCGCGGCTGGGAGGCACCCGACGGCCGCACGGTGATCATCCAAGACACCGACCTCGAGGCCCTGCCGCTGCCCACGAAGCGTGTGATCGAGGTCGTCGGGTTCGTCGGCGAGACCGACGTCGACCCGCTGCTGTATGCCCGCCCGTACTGGGTGGGTGCCCACGGCCCGGGCGCCCAGAAGCCGTACGCGCTTCTCCTCGAGGCGTCGGGCCGGCTCGCGGTGTGCAAGGTGGCCCTCCGGTCGCGGGAGCGACTGTCCGTCCTGCGGCCGCGCAACGGAATCCGGGTGCTACACACCCTGCACTGGCCCGAGGAAATCCGTGACCCAGGCGACCTGTCCAGCCCCGCCCCGACCACCGACCGGGAGCTGGAGATCGCCGAGCTGCTGATGACCGAGATGGCGGGCGTCGACATCTTCTTCGCGCTCAGCATGTCGCATGAGACATGCCGGCTGAAGCGAGCGGTGTGTCTGGACTGGGGTTTAGACGTCGTTTCTCCTGGCGGGCGTCGCCCGTTGAACCGTTCCTGACGGACTTGGTAACGCGGCTGGTGTCGCACGAGCCTGCAAAACCAGGGCGACTTCATATTTGCGCAGCCTTCGTTAACCCACAGGACGCAATCGGCGAAAAGTGCGACGTAGAAGGAAAACTCGTCCCGTATCGCTTCCGACTCGCGCTCAAGCGCAAATTGGTAAGTGAAAGCATCGATCACGATCGTCGCGTCATGCTCGTGATGGACAGCGCCAATCTTAGACAGTGGGACCGTGTCATACGCGGCTCTGGGGATGAGTAGCGCATTCTCGGTCAACGTGCAGAGCTCCCCCTAGCTCTGTGCAATGTGCACCTCCGGGGGCGCAGACCGATAAGCCACGATGGGCACCTGGGCGAGCGGCCTTTCGTGATTCATGGAGGACTCCCAGCATCTCGCGGCTCCCTCCCATCACACCGCGCGACTCTCGAACCCGCAACTCCCCCCCCGGGCCGAGCCGGCGACTCACTGGTCCGCCCCTACTGCCGCGCCGGACCTCAGCTGAAGTGCACCCGTGGTCTATTCCTCAGCGTGAGCAGCAAGCGACGGGCGCGGAAGGTTTGAGCGTAAGCCGGTGCTGCCGAATGGACGTTCAACGAGATGAGGTGATTCACTCGTTGGAAAGCCTACTACTCCAAACAGTGCGCAGGGAGTGATCACGATGGGCGGCGACTACGGATCCCTGACTACTGACGAACTCTGCAAGATATTGCCCATTGCAGAAGACGAACAAGATGGCGCAACCGTGCATATCATTATGGGAGTTTTGGCGGAACGTAACTCCGACGTCAAGCAGGCTCTCGCAAAGTGGGCCCTGGACCCAGGCGCAAACACTTCAATATCAGTTGTGGTTCTTGAAGCCCTTAAGAATCCCGGCAGCTCTGGTAGCAGTTCCTAGCTAAGGCCATGGCGCTCTCTCCTCATCCGTGACGTCGGCTCCCCCCGCGGGCCATCCATCGGCCCGTTTCTTATCTGGCGCTCAGTGGCTTCGCTGACCGTCGGGGCCGCTGTGCAGCCAGGCGGCCGGTACAGCGCCGGAGCCGGTGACACCCACCGTGCTTCGCGCGCTGCTGGTGACAGGTAGCGCGCCGACCTGGTGACAAGCAGTGTGCTTTGCGCGATCGAAACAGCAGGGGGCTGGTCGGTTGCTATGTCTGGTTCGCTGCCTGCTTGACGGTCCTGATCACTGGTGCCGTTTCGAGGTGCGTGATGGCTGGGAGTGCGGCGACCCGGGTGGTCAGGTACCGGTACAGCTCCCGTTGGTTCGTGCACACCACGCTCGCGTACAGATTGGTCGGGCCGGTCGTGGCGGCAGCGAACGCGATCTCCGGATGCCCGGCCAGCGCCTGACCGGCCTCCTCCAGGTATGCGGGGGCGACCGAGAGCCAGAGCAGGGTTCGGGCGTTCACGCCGAACATGCGCCAGTCGACGTCGATGTCGAGATAAAGCAGGCCGTGTTCGCGCAGCTCCGTCATCCGGCGCCGGACCGTCGTCGGCGACCAGCCGGTCGCCGCGGCCAACTGCTCGAACCCGGCCCGGCCGTCGGTGGCCAGCAGGGCGAGGAGCTTGCGGTCACTGTCGTCGAGCCGCACCGGTCCCCGTCGATGCGGCAACGGAGGTGGGCGCAGTCGCTCGATCGCCTCCTCGTCCAGCGACCCGAGTTTACCGACCAGGTTGTCCGGGCCGCCGTAGAAGGCGTGCAGCACCGAGTGCGCGGTCACGCCCTCCACGCGCGGGGTGCGGGGGAGTTTGGCCAGCAGCAGTGCCTCGCTGTCCGCTTCGCTCTCGGTGCGGAGCACGCAGGTGATCTCGGTGCCGCCGGAGCTGAGGCTCACCCAGGACGTGTCGGGGCGCCGGGCCAGCGCCTCGGCGACCGGGAGCGACGCGGCGGGCGCACATCGCACCCGCAGGAACCACAGGATGGCGCCCAGCACGGTGGGGTCGACCCCGCCGAGCACACGTACCGCCCCGGCCGACCGCAACCGGGCGTACCGGCGGGCGATGGTGCGATCCGACACGCCGAGGACCTCGGCGATGGTGCTGAACGGAGCACGGCCGGCGATCTGCAGGGCGTGCACGAGCCGACGATCCAGCTCGTCGTAGTCGGATTCCACCGAGCTGACGGTAGACGGTGTCAGATATCAACGCAAAGGAGCCGGGTTCTGGCTCGGGCGGCTCGGCCGACGGAGCGTGGCCTTTGTCCTGATCGACACAGTCAGAGGAGAGTCCGTGGACACCGATGTGCTCATCGTCGGCTCCGGCCCGACCGGAATGACGCTGGCCAACGAGCTGCTGACGGCGGGGGTGTCGACCGTGCTGGTCGACAAGCTGCCGCAGCGCAGCGCCCTGTCCAAGGCAGGCGGCGTGCAGTCCCGCACACTGGAGGCGCTCGACCAACGAGGGCTGCTGGAGCCCTTGCTGGCCACCGGAAATCACCCCGTCACCACTGGCCACTTCGCCGGTATCCCACTCCCGCTCCACTCCAACCGGCACCGTCTGCCATGGCGGTCCGTGCCGCAGGTGGTGATCGAGGGATTCTTCGAGCAGCATCTCGCCGCGCACGGCCTCCACGCCCGGCGGGAGCACGAACTGGTCGGCCTCGCCCAGGACGACGACGGGGTCACCGCGACCTTCGCCAACGGCGCCGCCCTCCGCTCCCGATACCTCGTCGCCGCCGACGGCGCTCACAGCACCGTGCGGTCGCTGCTGCGGGCCGCATTCCCCGGTCAGCCCGGTACGTTGACGATCATCGCCGCCGACGTGCGGCTGAGCGGCGTCGATGCGTTCACGTCGCACACCTGGAACGAGGAAGGGCACTGGGCGGCACTGTTCCCGCTCGGCACCGATCCGCAGGGAAGGCAGCTGCGCCGACTGGTCCTCGGCGGACCGGGCCAGTCACTGCCGAGGGAGACCCCGGTCACCGAGGACGACATCCGCCACGGCCTGAGCACCGTGTTCGGAACGCGGGTGCACCTGCTCGAGCTGCGCTACGCCCGCCGTATCACCAACGCGTCACGGCAGGTCGAGCAGTATCGGCACGGGCGGGTGTTCCTTGCGGGCGATGCCGCCCATGTCCACCTTCCGCTCGGCGCGCAGGGCATGAACACGGGGATTCAGGACGCGTTCAACCTGGGTTGGAAGCTCGGCGCCGCGGTGCACGGCTGGGCATCGGAGAACCTGCTCGACACGTATCACGCGGAGCGGCATCCGGCCGGGGCCGCTGTATTGCGCAACGTCCGGGCACAGAGCCTGCTGATGGACTGGGCCGGCACCCGCGATCCGGACGTGCTGGCCGCCCGGGAGATCTTCACGGCCATGGCCCAACTGCCGGACGTCCAGCACCATCTCGCCGACCTGATGTCCGGGATGGCCATCCGCTATCCGATACCGGGCACGGAATCCCATCCGCTCGTCGGCCGGCCCGCACCGGACCTTGACCTCGGCCCGGCCCGGGTGCACGAACTGCTGCGGTCCGGGCACGGCATCCTGCTGGACCCGGCCGACACGTTCGCCAGGGCCGCCGGCCCCTGGTCGGATCGGGTGGACCGGGTGGGCCAGGGCGCCCACACCGAACCGATGCTCATCCGGCCGGACGGTTACGTGTGCTGGGCAGGCGCAGCTGACCTGGAACCGGCACTCGACCGCTGGTTCGGCGAACGTCTCTGAGCCGCACCGGAGGGCCTGCGCCCGCTGCGACTTCTCTGCGCCGAAGACGTCGAGCAAGGGCCAGCTCCTGGAGGCGAAGGAGAATCTTCAGAGGATGCTCGCGGTCATCCCCCTCACCGAGGAGGAAGAGGCCGCCGTCGATGACGGGCAGGTCGCACTGGACCGCCTCCTCGACCGGCTTGCAGACACCCCGACACCGTCAGGCCAGATCCCTCGGCAGCTCGACGTGCCCGCCCACCGCGACGCTCCTGCCGATCGCCGAGGTCCGGCAGGGCAAAGCATCTCAAGCTTGACAACTCTGATTCCACAGACTCTCGATCGCCTGCAAGCGCGGAAGATCAGGAGGAAATTCGCTCACGTGTGCGAATTCAGGCCCGCTGTCCCCGAGCGGCACGGGGGCAGCGCGGAGCCCGGCTTTTCTCTCCCAGGCCACTGTCCTGCGCCGCAGTCTGCAATGCCTGTGCGTCCGGATTGCCATGCACCCGTATTGGGCGACCATGCCCGGCCGGGCGTCGGCGGCTCGGATGGTGCTCAAGCGGCGGGCCTGGGTACCGGGCCCGGCGGAGGCTCGGCGTTGACCGCCTACCTCACCGGCAGTCGGCGCCGGATGGCCCGCGCCTGTGCGAGCTGATCGACGAGGTCGGCTGCCCGGCCTCCATATGCGAGATCGCCGAGACGGTGGCCTGTCCGCCTCGAGGGTCGCTTACCACCTGCAGGTCCTGGAGCGCCGCGGGCTCGTCACTCATGCCCCGCACCGCAGCTGCTCGTGCCAGGTGCGGTGACAGGCCGGTGGCCACCGCCGAGGCCCCGGGGGGAGTGGCGTGGTGTGCGCTCTTGCCGACGTCCAGGCCGAGGAAGGCGTCGATGTCGCCGGTGTCGATCCGCTGATCGCACCCCGGCCGTCGGCCCCAGTCCTCATCCCGGTTCGTGACCGGGCGCACATCTTGCGGCTGTGTGTGAGGCAGAAGTCCAACCTCTGACTGTTGAGGAAATCTGTCACAGCGAGAGTAGACATGGGTACGTGCGGGGGTTAGTGTTTCCCCGTACCCAAGAAGTCGAAGAGGGCGCGGTAGAGATGAACTGCCGTGCGAGCAGGTCAGGCAGGATGTGGAACGGCGGTGGAGTGGCGGGGCCGGTAAGGGTGGTTCCTTTGCTGACTGCCGGGCCGAGCGGCCTCAGGGGCCGCATGCAGTACCCGCGTTATCCAGCAGTACGACCGAGTAGCCGAATGAGGTAAGGAGCAGACGCCATCGGGATCGCCCGGGCGAGGAAGAACGCCGCTCGGGTACCGCAGGCCCCGGATTGGAAGGTGGTCCCCGGTCACGCATCCGCGATCCCCGCGCCTCCGCCCTCCCAGGCGGACACGCGGAACAAGAAGGCCGGCGCAGTCAGCCGGTAGATGGTGTTGAAGGCTCGGGGCCCGGGTGCCGTATGGCACCCGGGCCCCTCGACGCGTCCCGAAAGAAGAGGTCTATGCCCCCTCACAGTCCCCGCCCCGTCGATCATCTCGACGACGATGATTACCCCGCCTACACCATGGGCCGGGCCGCCGAAATGATCGGCACCACCCCCGCGTTCCTCCGCACCCTCGGCGAGAACCGCCTGATCACCCCGCTGCGCTCCGAAGGCGGCCACCGCCGCTACTCCCGCTACCAGCTGCGTATCGCCGCCCGCGCCCGCGAACTCGTCGACGCCGGCACCCAGATCGAGGCCGCCTGCCGCATCATCATTCTCGAAGACCAGCTCGAAGAAGCCCAGCGCATCAACGAAGACCTGCGCACCCGCGAGGCCACCTCGTAACGGCATTTCACAACCGGCCCGAGCTGATCACCGCTGCGGGCACGACCCGTCCCGCGAGGACAGAGGTTGCCCCGGCGGACGGGCCCGCACCGTGAACCAGGCCCGTCCGCCGCACCGAGTTCATGAGGGCCTCGCATCGCTTGGCCGACTCGGCACGCCCCACGCACGCCCGACCGGTGAACTGGGCCAACTCTCACGCTCAGCCTCCCTGGGCCGGTTCCCACACCAGACGCCCCGACTCCCGGAGTGCCGGAGTGCCGGATCATCTGCAGTGCCGGATCACTGCTGGACGGTCCCGCCGGCCACATGCGGGGGCGGAACCACCGACAATGCTACGGACACGGCAACGGCAAGCAATGGCCTACGAGTTGACGATTCCCATAACGCTCACGGCCGCTGCGCCACCCACTCCTCGCTCACCCACTCCTCGCTCACCCACATGTCGCTCACCCACACCTCGCTCATGACCATGCCGAAGAGCTCGCCGGTGCCGGTTTCGGAGCACGTCCAACGGGCGATGGGGTGATCTCGAAGCCCGGACGGGACGGCTGGGCTCACGCAGCCGTCGGCGTCTTCGGTGAGGATGCGGTAGTCGTGGCCGCGGGGGGGGGCGCCGTCCAGTGCTCGTTCCGCTCAGGCAACCCTCGTGAGCGCGGGGCGGTCTTGCCGGATGCCGAGGTCGAAGCGGGGACCCTGCCGGCCGGCTGCCGGCACAAGGGCGAAGACGATGTGCCGAGTGCCGAGTGCTGAGTGAGGGTGGAGATGACGAATCTGAACACCGTGGTGACATGGGTTGACGCACGCGAAAGGCTGCCGCGCAGCGGTAGACCGGTGGCAGCAGCGATCACGGGCCGCTATCCAGCCGACAGCGCCACCGAGTCCGAGTCCCAGTCCCAGTCCGAGTCCGAGTTCGAGTCCGAGTTCGAGTCCGAGGCCGATACGGCGTTGGGCGAGGAGTTTTGGCTGGTGCGGCCGATGGTCTTCACGACTCTGCACCGGAGTGAGGATGGGGCGGAGCACCGCGACTGCTTCGTCGACTCCGACGGGGTTGTCCGTTTGCCTTTCGGTCGTGCCAGTGAGGAAACCGTGACGCACTGGGCTGAGCTGCCTACCCTGCCAGGCGGGATGACGCACGGCGTTCGTGGGGAAGGCGTGCAGTCAGCTCTCCAGGACGCGTGGGGCGCTCGTCCCCTCGCTTGACCCACGGCGCGCTCGGACACTTTGCGCGAGTGCCTCGCTCTCGCGAGGGGCGCGGGCCGAGGCCATCAGGCCGTCCAACGCGTCCCGGGTCCGCATGAGTTCGTCGATGTGCCCGCAGAGCCGGTTGCGCTCCTGCGCCATCCGCTCCAGAGCGGCATCGGAGTTGCCCTCGCTGGGCGTGTCGACGCAGGGCAGCAGCTCACAAATCGTACGGCTGGACAGGCCCGCCGCGTACAGGCGTTGGATGAATCGCACCCGCTCCACCTCGGCCTCCGTGAAATGCCGCTGCCCACTGGCGCTACGACTGCTGGTCAGCAGCCCCTGCTCCTCGTAGTAACGCAGCGACCGGACGCTGGCGTCGCTACGCGCCGCGAGCTCGCCGATCCGCACGACCGCCTCCCACTGTGAACCACACCACGCCGCTTGCCTCTGACGTTGATGTCAGGTTTTAGCGTAGCGCTGTGTCCGGGGTTCGGGCACGCGAGGTACGAACGGAAGAGCCCGACATGACGACATTGTTCAGCAGCTACCGACTCGGCGACCTGACCCTGTCCAACCGGATGGTGATGGTCCCGATGACCCGCGCCAGGGCCGCGGCCGGCGGCCTTGCCACACCGTCCATGGCGACGTACTACGCGCAGCGCGCAACCGCCGGACTCATCGTGTCCGAGGGCGTGCAGCCCAGCCTCGTCGGGCAGTCCAACCCGGGCACGCCCGGACTGCACACCCAGGAGCAGGTCGGCTCATGGCGTGCCGTGACCGACGCCGTGCACTCCAACGGCGGACGGATCTTCGCCCAGCTCATGCACGGCGGCCGGGTCTCGCACCCCGACACGACCGGCCACCAGCCCGTTGGCCCCTCACCGATCGCCGCAATGGGCGACGTCTTCACCCCGACCGGCCCGCAGCCCGCACCCCTGCGGTCGGCCTCGACGTCAACATGGCCTTCGCGGCCGCCGCCAACCGCCTCGTCGTCGGCACCGGCCCGGCGACCCATGTGAAGAACCCAGCGTTCGACCCGAAGCTGCCCGGCTCCTGGCTCGTCGACCTCTCCCACATCGAGACCGACCCCCGACTCCCCAGCCCGTTCACGCCGAAGGGCACCCGCCCGACCGGGCCGGCCTGGTACTCCACCTCGACCGTCGCCTACGCGGTCGAACTCGGCGCCCCCGTCCAGCCGTCCGAGGCATACGTCCGCTACGAGCACGGGGCCTACTTCGACGCCTGGTACACGCGCCTGCGCGACGCCTACATGGCCACCATGGCCGACCTCGGCGTCGAAGCCGGCATGAGCGAGGCCGACTTCCTCGCCGCGATGGCCCGGCACAAGAGCGTCGACCCGGGACAGGCGGCCGTCCTCTCCGCCATCAAGTCGACGGTCAAGGGCGGCATCGGCAAGCTGCGCGAGTGCCCCCAGAGCATCAAACACAAGTTCGGCGAGCCCTGGCCGGCCCTCGCCCGCGCCACCTGGAGCCCGCACGCCAGGGCCGAGCTGATCGGCAAGGTGCGCACCAACCAGCACCGCAAACTCATGGCATGGGCGCGTGCGGGCCTGTTCCCCGTCGCGATCCTGTCCGACTGCGCCGTCTACCTCTCCCACGGCCCCAGCCCTCTGGACTTCATGCCGCACACTCCCGACGGCAAGCCGCTGCCCGGAGGGTTCCGCCTCGGCGTCAGCCCCGGCATGGTCAAGCACGAAGGCACCCGCGACTTCCTCTGGCTCGCCCAGACCATCGAGGACGAGCAGATCAACCCGGCCCGCCACATCAAGGGCGACGACGCCCCTGACAACGGAGAGTAGGAGAACGACGTGGGCATCCTCGGCGACAGCCTGGAGAAGGCCGCGGCCGCCAACACCACCCGCCCGATCCCGAAATCAGCCGGCGCGCAAATGCGGTACCTGGTCAAGCAGCACAAGGGCTCAACCAAAGCCGTCGCGCAGCTCCTGGGCATCTCCCAGCGCACCGTTGAGCGGTACGTCAAAGACCAGATCAAACGGCCCCGCAAGGACCTCGCCGCCCGCATAGAGCGTGAGGTCCGCCGCCGCTGGCAGCCCAAGGTGCGCGAGAAGGCCCAGCGCCGCGCCGCACAGACCGGCGGGATCACCTTCGAGACCCGGGCCCGGTTCGGCTTCACCGCCGCACCCGGGACAACGGACGACGGCCGGATCCGGCTGATCACCCAGCACCGCCGCGTGGCTCTTCGACGCACAGGCCGCCGGCGCCACCGAGCAGCAGCTGCAGAACATCGCCGCCGAAGGCCTGCAGGAGATCTACTTCAAGGACCGCGGCCGCCGCGCCGACGGCCTCCTGGTCGAGTTCACCGACATCGACTACGTGGAACTCGACTTCTGACCGACGGCATGCGTAAGGGCCTGGAACCGACGTGTTGAACCGAGGCGCGATAGTTGTCACATGGGCAGGCTTGTTGTCACCAGGCCTGTACGCCGTGCATCGGCAGCTGCGATGAACGACAAGGGCGTAGTCCATTTACTCGAGCCTGATCAGCGCAGATCAGCGCGAACGGCGAGCGTGCTCCTTGGTGTGCTGCCTCACCTTGGGGTGTCCCAAGACGCGTACATCTCCGCCCTGTACTGGGCACACCCCGACGGCGGTTGGCTCTCCGTCCTGCTGATGAGCCGCCACGACCATGCAATGGCCGATGATCCAGCCTTCCGCGAGACGGTGGGAGTGCTTGGTGCGTCCGGGCTTCGGTGCAGCTTCGCGCGCATACTGAATCTCGCCGAAGAGTGTCATGAGACAGGCACCCCGCCAGAATGGATGGCCGTGAGCGAAACATCCCCCGCGGAGTGACAAGTAGCTTGCCTCGTCGGTGACAACTACGGCGCCTTGCTCGCGGGAATCCGCAGGGCGGCGCATCCCGGTAGTGACAACTACCGTGCCTCGGCACACGTGTGACTGAGCGCTTCAGTTGGCCGGTTGGCGTTCGATCTGGCCAGTTGAGCATCGGCGTTTTCCCTGGTCAGCGGGGCGCCGCCCTCCGGACTCCATTCCGCGGAGAGCGGCTTCGGGCATCGTCGCTGGTCAACGGCTTTGCTTAACGCGCCAACTGAAGCGCTCAGTCACATCAGGCGCCACCGTGAACCCATCGATTAACGGAGGCCTCTGACCTCCCGGGGCGGAGCTCACTGGGCGTCCGACTGTATTCGGTATCAGTAATTCCGGTATCCAATCCGCCCCCTACCTTCCGCCCGTCAAAAATGCGTTAAATTTCGGCGTGTCGGCCAAGAGGCTTGAGTTTGAGTCACGATCTGAAAAATCGTTCGACGGGGGTCCATCATGCTGCTACAAATGATCAAGCACTATCCGCACGAGAAACGGGGAAAAGTGAAAGGCAAGTTAGCCAACGGGGGACTGTCGCGTCTTAACGCTTCCCGTACCGTCAAGATAGCCATCGCCACCGCCATCGCCACCGCCATCGCCACGTCGGGAATGATGATCCCGGCAGCCAGCTCCGCGAGTGCCCAGAGCAACAAGGCCACAAGCGTCGAAAGTGGCGCCACCAGCTCCGCCACGGCAGCCGAGCACAACAGCCTTCAGGACGGCAGTGGAAGCTTCACCGCCGAGGTCGCCAAAATCGCCCCCAAGACTGGTGCAACGCTCAAGGCAAAGACCGTTCTGTGCGAGTGGAACGCTGACTGGAAGTGGGGAGCAGGGACTGTCTCCCAAGTCACGGGCAGCACCAGGTTCTACTGCGCGGCCGTAGGTCCCGATGGCCCGCAGTTCACCGGGGAATCCCGCGCACGTCTCATGGACGACCACAACAAGGTGATCGCCAACGGGGAGCGCACCGTCATCCAGCCGCTCGACCCGACGCCCACCATCTCGGAGGTGACGGCGAAGGTGAAGCGCCCCAGAACCCTGCACGTACAGCACGACATGTGGGCCAACTTCCTCACGCCAGGCTGGGTGTGGCAATCGCACCCGAAGGGCTGCGGCGGCGCCGGCACGACGGCGATCAAGTGCACCATCGACTACAAGAACTTCAAGATCTGACGAAGGATCAACTAAGAAGCCGGATCCAGGATATCCTGGATCCGGCTTCCGGCATTCAAAACCGAAGATGCGGGGAAAATATGTGGTCAGGGAAACACGACAGCTACTTCGAGGCAACAGGAAGAGCGATCGATGAACAGTTACAGCGAAGCCGTGCCAGGAAACGCGCCAAGGCCGCCAAGTACAGCAGAGAGCAGATAGAGCAGAGTCACAAGATATCCCATGACTCCGAGGCTGCCGAACTGGAAAGACTTGCGGTTCTCGGGCAAATCCCAATGGCCGAATATAAGGCCCGCATGGCCGCCCTCAACGAAAAGGCCGAAGAGGAAACCAGCCAGTAGCGTGGACACTGGCGACAGGCGTCTCCTGGAGCTCCATCATCCTCCGCCGCCCTCCAAACCAGCCCCTCGCCAGGCGTTGCCAGGCCCTGTGACGAGAGGGGTGGCGGCGAGAACGTGCGGGAGATCCATTTCAAGGACTGTGGCCGCCCGCCATCGGTCTGCTGGCGGAGTTCACCGACATCGCGTACGCAGAACTCGACTTCTGAAACGGTGGTGTGCTGAGGGCCTGGAGCTCACTTTGTGACTGAGTGCTTCAGTTGGCCGGTTAGCGTTCGATCTGCCCAGTTGAGCATCGGCGTTTTCCCTGGTCAGCGGGGCGCCGCCCTCCGGACTCCATTCCGCGGAGAGCGGCTTCGGGCACCGTCGCTGGTCAACGGCTTTGCTCAACTCGCCAACTGAAGCGCTCAGTCACACCGACTTGTGACTGAGCGGTTCGCTTGGCGGATGCGCGCTTGAGTTGGCGGGAAGGTGCCAAACGTGAGGCGCGATCACCTGCCGGTGTGAGCCGCTACCAGGTCAGGCGGAGGTCAGCGGCGGACCCGGGTTCCGCCCCCGCTGGTCAGGTAAGTCGTCTCCGTCTGCCCGTGATGCCGCTGACCAGACTGCTGGCGGCGGTGCCAGGTATTGAAGCTGGTGGTTGTTGGCGGAAGGGGTCGGGTCACCGCACCTCTTCGGGTGGTTTGAGGCGCGGATGGCGGACTGGTCCCCGGCACGGCGAAAGAGTGTGGTCGTCCGGGTACGCGGCGCATGTTCCATGGATGCGAGCGATTCACGTGAGTGGGCATGTGCGCCGTGCTGCGCCAGTACCTACCGCGCAGCAGCCGCAAGCAAGCACCTGATCATCCCCCGCCGTACCCGTGAGATCCTCGACTACTTCCACGAAGGTCGAGAACAAGCCCGTCGCGCCGCCAACGCCCGCCTTACCTGTAAAAGGTCAGCCCGACAGCGACGAAGTTCGCTCCGTCCATAGGGCGCTCAAATCGCGCTCCGCAGGGCCGGTGGCCTACGACGCCGGCAGTGTGGAGATCACTGACCCGCGTTCGTACGCAGGCCAGAGCACGTGCAGTCACCTTCGAGGGCCTGGAGATCGCAACCCGCGCCAAGTCCGGACTCACTGCTGCCGGCAACACCTTCGCCCTCGGCCGCAGGCGCTAGTTCACCGTCTGCACCTCTCCGCGGCAGCGGCCCGAACCCTCATACCAGACCGACGGAGCGACGGATCACGGGCTGGCATCCACGCGCTTCAGCGGCTCTAACGGGGCCTAATTCCCAGTGAGGTGCTCGCGTGATTTCCCATTCGGCGCCGCAGGATCTCGTACCGGGTGTAGAAATGGGCGGGCCCCTCATCGTCATTCCACGGGCGCTGCCCTCCAATTCCGACATGAAATGCGAGGCCGCCTGGTGAGCATCTCGCCCCGCCGACTTCCCCGATCTGCCCCCACGCCACAAGCCGGCCGGCCGCCGGTCGACCCGGCGGCGGTCGGTCGCCGCTCGGTGCGCCGCCGCGCCGCCGCGCCACCGGGATGACGCACGCGGAGGCGGCGGCCTGGCTGGAGGACGCCTACTTCTTCGCCCGGCAGGACTCCCGCCACGAGGATCTGGCTCAGGACAAGCGCGGCCCGGCCGAACTCGCCGAGTGGGAGCGCATCGTCCGGCTGCTCTCCAAGACCGGCGGCATCTACGACCCGGCCGCCGACGCTGCGGTCCAGGACGAGCGCGCCGCCGACGTCGCAGCCGCCGCACGCCACGAAGCCGCCGCACGGGAAGCGCAGCGCGTGACCACCCGCGCCGATGAGCTCCAGGCGCTGCGCGATCGGGGCACGCTGGAGCAGACCGAGCCCCGAGAGGGCGACGAAGCCGTCCGGGACGAACTCACCCGCCGCGGGGGCGGGTACGCCCCAGGCCGACGTCGACGGATGGCTCGCGCAGCCCTCGCCGCGCACCTCGGGCACTACCGCGACCCTGGCGCGCAAGAAGCCGCCGCCGGCCTCTTGCCGCCGCCGCTGCTCGCCCACGCCGCACTGCCCGCCGAACTCGCCCACCTCGCCCCGGGCGCCGACATCGGCCAGCTGGCGTTCGCAGCCCGGGTCGCCACCACTGAACCTGAGGCCGCCGGCGACCTCGCCGCGTTCCTCGCCCGCGCCCGGTCCCGGCAGACCTCACTCTCAGCACTCCGAAACGGCGGCACGGCAGCTGGCCCGGTGGCATGTAACCCCGGCCGGCCCGCCCCCAGGACCGGTTCATCCGGAGTGGCCCCCGGGCCCCGCACGCCGATACCGTGGACACAGACGCCAGTTCCGCGCCCCTGGAGGCCCGAGGAGCGACCAACCGGCCCCCGCCGACACCGCCGCCCGGCAGCAGCTGCACCCCGCGGCCGCCGAAGCGGTCCGCGCGTACGCCGCCCGCACCCGGGCCAACGCCGACCAGCTCGCCGGCGTCTTGGAAGACATCGCCACCAACGGCCTGCCCGACCCCGAGCAGTGCACGCCGTGGGAGGAGCTGCGCGAGGCCCACCTCACCCGCCTCGCTGACCAGCGCCCAGCCGTCGCCTGATGGCCCCGCAGCAAAGCCCGCGCCGCGCCAGGATCGCCTTCTCCGACTCCGCCGCCAAACAGCTGGAGAACATCACCAGCGAGGCGGACATCCACGCCCTGGACCGCGCCCTGGTCGTCATCTCCGTCGCCCCGGACGTCGGCGAGCCGATCCCCGGCGACACCGCCGGCCCCCAGCTGCGCCAGTACACCGACGAAGTCGAAGCCGTCCGCGTCCTGTACTTCGCCACCGCGCTGCGCACCGTGGTGTCGTCGCGTACATCGAGGTCTAGCCGCTCAAGGAGCCCGCGTGCCGACCACCCTCACCCAGCTCAGCGCCGACCGGCAGCTCACCGCCCTGCGCCGCCCGCTCCCCTGCGAGGGCACAGCGACCGTGCTCCGACAGGGCCCAGCCACGGAGCCCGGCGGGGCGCCGGCCTGGCTGCTGTTCCTGTGCTCCGAGCACTCCGAGAACCTGCCGGACTGGCCCGGGACCGTGGCCGACACCGCGGACCGACTGACGCTGTCGTGCGGGGCCGCGCTGGACTACCGGACCACCGAGCAGGTCCTCCAGCCACACGCCGACCTGTGGCTGACGCCGATGACCGGCGTGGACCCGGCAACGTACGACGACGGCTGGCACGAGATCCTGCATCGGGCCCACCGCGTCCTCGCCGAACGACCGGCGGAGGCCGGTGGCAAGGGCGAGACGCTCCACAGCCTCACGATGATGCTGGGCATCGCAGCCGAGTATGCGGAGGGCGACGACCTCTACCAGGCGACCGTGCCGCTCGGGTACTGCGAGACGCTCTCCCGGAACCTGTAGCCGCTGCTGCTCGTGCCTTCGCACGACCCAGGCGGCACACGGCTGCTCTTCGTGCAGCAAGCCAGCATCGCCGGGCAGCGGATTGCCGCGCCAGCCGGATCGGCTAAGTGCGTGTCTTCAATCCTCAAGAGCGCAGCTCAACGATCTGCGGCGGAGATGGCCAGAGATTGCCACCTTTCCTCCAACGGTCACCGTGACCGATCTGCGAACGGATTCCCAGGAACGTGGTGCTCCTGTCACAGGGGGAGAAGGCTTGCATATGGCGAAAAATGGGCCTGTGCAACAACCAGCCGCCCCACAAACCTTGTTACGTGGCTAGCTGGCGCCGGAGGACTTCGACGGTTCCGGTCGACCATTTACTACATGCGCAGACACGAAGGGAACTCGCATGGTCAACCCCACCCGCTGGCAGTCTCTACGCCGGCTTCTCGTGGCTGCTGGAGCCCTCACCGCCGTAGCACTGTCCACGGCCCCATCGAGCGCTGCGCAGCCTCAGTCCCCGCCAGCTGACTGCCCCAAGGGATACTTCTGCGGCTACAAGCAGAGCAATTTCCAACAGCTCGGATTCCGCTTCAAGGACTGCTACAAGCAGGAAATTCCCGACGGCATGGGTAGTGGAGGTTCCTGGTACAACAACCAGACAGCGGGCACGGAGACGGGGTTCTACGACAAGTATGGGATCTACCTCTCCGCGGCCCCCGGCGCCCCCTCCTCGGACGCCTACGGACACTGGGGCCCCGTCTGGTACGTCTGGAACTGGTGCTGAGTGCCTCGGGGATCGGTCACAGCGACCGATCCCCGAACGCTCGTGCAAAGCTCCTATTTCGAACCAACGGCCTTTTGGCCTCCGGGTTCGGGGTTCAGAAACAGGCACTAAGCTTGTTCTTTATGGTCGGCGACTTCGTTGAGGTCAGCAGTGCACGCGGGCGGTGTCACCGTCGATACGGACGATGCACTCTTTGAAGAGCGCCATGCGCTGACCTTCGTCTTCGGGAACCAGCGTTAGTCCGAGGTCCATGATGGGCTTGATGGCCTGTGCTGTTCGAGAGCCGTCGGGGTCCGGGCCGTGCAGAGCCGCCCAGCTCTCGAACAGCACACGGACCCCTTCCCACCCGGGCCCCGGGATGAAGTGGCAGAGGAACGTTGGCTGATCAATTGCGTACTGCCGTAGCTCGCCGATCCGGGTGTCGCCCTGTGTGAGCCACCACCTCCCGTTCACTACCGCTCCCTTCGGCTCTGCCACGACTTCAAGCGGGTTGCCTGGGCTCCCGAGCTCCGTAGTGTCGAATTGTCCGTCGAACTGGCTCCCTCACGCGGAATTTCATCAGACGCGTGGGCGGCCTCCGTCCGATTCTGTGCTCCGACCAAGGAATGCACCGAACCAGAACGAAGGCCGTGGGGATGAGCCTGCCGCACCTCGATGTCCCGGGGGAAGCGTTCGCCGAAGCGTCACGCTTCCGGGACGACTTCTTCGACTGCCTGACCGCCCGCAGGGACGAGCTGTTCGAGCTGGCCGACGCGCCGCTGTGCGCGGACGGTCCGGTGACCTCGCCGGTGGACCTGACGCTGGTGGCTGAGCACCGGCGTGGGCACGGTGCGATGTACGGGGCGTTGAACCACAGGAACGTGGACGTGCCCCGGCTGCGGCAGGTGCTGGCCGGTCTGCCGATGCCGCGGGCCGCCGACGGGCGCCTGGTTCTGGCGGTCGACGTCAGCAACTGGCTCCGTCCCGACGCGCCGACCAGCGCGGAGCGTCTGTTCTGCCACGTCTACGGCCGCAGCGGACGGTCTTCGGATCAGTTCGTGCCCGGCTGGCCGTACTCGTTCGTCGCCGCCCTCGAATCGGGCCGGACGTCCTGGTGCCAGCTGCTGGATGCCGTCCGTCTCGGGCCTGAGGACGACGTCGCCGAGGTCACGGCCACCCAACTCCGCCGTGTGGTCACGGACCTGATCGAGATGGGTCGCTGGCACTTCGGTGACCGCGACATCCCCATCGTCTTCGACGCTGGCTACGACGCCCGCGCATGGCCCACCTCCTCGACGGCCTCCCGATCGAGGTGCTGGGACGGATGCGCTCCGACCGCGTCATGCGACGGCCGACTCCATCGCTCAAGGAGTACGCCCTGTCCTATCCCCAGGGCGGGCGACCGCCGAAGCACGGCAAGGAGTTCCGCTTCGCCAAGCCGGAGACCTGGGGCGAGCCGGACGTGGCAACCGTGCAGGTCACCGACCGGTACGGCGCCGCCCGCGCGATGGCCTGGGACCGCATCCACCCCCGTCTGACCACCCGCTCCGCCAGGATCGACCACGTCGGCGAACTCCCCATCATCGAGGGTACGCTGATCCGCCTCCAGGTCGACCGCCTGCCCGGCGGAGGCGACCCGCTTCCGCTCTGGCTGTGGTCGTCCGCCACCGGCCTGAACAGCGAGGACGTCGACGTGCGCTGGCAGGCGTTCCTGAGGAGGTTTGACATCGAGCACCTCTTCAGGCTGATGAAACAGACCCTCGGGTGGACCCGTCCGAAGCTGTGAATCCCCGAGGCCGGCGAGCGCTGGACCTGGCTGATCATCGCCGCCCACACCCAGATCCGCCTTCTGCGCGAGGCCGCCGCCGAACCAGCGGGCCGCCACCCGCTACGACGTGGGCAAAACCGTGAAACGACCCGAGAGCCTCATCGAACGAAGCCGGCTCAGACCATAAAGAACAAGCTAAGCGCTCGCTGCGATCTCTCGGCTTGGTGTCGGTGGTGGTGAGAGTCGGTGGGGCTGGTCCCGGGGTGGAGGGATTCGGTGCTGATCAGTGGGGTCTTCAGGGTGGGGCTGGCGCTGTCACAAGGTGAGAGATTTCGCGTGGGTATTGCTGTCGTGGGGCTTTATCGCATGCTGGGTGATGCTGTCTCAGGTTCACGAGTTCTTACGCGGTGAGGTGGGCAGGCCGGTGTGATCGGGTGGTGAATCAAGAGGTAAGGGCCGGCCGGGGGCTGGGTTGCCCAGGGCGTTGGTGGTGCCTCGTCTGCTGGAGCGGCAGCAGGCGGGGGAGTTGTCGACGCGGCATGTGCGTGCGGTCGCTGAGACGGTGGGTGTTTCGGAGCGTACGGTCTGGCGCTGGCTGGAGCAGGCGAAGGCGACCGGGCGGGCAGAGGCCCCGGTCCGGCAGGGATGCGCGGTGTCGGACGAGGTGTGGGAGCTGCTGGGTGAGGCGGGGGCAATGTCTCGAAGCTGAGGCGTCGGCTGGTGGCTGCCGGCGGTGAGGTGCCAGTTCCGTCGATGTCGACGTTGTGCTGGATGATCCGCAGGGACCGTCGGGCGGGGCGGACTTTGCTGCACGCTGGCCACCCTCCGGGTGGAACCCTGGTGCGCAGTCAGCAGAAACCGTAGGCGGGCCCCGGTGCTGGAGGGAATGGGCCGGGTACGCAACGCACGCTCCAACCCCTGCGCGATCTCTCCCAAGTCTGGCCTCCAAGCAGCTAGCCGCCAGGGCCAGCTTCCTGGGGCCCAGCGTCTCGTCCGGCGTCGGCTACGTGAGCCCGCATGAGCGCCGCCGAGGGAGCCCGCGTCGCGACGGCGCGTGTCACGCCCAGGCCACGCCCAGCTCCCGCAGCGCGTGCAACTGCTCGGGGGTGAGTTTGCCCCGCCTGGATCTGGTGTTGGAGACCCATACGCCCAGCTTCACGACCGCCGGCTCCGCCTCACTGCCGCCCTCGCCGTCAATGGTGATCTCTTCGCTGTGGCCGCGGGGCACTGGCCGATCGCCTTCCCGCTCCACCCACTGTGCGAGGGCTGCCAGGCCCCGCTGGAACGCCTGCTGGGCTTTACTGGGGCCCGTGGGCGCGCGCTTCGTTGCCGGAGCGGGAGAGGGCACCTCAGCAGGCTGTACACCCAACCTGGACAGCCGCCGCTGCTGCTGCTCGGTGGACAGCTGCGCCCAGGTGGCCGGATCCTTCTGCCGCTGGAGCCACTTGCCGAGGTCGTCGCCGTCGAAGAGCACTCCGGGCGGGATGTCCGGCAGGTGGCCGTCGGCGTCGACCAGGTCCGCCAGGATGCGGTGGTGGCGTTGCCAGTCCAGCGGCCAGGGGCAGTTCCAGTCCTCATCGATCGCGACCAGCTGCTCCGCGCGCACGGCGGCCCGCTCCGCGTCCTTGCCGAGACCGCCTTTGCGGCGGAGGTTGGCCATCAGCTGCCCGATAGGCACCATCGCCTCGCCCTCGCCCCAGACCGCATCCTGCCGCGGGGCGAGATGCCCGGTGGCCCGCCGGTACGAGCGGAGCGCGGCGAGCTTGGCCTCCCACGCTTCCTCGCCCGGCTCCCAGACCATCCCGGCCTCCGGCGCGTCCAGGAGGACCTTGCGCCGGTCCTCCAGCTCCCCGGCCCGCAGGGCTTTGCGCTGCTGGTGCACCCACCGCCCGAGTGGGAAATTCTTCGTGACGCCGACCTCGGTCTCCGTGTCGTACGGGACGGCGTGCAGGCCGGTGATCTCGTTCTCCGCCCGCCACCGCAGCAGGGCCTGGTAGCCCTCCAGCCACACCAGCGATTCCGGCCGGTAGACGCGGGTGCGCAGGAACGCGGCGACCGTGGCCGCGTCGCGGGGGGAGGAGAAGTGCAGCAGCGCCGACTCGACGGCGGCCTGCGTGTCGTCCTGCTCCTGGTCCTTGCCGTCGCCTTCTCCGCCGCCGCCGGCGCCGACGATTCGGCCGTTCTCATCGCGCTGGACGTGCACCTTGCGCTCGTGCCGGCTGCGGGTGAGGGCGCGGGAGGCGAGCTGTTCCACCAGGCGCTCATCGTGCGAGCGCAGGCCCTGGAGGACGGCGACGAGGGGGCGGAACGAGGCGGAGGCGACCATGTCCGTGGGGTCTTCCTCGGGCTCCAGGAAGACGGGCACGATGATGCGGGCGATCTTCGTGGTGCCATCACGGTTGAGCCGGAGCGCCCGGCCGATGTTTTGCACGATCTCCACCTGCGAGCCGCGGGTGTCGGCGAAACACACGGCCTCCACGCCCACCTCGCCGGTGATGTCGACGCCTTCCCCGAGCACGCGCACAGAGGCGAGGAAAGCGCGGTTGACCCGGTGGCCGGCCGCGTCCAGGCTGTTCGCGAACTGCCCCAGGACCTCGCGCCGTTCGCTGACGAGGTGGTCGCCGCACAGCCACGCCGACCACACCCGGTGCGGCCGCACGTGGCGGCCGGCCTCCAGCTCGTACAGCCGGGCGTCGATCGACGACTCCGGCATCCCCTCCGCTGCCGCCAGGGCCTCGTCCGGAGCCTCCGTGGCGTACAGCTCCGCCGCCGTCTCCGGCAGCTTCTCCGCGAACGCCTGCGCTTCCTCGACCCGCTGGTGGAACGTCATGACGGTGCGAAGGTTCCACCTTGCGGAGTGCTCCAGCAGTGCCGTCTGCAACAGCGCCAGGCGCCGGCCGCGCAGCGCCTCCTCCGACAGCCCGAGAACCGGTGAGGGGTCGCGGATCTCCAGAACATCGATCTCGAAGCCGGCGAGAATTTCGCGCTCGATCGCCTCCGAGAGCCCGAGTTCGGCCAGCCACTCGCCGTACGTCCCGTCCGGGTCGCTGGCCATGCTCGCGATCTCCACCTCCTGGCCGCCGCCCTTCTGCGGCTGGGCCGCGCCCAGGATGCGCGGGGTGGCGGTGAGGTAGAGCCGGAAGTCCGCGGGGATGCGGGCGTTGTCGTGAATCGCCGCCCACGGACGACCGAGATCACCGGCGGTTCCGTGAGCCTCATCCACGATCGCGAGGTCGAAGCCCGCCATCTGCTGGCCGTACAGCCGCTCCCCGCCCGCCAGAGCGGCCTCCAGCGGCCCGCGCACCTTGCGCTGGCCCTCGGGTGCCTCGACGTCCTCCCGGTCCACCAGAGAGGCGTACGTGGCGAACACGACCACCGGCCCCGCCCCCGCCCACACGGCGAGCTGAATCGGATTGGTGGTCGTGCGCACCCCCAGCCGCTCCAGAACCTCGTCCTTCTCCAACGAGCACACCGCGACCATGGGGGAGCGGTGACCCACCAGGCGCCACGCCTCGACGGTCTGCACCAGCAGATCCAGGGTCGGCACCATGACCAGAATCCGCCCGCCCGGGAAGCACTCCAGCGCGGACACGGCGGCGGTGAACGTCTTCCCCGATCCGGTCGCGGACACGAGGGTTCCCCGGCGCCCCTGAGCGGGCACCGAAGAACGTGCAGAAAATCCCGCCCACTTCCGGAAACTCGCTTTCTGCTCCACCTGATGGGGCCGAAGGTTAATGCCCGTCATTGAAGAACCTCCGCTAACTCGGTTTCCAAGGGAATATGAGAACTCATCGGGACGGGGCGAACGGCGGAACGGAAACGGTGCCGTCCTCGCTCACGGCCATCCGCTCCGCCAACTGCGCCAACACCTCGTCAGGCCGCAGGCCGGCCCGCGCGGCCGCCGCCCGGATCAGCCGGCCGGGACCGGCCGACAGTCAGACCTGCGTGCGCAGTTCATCCGCCGCATCCCGCCGCTGCGCCTCGAACGCGGCCCGCGCCTCCAGGGCCGCCGCACGCCGTTCCTCATGCTCCCGGGCCCACGCCGCACCCTTCACGTCCCCCTCCGGGGCGTAGACCTCCCAGCCGGCCTGCGCCACGACGTCCCTGACACGCCGCCACTCCGCAGCTTTGGCCGCCCAGATCTCGGCCAGGCGCTCCACGTCCTCGAACGCGGCGGACACGCCCAGCCGGGCATCCTGCGCCGTCTCCTGCCGACGGCGGTCAGCCTCCGTGACTTTCTCGTCAATGGCCGCGATATCCAGCCCGTTCGCCTGGCGCCTGACCTGGTCCCGCGCCACATCCTCAGCACTCCACACGCGAATTTCCTCCCTGCCGCTCCAGCGGCCACAGACCATGGGTAGGGTGTGCCCTACTTCCGCCAACGCTACATGGTGCATCAGTTGATGCGCAGGACTTTGCCACGAACGAGCGACACCCCACCTCGTAGCCAGCTTGGCCCGCGGCAGCGGGCCCGAGGGCCTGGAGGCGAAGCCGGAGGGCCCGTTGGCGGGGGAGCGGAGCGGACCCGCCGACCGGGGATGGAGCGCAGCGGAATCCCCGGTAAAGGGGCGCAGCCCTGTCCGCTGCGGGAGCGGAGCGGACACAGCGTCAACCCGGCGGCGAAGCCGCC
>NZ_CP109462.1:300000-388248 GCF_036227565.1 Streptomyces sp. NBC_01454
CTCTGCCCGTGTACACGGCGGACAACGACTGATACACGATGCCCAGATGGCCCCGTGTTTGGATGATTTTGCCGTTTTCGGTCAGGCGCCAGCGCGGAACCGGATCACTGAACATTACGGCGCCCTTCAGCCCGCCGGCGGCAACGCGACGCAACGCGGCGGCGGTGAAGAAGCTCTCTCCGTTGCTGGGGACGGTTTCCGTCAGGACCAGGCGGGCGATCTCGGCGCTCTCGCGCAGCGGGACCAGGTGCGGGAAGGAGTTGGTGAGCACGCGCATGTTCATGGGGACGGCGAGCACCAGGACGCCGACCAGTGGTGAGCCGTCGACGGCGATGTCGTCGTCGTGGAGCTGAGCTTCCCGGTCCAGGAGGCCAAGACGGTGCAGAACGGCAGGCCATCCGGACAGGTAATGATGTCGTTGGACGAACGCCTTCGCGTCCGCCTCGTCGATCTCGGTCACCTCGTACCGGGCGGCACGGAACCCGCCCTCGGAGACATGTCGCCATGTGGGCGTGCCGTACCGCCAGCGCTGGGTGAAGCCGCGGGAGTCGCCCGCCTGCATCGCGCTCCGGTCGGCCGCGGTCGGCATGATGGGGCCCGTCATCGCTGCCGCCGCTGGTCCTCGGCGATGTGGTCGAGCAGGTCCTGCCGCCACCACAGTGCGTGCCGCATGCAGTTGTTCTCGTGCTGATGGGTGTCGCTGCATCCGGGCTCGTGGCGGCCTCCGTAGGACCAGGCGAGGCTGTCGGCCGAGACCACGTCCTTGTACGCGATCCTCAGGCCCGCCTTCTTGAAGCCGAAGGCGTGGATCCTGATACCGGCCTGCGCGAGGTCCGCCAGCAGCATCGTCGGAAGGTGCAGGCTCGGACGCCGGCAGATACTGCCCACACCGACCAGGGGTTCTTGGGTGAGGTCCACGCCCGCCTTCTCGTACATGCCGATGCACTGGAAGTAGCTGGGATAGGTCCACCCCTGGATCACGGGGATGATCGGCAGGTCGGGGGCGATCGACCGCAACTCGACGAAGTTCGCCACGGTCAGCGCGAGATGTTCCTTGAGCGTCTTGCCCGTCTTGCGGAGGACCTCCCATTCGCACATCCAGTCCTGCTGTGCTGCTGCGCGGAGTTGGCCCACCTCGTCGTGATACCGGCGCACCGCGGCGGCGTAGTCGCGGGCTGACTGGCGCCATCCGCCGTGGAGCGACAGTTCGCTGAATCCGCCGCTGTCGAGGAACCAGCCGTGCCGGGCACGGGGCAGGGACCGTCGGCCCGAGAGACGGGCGTGGGAGACGCACAGCGGGACGTCGGCGGTCTCCAGCCATCCCGGGTGGTGAGCGCCCAAGAAGAAGTCGAAGGGCGGCGCGGTTTCTGGTGCGGTGGTGGTCACGTGCGGTCTTTCGGGAGGATCTGGTCGGTGGGGTCGTGGTCGGGCCACGGCGCGGGCAGCGTGGGATCGCCGTCGCGCTCGCGGGCCTTGTCCAGTGAGCCGGCGGCCCGCAGGCGGGGGACATGCGTCTCGGCGGCCTGGTGGCCGCTGGGCCTGCGGCACGGCCGGCCTGCGGGCTCGGCGCAGCTGGGGCATCTGAGGGACAGAGGGCAGGTGTAGCCGTCGGTCAGGCCACCGCACCCGCACGGTGCCCCCAGCGGCGCCCCGGCCCGGTCGGTGAGGACGCCGCTGGTCAGGAGCGCTCGGAATTCGGCCATGAGCGCGGGACGGGGCACGGGCTGGACCCGGGGGGCGGCGGGCTGGTTCACGCCGTACGGCCTCTGCTGTCGCGGAAGCCTGCGGGGGTGGGCCAGGTGATGGTGATGCCCAGGCTCTTCAGTAGAGGGTCCAGGTCGGGATCGGGGAGTTGGGGCAGGAGGAGGGTCTTGGCGAAAGCGCCGAGGAAGAGGCCACTCAGGTCGAGGAGCTCGCCGATGGCCTCGTGGATCGCCGAGCGCTCGGCGGTGCCCCGGCCGACGATGAGCCGATGCGTCGTGAGGTCGAGAAGGTCGACGGCGAGAGGATGCGGCTCGCCGGGCAACTCCAGTTGGCAGCGGATCAGTTCGTGCCCGAGACCGGCGAAGCGATCGTGGAAGAGGTGCAGCAGCCGCTCCGCCTCGGTGTCCTGCGGCGCGCCCTTGAAGCCGGGGTGGGGGCGGAAGGGGCGGGTGAAGGGAACGGGGACGGACCGCGCGTGCCGCGCGAGCGGCCCGATCCGCGGGTCGCGGGTGGCCTTGGGAGAAGTGAGTGGGGCGAGCATGGAAAGCCAATCGGAGCGGTGACGGTGGGCGGGACGCCCGGCCACGCGGAGGCCGGGCGCCCGTTGGGGTCAGCTGTCGGGGAGGACCATCCGCTGGGTGGGTACGTCCCAGTGGCACTCGGAGTAGAGCCGGTTGAGGTCGGGCATGGCGTCGGAGGCGTCGGCCGAGCAGCTCTCCCATCCGTTCGGGCCGATCCGGGAGTAGAACCCGTACTCGATGCACTCGGCATCGCCGGGCCACTGGCCCGACCAGGTAGTCCGGCACCGGTCGCCTCCGTGGCCGCAGCCGGAGCGCTGGAGGCCGGTGAAGGCGCACCGTGCGACGGTGCAGTGGTCCATGTGCAAGGACCCGACGGAGACGAGGCAGCGCGGACAGGGCCCGTTGGCGAAGCGGTTTTGTGCGGCGACGACCGTCAGATGCTGGAGGCGGGCGCCGATCCACCCGGCCTTGTGGTCGACCAGAGTCTTGGCCAGGACATGGGACAGGTTCAGCGGCCCGGTGACGACGATGTCGCCCGTCTCCGTGACGGCCAGTTCGACGGTGGTGTAGCTGGTGCCGGTGATCAGGTTGAACGTGTAGGGGCCGCTGGTGAGTTCGGCCCGACTGGTGGTCACGAGGGGTTGGTCTTTCTGGGACGAGGAACCGGCTGGATCAGGCGAGCGGAGGAGCGGGCATGGGCCCGAGGAGCGTGCCGTAGGTGTTCTCGAACGCCTCGGCGGTCCCGTCACAGCCGGTGCAGGAGTCACGGCCCGTGACGCATCCGTGCGCGCACGGGGTTCCGTACAGGCTGCTGCACAGGGCCTTCACCGCGATGTCGGCGCGGTGGCCCGTCCAGGAGCGTGCGAGATCGGGACCGTTGGTGATCTCGGCGCGCGGACGGCCGTGTTCGTCCCGGCTCAACAGCACGTGACGGCTCGCGTAGTGGAAGAGCAGCCCGGTGGGTGCGGTGTAGACGCTGCTGGGCGGGTGGATGCCGTGAACGCGATGGTCACGGCACAGGTCGTTCCACACGGCGTCCGCGTGCTCGGCAGCGCGGGACGCACCGGATGCGGAGGCGTAGCCGAGGTAGAGCCGGGCCCCTTCATGCTCTGCGTGGATGCCGAGGCGGCTGTACAGCTGGAATCGGAGGCCGTACCAGGTGCCGCGGGTGACCAGGTCATCGAAGGTCTCGGGGGTGGTGTGGGGCAGCCGGACCATTTCGACATAGGCGCGGCGGGAGGACGTGGCACCGGCGATCCATCCGGTCGCCTTGCCGTGTGCGCGGCCGTTGCCGATGACCTTCAAAGCTGCGTCGGAGATCAGCAGACGCTCGCGCTGGCGAAGGCCCTGGGCGGCGGCATGGCCGTCCTCGGTGAGGAAGTAGTGACCCTTGTCGTTCACGGTGGCGAGGCCGATGGACACCAGGCGCGCTCCGTCGGGGGCGTGGACGTTCCCGCTGGAGTTGCCGAGCGCGGCAAGCAGTGCGGAGTCCTCCAGGGCGTTGGCGTCGGTGAACGGCGCGGTGGGGGAGATAGGCATGGTCTTCCTCGCGGTGGTGAAGGCCGCCGCCTTGCTCGGCATCCGGGCGGTCCCGGTCGGCCAGGCGGCGGCCAGCGCTGACGCGCAGCGCGGTCAGAGTGGAGCCGGAGGCGCAACATGCGCACCAACTCCCCTAACAATACTGCCATAAATCCAATTATGCAATCTCTGGGGTTGGGGTTTCCTCGGCCACGGTCTTCCCGAGTTCGGTCCGGAACGGGATCCCGTCGCCCGGCGCCGGGTTGCCCTGCTCGTCGCGAAGCTCCACGAGCAGCAGGCGGGCCAGCGTGTGAGCCGTCGGCCACGCCACCGTCCGTGCCAGCCGGCCGTCGGGTCCGACTCCCTCGGTCAGGGCCCGGAGTTGTCCGTCGTTGAGGGCGGCGCGGCGCCCCGCCGCGGTAATGATGAACGGGCGCGCCTCGAGGTTGGGGGCCTTCAGGTCCTGCAGTGCGTCGTCGCCCTCGAGCACGTACCCGTCGGCATCGTCGCGGTACACGTACTTGTTCTCGACGAACAGGGCCAGCAGCTTCCTGCCGACGCTGGCCGGCAAGTGTCCCTCGGGATGTACGGACGCCTTCCTCAGGTGGGCGAAAGCGGCGTCGGAGAGAGGTGTGGACGTCATAGGGGCAGCTCCAGGGGGTGTGGGGGCGATGGTCGGGCGGTCAGCGCAGCGTGAGGCGCTGCTGGTAGTGCCGCCCTGCGACGCCGTATGGAATCACGGCGCCGGCCCGCCGCGCCTGCCTCAGAAGGTCGTTGAGAGTCCGCGTGCTTTCCGAGGTGGGGGCGCGTGATGCGCTTGGGCAGCCGGTCCAAGGGCCAGTCGCCCGCAAGGCGAAGCGGGTATCGGATGTCGCCTCGGCGGTTGCGCGGACCGTGCGTCACGCGGCCGTTGGCGTCGTAGATGGTCAAGTTGTTGACGGCGAAGTACTTCCCTTCGGGGTAGAGACCCGCCAGGACGGCGCAGATGGCGTCGAGGACACCTGCGGTGGTCTGCTTCAGGGCGGCTCGGGCGGCATCCATCTCGTCGACGGCGTTGAGGCTGACGGGGTCCATGGCGTTCTCGTGTTCTCTCGGTGCTGATGGCGGCGCAGCGTGCCGCGCCGGGCGCGGCGCGGGAGGTTCGGTCAGTCGGTGCGGGGTTTGAGCGCGTGCCAGACCAGGAGGCTGGTGTCGTTGCCGTCGAGCCGCTGGAAGGCGCCGGAGCGTACTGCGGACTCCGTGGCGCTGAGCGCGCGGGCGAAGGCCCGGCGGTCACCGGACAGATGGGCATGGGCGCGAAATGCCGCGTCGATCTCCTGCTGCATGCTCTCGGCGCGGCGCGTGAATCCGTCGAGGACCCCGTGCACCCACTCGTCGTACTCATCCGGCACCCGTCGGAGAAGCACCGTCAGCGGGTCGCCGTCCGCGAGCCGCGCCGAGATCTCGGCGCGGGGAAGGTCGAGAGCCTTGCTGAGCTGCGTCACATCGTGCTGAGCGAACAGGGACAGGCCCTTGGCGCGCCACAGGTCTCTCACCGTCACGCCGCCCAGGGCGCGGTGGAGACGCTGATACTCGGCGTACTTGACCTTCACCCGGAGCCCGTTGGCGAAGAGGACCACGAAGCCCTCGCCGTCGATTCCCCGTGCGGCGCTTCCGTCCGGGCGGGTGTCGGTCCTGGTGAGCTGGAGCAGCTGGTCGAGCGGCATCGCGGGCCACTGGCGTACCACGTTGCCGACCCCGGCCCAGTGGTCGGCGACGGCGTCCAGGTCCAGCTCGGTGCCGTCGGCGCCGTGCGCCGCGAGCAGCACCAGGTCCTGACGGCCCCGGTAGTCGACGACCACCCGGTTGTCCGGGTACACGACCTCGGCGATGTAGGTGGTCCCCGGAACCAGGGCGGAGGTGTCGCGGTCGGCGAGGTGGCGCTGCGCCCATCTGGCCTGCGGGGAGTCGAAGGCGCCGGTCGTGACGACACGCCACTGCCCCCGCCAGAAGAAGACGAGGCCCAACGAGCCGTCGACTTTGTCGTAGATGCGGAAAGGGCCTGTTGGGAGTGGCGGCGCGTAGGGGAGGCCCCGCGCGTGGTCGACGGTGTTGAAGAACTTCCGCAGCGGCCAGGCCACGACCGTGCCGTCTTCGTCGCTGACGACCAGCCCGCGGCACCGCCTCGTGACCTCACTCCACGCGTGCTCGTACTGGCACAGACGCGTGTACGCGTACAGCGACAGGCCCAGGCCGGGGTGTCGGGTGCGGGTGACATGGCCGGCGTCGATCGCGGCCGACAGCTCCCGGGGGCTGAACAGGGAGTCGAGCGTGGGCATGCGGAGTCCTTCAACAAGATGCGGCGGCGGGAGGCGCCATCTACCACCGACCCTACGTCTATATTTCCATTTACGCAATTATTGATAGTGGGAGGTGAGGACGCGTTCGGCGAGAACGCGCGGCTCGTCGCCGAACGACAGCAGGGTCTGCCCGTCGACGGCCGAGTCGACAACGGACAGGTCGCTCCCAAGGGTGCGCGCGGTTCGCTCGACGGCCCTGCGCAGCACGGGCTCGTTGGCCAGCAGAAGCCGTCCCGGTCCTCCGGGGGCCGAGGCGAGCGCCGCGAGAGACATGGTGCCGGGACTCTGGTGGCCGGCGGAGCGGGCGTAGTCGAGACAGGCGTAGGTCAGGATGGCCGCGGGGGCACCGTCGGGGCGGTTGCGCTGCAGGCGGATCTGCCGGCCCCGCACGGCCGCCGCGCGGAAGGCGGGGACACCCGGTGCGTCGTCGAAGGTGAGGATGTTCAGCTGCCGGAACGGACTGGACAGGATCTCCTCAATGCTTGCCCGTGGCGCGTCCTCGGTCGTGGGCGGCGCGTACATGGCGAGCAGCGCGGTCAGGTCCCGGTCCACGACGTTGTCGCTGGGGACCCGCCAGCCGCTACGGTCCGCCGCCCGCTGCACGGAGGCCCGCAGCTCCGCGCGGCTGAAGAGGCTCATCCCCCAGACCGCGAACAGGTGCCAGAACGTGGGGACATGGCAGGGGCGCGCGCTCAGCAGCCACCAGTGCAGCAGCCAGAGTGTCCCCGGCTCCTCAAGCCACGGGTCGGCGCCGTCGTCCTCGTCCAGCAGCCACCGGCCGCGCTCGGTGGCCGCATAGCGGGTGGGGGCGCGGCCGCCGTCCACCGGCTCGATGAGACCGAAGGCCAGCGCCCAGAAGCGCATCGCGGGCACCATCGAGGAACCGACGGCGAACAGCACGGGCGCCGCGGGCCGCGAGAAGGCCTGCGGGTCCTGGCCGACCGCGGCGTGGACCTTGGGCAGCCAGCCCCACTTCGGCGGGTAGGAGCCGTGCCGGGCGAAGCGTGGCAGGCAGGTGTCCAGCGGGCCCTCGCTCATCGTCCGGCCTCCGCCCGTGCAGCAGCCTCGGGCCCCCGGCCGGATTTCCACGAGAGGTGAACGACCGTGGGGCGCTCGCCGGGTGAGTACACGAAGTGCCACTTCAGCCCTTCTCCGTCCGTCATGCGTCGCCGTCCCGCGCCGTTCGACGGGCGGTCGGGCTGTACCTGCATGCCGCGGGCGTGGGCGGCCTCGACCACTTTCCGGCCGGTCGATCGCGTGAACTCCGTGCCGAGCACCTCGCGGGCGAAGCGGCGCAGCACCAGGTTGGTGTAGCGGATGGGCAGTTCGGTCTGCAGTTCTCGGACCCAGCCCTTCTCCTTGCATCGACTCCGGCTGGGGACGCCAGCCTTGACCTGGGCGTACGTCCTCTCGCCGTGGGGGGTGGTGTAGCTGATGACGCGAGCGGCGTCGTCGGAGAGCAGGACGGCGAATCGCTCGTCGGCCTGCAGCCGCCAGGTGCCGTTCTCGAAGCGTTGATGCCGGCCGGTGGAGATGAGGTTCTCCAGCAGGTAGCGGATTTCGGTCTCCGCCGTCGACGTGTCGCCGCCGTGCTTCGCGCGGAACTGGTCGATCGCCGAGAGGGTGACCTGGATCATCGGATCGTAAGCCTTTGCCGGGGGCAGCGGCAGAGGCTCGTCGGTGAGGGGAAGGGGCTGGTAGGCGGGACGGCCCGGCGGCGGTGCATCTGTCCGCGTCTGCCGGTGCGGGCGGAGAAAGCCTGCACAGGCGCCGCACCACTCGGTACGCCGGGCCGGCCGGTGGCAGCGGCTTCCGTTGCGCTCGAATCGGGTGCAGTGCCCGCTCCTGGCCAGAGTGGCCGGGGACGGAGGGGTCGGTCGGGTGGACATGCGTGGGTCCTTGCAGAGGCGAGATACGGGATATGGGCGAGGGGCCGGAGGCCGCCCGCCCGGGCGAATCCGGGCGGGCGGGGTGGGCTATCCCGCGCGGCGGCAGTCGAGGCCGAGGACGAGGTGGCCGGGCGGAAGCCGATCCAGGTAGGTGTTGGCCAGGTCCAGGTAGCGCGTGCTGCCGGTCTCGGCATCGTCGTCGGCGTTCAGGAACGCCGGATTGGTGTGGAGGGTGCCGTCGAGCGTGAGCAGCGAGTCCCCGGGGACGGCGCCCCGCCGGGCACGCGCGATGAAGCTGTTGCGGTCCAGTGCGACCAGGGCGACCGTCTCGGCATCCCTAGGCCGCGAGCGGGGGGCGTCGAGATCTTCCAGGACCTGGATCTGAGGCTGAGCGCGGAATTTTACCTGCGGCAGGTAGGGGGCCTGAGGATGTAGCGCACGGAAGTCGCCGAGGGGGACGGCCGGGGCCATGTCCGCAGTCGCCATCTCCCACGCGTCAAAGAGTTCGGCCGCCTGACCGGCGCGCAGTTCGCGCATCGCGTCGAAGTCCAGAAGGTCCCTGCGGCCGCCGCTGCACCGCAGAGTGCCGTACGCGCGTCGGCTCTGGATGGCATCGCCGGTCAGCAGCTTCGTGCCCTCCCGGATGGCGAAGTGGGTGTCGTACCGCTCGAAGGCGGTCCAGGAGTAAATGTCGTCGCTGTACGGCTCGATCGCCTCGTCGACGGCCTCCGCCCACTCCCTGGGGTCGTTGAGGGGCGGAAGGCAGACGAGGGTGTGACGGGTGCTCATGTGGGTCCTGCGCAGTGGAGTGACGGGGAGGGACCGACCACGCGAGGGCGGCCGGTCCGTGGGGCTGCCGGGCGACGCGGGCGTCAGGGAAGCTGGAGGTAGAGGTCGTGGCCGGGCGTGAGGCCGCTCGCCAGACTGGTGAGGGCCCGGAGGATCTCTTCCGCCTGCCGGGCAAGGCCGTCCGGCACCGTCAGCTTCTCCTGCCGCTCCATGCCGGTGAGGGGCGCGATGGGCAGATACAGCGAGTCCACGCTGTAGCGGACCGGAAGCGGCTGGGACCGTGTCGGTTCGAAGGCCGTGGCGCGGACCACGAGGTGACGGGCCGTCGCCCCGGCCTCCTGGGCCAGCGCGCTGGCGATGACCGGCATAAGGAGCCGGGCAAGCTGTGAGAGGCGTATCCCGGTGAGCCGCTCGCGGGCCGCGAAGAGGATGTCGTACGCAGCATTGCTGTCGAGCTCGGTGATCTGGTCGAGTATCGCGCGGATGTCGGTGCTGTTCTGAGTGGTCATTGGCGGGCCTTCCTCGGAGCGAGACGGTCGCGGCAGTGCCAGCGACGTTGGCCGGAGTCGCGGCTTCGCCCCGGCACGCTTCAAACTCTACGCCTGTAAAACCAATTAAGCAATATCTGACGTGTATGGATCGGCTACGAACGCGTCCCGGCGCGCTGTGGCGCCCGCGCGCTCCAGCTGCGCCTGCGCCATACCGCTGTCGCCGGCGAGTGCATCGGCGCAGGCGATCACGACGTCTGAACCGAGCCGCCACAGGAGGCTGTTGGCTCCGAGCACGGCCACCGTGAGCGGATCGATCTCGGCGGCGACCCAACGGTATTGGGCCGGGTCCCGGCCCGTGTCGTGCAGCAGGCGGGCCTGCGCCCGCCACATGGCGCCCGAGCCGGCCGCCGCCTCGCCGATGACCGTGCCCGGCGGAAGGTCATCGGCGAAGTACTCGACCATGTGATCGGTGACGACGTCGGGCGTGTGGAACGCGCCGCGGCCGCTCTTCTCCCCGCGGTTGCTCAGCTGCTGCAGCAGCCGCCCCAACAGGTCGGTGGCCAGGTAGCGCTCGGGGTCTGCCCCGAACTCAAGGACGCCGCCCTTGAACAGGTGGCGCGTCAGCTCGGTGACGGTGTCGGCAGTCTGCTGCGACGGGTCAGCCAGCCACCGCCACAGCAGGTGTGCCCGCTCGACGAGATACGGCTGAGTCAGCCACAGGTGCGCCCACATCTGTCGGAGCACGGCCACGAGGCCGGCAGGCTCCAGCATGGCGATGTCGTGGGCCAGTTCCGGGCTTTCGGCGTCGGCGAGCGGCAGCAATGCGAGAGCAGCCGTCGTACCCAGGGGAACCTCCAACGACGAGCCGGACGGCCACAGCGACGTGACCGTGCCGATCAGGCGCCGAGCATGCGCCTGAGGGTCCTCGGGCAAAAACGCCCGCCGGGCATGTGCCGAGGGGAGCCACGTCGGATCCCGCAGAAGCGTCCGGTCGGGTTCTTCACTGTTCATGGTGCTCCTGTTCACGCGGCGCGGTCGGCCGTGACGGCGTCGAGCATCCGGACCGCGTCCCGGGTGGCCAGGGCGAATGCCGTGGCCTGGCGGATCGTGTCCCGGTGGGCCTGCATCGCTCGCTGGTGGGCGAAGGCCTCGCGGCTCAGGTCGCCCTGGGCAAGGGTGTCGCCCACGACCACGACCGCTCTCGGGCCGAGGTCCCAGACGACGGTGTTGACGGCAGCCCCGGCGGCGGCGAGCGGGTTGAGCTCCTGCATGACCCAGGTGCGCTCGTGCGGATTCAGTCCGCGCTCGCGCATGCCCTGGACTGCCGACCGGAACATGCCGCCGGTGCCGGCGGTCGGCTCGTTGAACGACTCCCCGACGGGGGAACCCTCGGTGGTGTCCATGAGCATGCGCGCCATCAGATCGGTGATCTCGGGCGGGGTGTGGTACTCGCCCAGGCCCTTGCGTGAGCTGTTGTGCCGAAGGTTGGTGATGGTCCACGACATCAGGTCGATGTCGCAGCGGAAGTACGGGTCGCTGTCTCCGGTGTACTGGAGCACGCCCGCGCGCAGTGCGGCCCGGGTGACCGCCGCGATCCCGCGCAGTTCCTGTTCACCGAGGTCTTCCTCCGTCCAGCGGAAGATCGGTGCGGCGACGTCCATGAGGTCGGGCCGCAGCATCCAGGTCGCGGCGTACACCTCGGCGTAGCCCTTGACCAGGACACGCGGGGGCTGGGCGGCGATGTAACTGGAGAGAGCGCCTGCATGCGTCGCGCCCTGAGACTTGACGGGCCACAGCGCCAGGGCCGCGACGACGCCCACCGGGATGTCCATGCGGCTGCTGCCGCAACTCCCGTACCAGGCATCGGCGATCGATTCCCCGAGGTCGGCGCCGCTGCGCCGCGTGATGTGAAAGCGGGGCGGGTTGCTGACTCCGGCGTGCCGGGCGCACCCGGGATCGGCGCAGTCGGGGCTGTCGGCGGCCGGCGCCTCAGGAACGAGAGCGAGGGCGGGGGTGGGGGCGGACTGCCGGACGGAGGACAGGGCCTCCGTGAGACGGGCAGCGAAATCAGGCTGGGCCATGAGAGAGCTGACTTTCGTGCTGTGCTGGTGAATTGCGTCGGGACCAGAGGGCGCGGCAGGTGGCTGCGGCGACCGCGTTGTCAGCAGGGACCTGCTGTGATCCGTGTCGCGGGGGCGACCGTGGGCCATACGACGGTGCCGGGCGTGACGTGTGCGCGCTCCCGGCTGAAGTGCCGCCGTGCCGCGAGCTCGGCGCCGTCGGCGCGGGCCTGCGTGGTCTCGTAGGACGACAGGCCGCCGGCGTACAGGGCGTTGTAGAGCGCGTCGTAGGCGGCGGCGTTCTCGTCGGGGGTGCGGTAGACCGCGAGGAGAGCCATGCGGTGGCCGTGATCGACGAACGCGATGGTCCACGCGTCGAGGGCTGCCGGCGGGTATCCGGCGGCCTGCGCGTCGTCGAGGGCGTGAGTGAAGGCCGCAGTGTCGACCGATGTGTACTCGTGCCAGGGCAAGGTGCCGTGTCCGGGGGCGAACCGGCCGGCTGCGTCGGGTGTGCAGCGCTCGACGACTCTCGGCGGGCGGCCGCGGTCGAGGATCTCGGCGATCCCGTCGGCGAGCCGGATCCTTGGGGTGTCCGGTGTGACGGTTCGGGCCTCATCGGCGATCTGGCGCATCACCTGAGCCGTGAAGCGGGGCAGGACCATTCCGTCGCGCCGGTGGCCGAGGACCTCGGCGTCGTAGGGCCCGAGCTCGTTGTAGGTGACCGAGGAGGGAAACCACTCGGCCACAGGGCCGGAGGGCTGGGGGTTCATGCTGGTGGGTCTCTGTCGAGGAGAATCCGCGGGCCTGGGCGCCGCGGCGTGATGTTCGTAGACGAAGGGTGCGATCCGACGACACGTCGGACGGAGGCTCTCGCCACGGTTCACTAACAGTACTGACATATTTCCAATTACGCAATCTACCTGGTGCCGCCGACCCAGAGAAGCCGGAACGCGGCCTTGAACTGCTCGTGGCGGGCCGGCGCATCAGGAAGCGCACGCCGTAGCCGGACCCGGAATTCCGGGCCGTGGGACCGGCCGCGCGGACGGGTTCCGTGCACCAGCTCGTGCACCAGGACGTACTCCAGAAGCAGCGGCGGGAGCTGGAAGACGGCCCAGTGCAGCGTCAGCTCGTGGGCGTGCTCCTGGTAGATCCCGCCACGCCGGCCAAGGTCCCGAACTGCGAGCTGCGGCAGCGGACGTCGGGTCCGCAGGCGGGACCAGCGGGCCGGCGCCGCCGTCTCCAGCCAGACGCGGCCGGCCCGGGCGTACCAGTCGATGATCGGCCGCGCGCCCTGCCGCGTGATGTCGCCGCGGTAGGCCACGAGCAGACCTGCGCCCACTTCCTGTCGGAGGTGAACCGGGACGGGGGTGTCGACCAGGTAGAGGCGGACCGGAGTGCCCAGCCAGGTGAGCTTGCATCCGTCCGCGAGGTGCTTGTCAGGGTGCAGCGGGGCGCGTTCGGCCATGCGCTGGGCGTGGAGTTCGAGGCGCGAGGCGTTCTGCCGGACGAACCGGATGATCTCGCCCGGGGTCGACGTCGGCACGACACGGACAATGCGCCGGCCGTTCAGCTGTGTCGTCAGCGCGTGCCGTGCCCGCCGGTGCGACATCACGACGTCGAAGGTGCCAACGCCGAGGGTGCCGTCGGCCTCCAGAGCCGCGGTGATGTCATGGATGAGGGTGTCGGCCTCGGAGCCGCCCGGGGCGGCGGTCGGTGTCATGGAGAAACTTCTTTCGTCAGGGTTGGTGGTGGACGCCGGCGCCCGTCGGCGCGTCCTGCAGTTGCGCACCGGCGGCAACGCGTGCGGCGGCGCCCTGGCGGGAGTCGAAGACTCCCGCCAGGGCCGTACGGCCGGGGTGGTTATCGGGGATTGGGGATCTTGCCCCAGACGTGAACGGGACCCTTGGCGGGCCGTACAGGCATGCCCTTGGGGCCGTTGTGGTGACCGGCGATGATGCGTTCGGCATGGGCACAGCCGTCGGGGTGGGCGCGCGTGTTCAGGCACCGGTTGGGGCTGCGGTAGGGAGCGACATCCCAGCGGAAGGCCGTACTCGGCGCCCGGCGCGGCTCGCTCGCCTGCTGGTCCTTCTGAACGGCATCCGGCGAGGGCCGGTGGCGAGGCAGCAGCCGGACGACGTTGACGTCGCCTTCACTCAGTCCTTCTCGGCGATCGCGCTTGCGCCCGGCCCGGTCGCGGTGGACCACCTCCTTCTCGGTCCATGCGTGCTTGCCCTCCTGGGCCATCAGCTGCCAAGCGGTGTACACGATCTGTGCCCAGGCGCCCGTCGTGCCGAGCGGCGTGCTGGAATCGGGGAAGCGATCGCCCTTGCGCAGCACCGTTTCGTTGTCCCACATGAGCTCCGGCTGCCGACGGTAGAACTCGGCTATGTCGCCCGCCCGTACGGCGCTGTGCTCGTCCAGGGGCAGCAGTGCGTCGGGGTCGAGCGTGTCGTAGATCCGCCCGGCCGTGTAAAACGTCAGCCAGATGCCCTGGCGGCCGGGTGCGATCAGCCTCCTGCCGTGCACCGAGTTGGCGAACCACCGAGCGGCTCCCCCCAGGACCTGATCCGGGCTCCACAGAGACCAGGAGACGCCGACGATCGGAGTCGGCACGCTCATCTCGCAAAGGTGCTCGGGAGCATCCGGTCCGCCGGCCTTGCGGTCGTACGAGCCGATGGGATCGGCGAAGACCATCAGGCCGCTGGGGGAGGGCAGACGGTCCGTGGTGATCTCTTCCGTCGGCGCCGTCCGCCCGGCGGCGACGGCCAGCCCGGTCATGTCCTCGTCGGCGAAGTAGAGGCGGGCGTCACGGAGCCGCTGCGACTCCTGCCCGCACAGGACCAGCGAGGCGGCGGAGTGAGGGTCCGGGGCTCCGGGGAGGTACGGGTACAGGGAGGAACTGCCGCGCCGCAGCGACTCGGCCATGTTCAGCAGCCCGAAGCGCGTGCGCTGGTGCTCCTCCATGGCCTGGCGCAGCTCGGGAAGGCGCTTGGGCTCAGGGGGAGTCCAGGTGTGAACGACGGGAGACGGCAGTGAGCCGAGGGTGCGCATGATGCCTCGTCAGTAGCTTGTGCGTGTGCGAGAAGGCGGGGGCGAGTAAGCCGCACCGGCTCCAATAAGCTACATCTATAAATCCAATTAAACAATAAGTCTCTCAGTGGCGAGGCCCCTCCACCACGGAACGCGCGTATCCGTGAGCTGCCTTGGTGTCCTTGGGATTGCCCAGCACGGTGGCGAGCGCGTACACGAGCCCCCGGAGCTGGTGGCTGATGCTGTCACGGGTGATCCAGTCCTGTGCCGCATCGCATCGCTGCCGCGCTTCGGCGATCTGCAGGGCCAGATCCTGTGCGACGTGTGCGAGCGCGGCCCCGCACAGGGCGTCGACGTCCGCGGCGGCACGCTCTTCCGGCACGCCGGCGTCGGCGAGCCTGCTGATCATGTCGCGGCGCCGGCTCATCAGGTCGGTCGCGGAGGGTTCTCGGCCGCCGCGGGCGGTGACGGTCATTCTGCTGGCTTTCTGGACGGCGGCGGCGGAGGCCTGTTGGGCTCTCCGCCGCCGGAGGGGTGTAGGGCGGCTGCGGCGACTCAGAACACCGGGATGATCACTCCCTGCGCCACGTCGCCGAAGGCGGCCGCGTTGACCAGCGTGGGGGCCACCCAGCGGACCTTCTTCCAGATCCGGCCGGGCCCGTGGAGGAACGTGTGCGGATGACCGCGTCGGATGTGAGGCAAGACGGAGCCGCCCAGTGCGACCGCGTGCTCACGAAGTCGCGCGACTCTGCTGTTGAACGCCGCGATGGCTGGCCCCAGCCTCCAGCCCACCTGGTAGACGGTCGCGGGGCGTCCGCCCTTGGCGTTGTGGCGGCCGCGCATCGGGGCGGCCGACGGCGTCGGCATCACATCGGGCCGGTCGCTGCACATGTAGAGCATGTGCGAGATGACGAGCACCGCCAGGCGCCGCACGTAGCCGAGGGTGGCTGTGTCCGCCGACCGGGGCCCGCCCTCGGCCAGTTCGGTCAGACTCACGCTGTCGTCGACCATCTTGCTGACCGTCGTGGTCCCGGCGGCCGCGTTGGCGAACAGCAGCACTGAGCCGAGTCGGCCGTGAGCGGGGCGCACCAGAGCGCTCACCAGGTACATGGGGGTGTCGTCCGTGATCTCGGAGGTGCTGCATACGCCGCGCAGAGCCGGGCGGCCGACCACGAGGAAGCCCAGGACTTCGGATGGCGCGCCCTCGCTGTCGGCGACCACAGCCGGTCTCCTGAGCATGAACAGCGGGTCGGGGTGAGGAAGATGCCGCAGAACCTCGCCGGGGAACTCCGTGTCGACCTCCATGTCGACCAGGCTCTCCGACAGATCGGGATCAAGGTCATAGGCGACTTTCGTCCTGCGCCACTGCCGCACGGCGGCCACCATCTCGGCTCGCCCGATGAACATCTCGTCCCCGAGACCGCCGCGCGGACGCGGCATGTGGGAGGGGTCGATGTCCTCGCCGAGCGCCATCGGCACCAGGCCCATCAGTCCGGCCGCGCGCAGCGCTTCGCTGTGGGCCGACTCGATCTCTGTCGTGATCCGGTCCGCCAGGGAGGAGGCCGACCGGAAGTCGGTACGCGTGTAGTGCGTCCGGGGAGCCTCGGGGCCGCTGCGGGCGCGCGCCAGGAGCGGGATCAGTTCCGCCTTGGTGTAGTCGCTGGGCGGGGGGAGCAGCCGGGATGAGACGCCGGGGAGGGTGAAGGTCGGCCCAGGGGTCGGGCCGGGAGACGAAAACGTGCCTCGGTCGAGGCATGGGGATGGGGGAGTCACAGGACAACCTCGTCAGGATGGAACACGAAGGGGGCGCTGGATCAGCCAGCGACCCCCTAAGGATACCGCATTATATCCAATTATGCAATTTACTGCGTTTCGCCCGCGGCTCCGCGGCTCTCCAGCGTGACGGGCGCGGTCACCTTCGCGATGTCTACGCACGCAGGCGTCTCCTCGCGAATGTCGGGGCCTCCGTTGCGGCGGCCTGTGCCGGCCACCAGGCCGCACTTCCTGTGCTCGGACCCGTTGTCGAGCACCTTGAGGTAGAGGTGAACGCACTCTGCGCAGCGCATCCCGGCCGCGAGCGGGCGCAGCGTCGCCGGATGGATGTCGGCGTCCAGGAACTTGCGTATGGAGCCGCGGCCTGCGTGGCCGGGAGCCTGAACCGTGGTCCGGGCCTGGGTGTTCGGGGCAGTGGGTGTGTTGGTCATTTCATTTCCTTGTTCCTGCTGTGCGATGTCGTGAGCGGCTTTCTCTGGCCTTCGCCGCGGCCGCGAAGGTGATGAGTGATGCCGTGGCGGCGACGGCGATGCCGTATGCCGAATACGTGCTCATCCGGGCCAGGGAGTCGATCGCGAAGGCGATGCCTGGAGCCTGCGGTGGGACTATGCCCGTCGCGGCCTGGGCGGTCATGCCGAGACCGGCGGAGGCGGTTGCCGTCACGGCGAGTCCGGGGACGAAGTGCCGGTGTGGCGCGATACGTGTCCCGCTGTTGGCCGTGCCCTTCTCGGTGATGGTCACAGGAGCCCGAGGGCGGGGTAGAGGGTGACCGTCCAGAGGTCGACGATGCCGTCGGGCCACCTCTCGTCGCGGTGTGCCTCGTCGAGGCGGACGGTCATCTTGGGGCGGAAGGACATCCCGGGGAGGGGGTCGGGATCCAGGACCGTCCCCTGCCAGTTCTTGAGGTAGTCGATCACTCGGTCCCCTTCCCGGACCTGGGCGATCAGCGCGAAATGGAGACTGCTCTGGGCCTGCGGGTAGCGGGCCACTCGATTGCGCAACGCGCGGTAGCGGTTCGTCTCGGCTGCCGAAGCGTCTCCGCGCAAAACGGCCATCTCAAGGCGGCCGACTTCATCGGCCTGCTGGGAGTAGTCGGCGAAGGCTGCCTTCTCGCCGTCGCGGGCGAGCAGATCGAGGGGCTCGTCCCAGATCGGGCATGCGTCCGGGTCCGGGACGGCAGCGGTGAGGATCGCCACCTGGACGGCGCCGACCTCGTAGACGCGGCGTACCACGCCCTGGCGGCCTACCAGGTCCGTCACCGTTTGGCCCAGCCAGTCGGACTCGGTGAGGGGGATGGGGGCGGGAATGGAGTCGTTGTTCACGAGTTACTCCTCGGGGGAGGCGGCGGAGGGTGCCGGGGCCAGCCGATCGACGACCCGGTGCCGCTGGAGGTGAGTGTCCTCGAGGCGGGACGGAGGTCGGCGGTGTCGGTACGTCACTCGGGGCGCGAACGTCTTCGGTGCGGGCTTCGCTGTAGCCGCTGCGCGCCGTCGCTGTCGGCACCCTTCCGCAAAGAGTACGCGAATAAAACCAATTATGCAATATCCGAATGGCTTGCGAGAGCGTCTTTCAGTCGGTCCTCCGCGAGCCGGCGGCGGACAGAGTCGGCGATGGCAGACCAGACCTTGCCTCGGGCCGGGTCCTCGGGAATCGATGGTTCACCCTGCACCCCTCGAACGGTGATCACGGTGTCTCCCTGGGGCGGCCTGATGCGGTGGACCAGGATCACGGTCGGAGTGCCGTGCCCCGGGATGTAGGCACCCGAGGTATCGATCACCCACCTCATATCGAAAGCCGGGAGGTACTGCTCGATGAACTTGCGGCCGAACTCCCTCTTCATGAACGAGTTCGAGGTGAGCTGGGCGACATGGCCGCCGGGGGCCGCGAGCGAGAACATCAACTCGCAAAACGGCAGCGCCAGGGGGAACTTGCCGGCCGCGACCCGCGGGTACGCCTTGCGGATCAGATCACGCTGCCGCGCATCGGCAACCACGATGTAGGGCGGATTGCTGACGACCGCGTGGTAGCGGCAGCGCTCGAGAAGTGGTTCCTCACGATCCAGCAGAGAGTTCGCGCAGGCGACCTGGACCGGCCACGCGCGCGGCAGCTGATCGATGCGGACTTTCAGAATAGAGGCGCTCGTGGCCAGCAGTCGGTACCGGGCGAGCAGTACCGCGTAGGCGTCCAGGTCGACGCCATGAACGGTTTGAAGGGCACGCTCGATCGACGCTTCACTGCTGAGGTGCGCCCCGTATGCGCGGCCACGGCGGCGGTAGACGCGGGCGGAGTGGAAGGCTTCCAGAAGGATGTGACCGGTGCCGCAGGCAGGATCGATCATGCGGACGGCTTGCGGTCCGATCTCGTCGGTGGCCGGCTCCAGTGAGAGCTCCAGAAGGAGTTCCGCGATCCACGGCGGTGTCTGGCACAGGGCTCTCGACCTGCGCGCGTCGGCCGACAGCGCCTGGTAGGCGTCACCGAGACGGTAGCCATCGACGCGGTGCGGCCCGTCGTCCATTACCTCTCCGCCGGCCCAGAAGTCCCGGAGGACCGTCCACGCGGCCGGCGTGAGGGGCGCCGTCCAGAACGGGACCACCTGCGGATCGAGGAAGCCGGCCAGGCCGGGGTGGGCGGACGCCAGCTCCGTGATCACCCGGCGTACGGCGTCCGGCGAGCCAGGCGGCTCGGTTGCGGGCACCAGCGCGTGGCGGACGCAGTGGTGGGCCACGGCGGTCACGTGGGCCCATGACACCGCCGCCGGGGTGTCGATACCGGTGGCCAGGTTCTGGACAAGGCGCTCGTGGGCGCGGGCGGAGGGCAGGGGCACGTTCATGGAGATCGTTGTCCAGCAGTCGATGTGACGTGTTGTCAGAGGAATACGTCAAGGATGAATTCGCCCAGCCACACCAGGACGAGGACGGTCACGCCAAGCTCGATTGCGAGCTGGGGGTCGTCGGTGAGGGCCCTGGTGATGAACGCGACGACCGCGCCCAGGGCAAGGCCGAGCAGAAAACGATGTGAAAGGCGCACGGAGGTATCTCGTTTACAGGGATGTGAATGAGGGTGGTCGAGGTTCGGCCCGGTGGCCCGAAGATGACGCGGGCCCCGGCGTCACCGTGAGACGAGGAGCGCACCGCCGGACTGGGAGATGGTCATGCCTTCGCTGCGAAGGAGCGTGGAACACAGGGACCGCAGTCCGCCGGCCGACCATGGCCCGGCGTGTCCGAGGCCGGTTTCCGAAGCCGGGTCCGGGGACCACCACGCGACGGTGACGGCCTCGCGCAGTGACTCGACCAGGACTCCGCTCCCCTCGCACGACCGCCGGTCGGCGAGTCGTACGTGGGGAGCCAGGATCGCCAGCACCTCTCGTCCGAGCTTCTCGTGGCTCTGGCCGGGGGGCCCGGAGCGCACCAGCGCACCGAGCGGCCGGTAGACGGTGTGGTCGTGAGGGTGATGGACGATCACGACGGCGCGTCCGGGGCCTGCCAGGCTCCGGCTGTGTCCGACAGCCACGCAGAGCTTGCGTACGTCCCGTCCACGGACGGGAGGTGCACCGCGGTGGGCAGAGCGAGGGCTGTGGTCCGCCGCGTAGTGATCATCCCGGATGAGGGTGAGCGCATGCGTGACGTCGCTCATGCGCTGGGAGATCTCGCCGGCCCCCGGGTCGCCGCTGGCGGCGTAGCGCCACAGCGTGGAGACCGCCCGTGCGGCCGGTGCCAAGTCGGCTTCCTCCAGAGTGGGTTGCGCCGAGCTGTCCCTGATGAGCCAGTCGATGATCTCTCCCGCGTACGGCGCGGAAAACGGGGCGCCTTTGAGGAGTTCCAGGAACTCCAGTGCTTCGGGTTCGGGCAGGCGAGGTTCCGTCTGCATCACGGATCTCCTCGGAGGTTGGGGCCAATGGGGAGCGGGCTGCCTTCCACCCCCCCACAAGTCCGATAGTACAGCAATATTTCCAATTAAGCAATGTCTAACAGAATCGCTGGGAACTCCCGTAGTCGCCTTCAGCAGGACACGGAATTGCGGCAAATCTTTCAGACGAGCGCGTTTGTTATCCCTGCGGAGGCTTTCCCTCCGCCTCCGATGCCCCTCGTGAGAGGCGCCGGCGGATCTCCGAATAGATCGTCTCCCGATACCACATAGGCTCGAATACCTCAGGGCGCTTCCGGTCCTTTGGAACGCGGTCTGGGGCCGCAATCTGTTCGCGCAGCAGATACGCCTGCATCGTGCGCCGCTGCGCAGGTTTTCCGCTGAGCGCGTTGCCGCGGATGACGCCGTATTCGCTGATGCCCAGCAGGTCCTTGGGATGCCCTTCGGGGAGGGGCTTCACGAACTGGGGTTCACTGCCGGCGTAGGCCGTCCACACCCGGGTCCTGTTCGCACGCACCCACGTGTCCACCGCCGCCTGGTCCCAACGCCCCTCCGACACGGGAGGAGGGAAGGCGGTCGCCACGACTTTGCCCTTGGCGTCGCGCCGCTCCTTGGCCTTGGTCCACACATCCACGGCCTGATAGCTCATGTTGAATCGCTTGGCCATCTCGGAGCGGCTCTCGGTGGCCGGCGCAGGACGGGCAGCAGCCGCAGGCTTGGCCGCCTGTGCGCTGGGAACCCTGGCGGCTGAGACCGTCTCCGACGTGGGCGGCCAGTACTGCGGCCGCATCGCCTGCACCCAGGAGTCGACACGGTCGACGTCCCGCAGCCCATCGTCGTCTGCGGCCGGAAAGTTGACCAGCTTGATCCAGGCAGCAACGTCCTTCGGTGATGCGCCGTACCGGGCACTGATTCCCGCGTCGTCGATGCGGCGACTTGTCATGGACGGTCCTTGAGGAGAGGGCTGGTGGTCGTCGAACTTACTGGTCGTCGTCCTGCGGGCCGCTGCCGGCCGCGGCCTTCGCTGCAGAGCTGCGGCGGCCGAGCGGCCGGAGCAGGTACGGCAGGGCGGTCTCGGACGTCCACATCGGCTCGTCGACCGCAGGCGTCTTGCCGTCGTTCGGGAGCCGATCGGGCCGCGCCAGTACGCCGCGTGAGATGTACGCCCGGAGAGTGGACTCAGCGGTGGGCTTCTCGCGGCCCTGCTCGCGCGCGTCGAGTTCGGCGATCACCTTGAGGGTGAGGGGGCCCGGGTTCTTCTTGAGGTACCGCTCCAGGAACTCGCTCGGCTTGCGGAGCTCGTGTGCGGCTGGCGTAGCGGGAGCCGCCTTCCCTCGCGACGCCTGCCGCGGTGTGGCGAGGAAGGGCAGGGCAGCCTCCGGGGTCCACATCTGCTCGTCGACCGCGGGCTCCTTGCCGTCGCCCGGAACACGGTCGGGCCGTGCCAGCTTGCCCTGCGAGATGTAGACACGCAGGGTCGACAGCGCCGTCGCCTTCGGCCGGCCCTGTTCCCGGCCGTCGAGCTCGGCGATCTTTTCGAGGGTCAGCAGGCCCGGGTTCTCCTCGAAGTACCGCTTCAGGGACTCGCTCGGCTGCACCTCGGCAGCCTCGTCCTCGGCGGCCGGCGCCGGGCTACGCCGGCTCGCCGGTCGGCAGAGGTACGGCAGGGCGGTCTCGGGCTCCCACATCCGTTCGTCGACCGCGGGCTCCTTGCCGTCGCCTGGAACACGGTCGGGGCGCGCCAGCTTGCCCTGCGATACGTAGATCTTGAGAGTGGTGAGCGCGGTCGGCTTACGCCCGTGCTCCTGGCCGTCGAGCTCGGCGATCTTTTCAAGGCTGAGCAGGCCCGGGTTCTTCGCGAAATACCCCTTCAGGAAGTCGCTCGGCTCCCGCTGTTCGTCGCCACCGCTCTTCCGCCGGACGTTGCGCCGACGGGTGATGTAGGCGTAGGCCGTCTCCCGGAACCACATGTCCTCCTTCACCGCCGGCTTGCCCCCATCGTCGGGGCGCCGATCGGGCCGGGCGAGGTCGCCCTTGGAGATGTAGGTGCGCAGGGTCGCGATCGGCGTGGCCTCGCGGGAGAGGAAGCGGCCCTCAAGCTGTCCGATCAGCTTGAGCGGCAGGAGGTCCTTCGCATCGCCGGCAGGCAGCGCGGTGGCCTTCTCCTTCTGCTTGGGGTGAGCCGCGACCCAGGCCTCCGGCTTGTGCTCCAGGACCCACTCGTCGACGGCTGTCTCGTCGTACAGCTGGGTCTTGCCCCAGCCCTTGTCGAGGAAGCCGGGAAAAGTCGGCTCGAGCGACCAGGAGGCCGCAGTCGAACCGCCCACCTTGTATCGCTTAGCGATCTTCTCGAGAGTGGTCTGCTTGATCTTTGAGTTTGCGGGAATCATCGTCTGCTCCAGGGCCTGCGTGGCCTGATCGTCTCCTGCCGGCGGAGTGAGGTGCCGGCGAGTGATGCTGTTGTACGTGGCCAGCGGCCCCTTCCCAGGTTCCGCCGGTAGGCCGGAATGACGCAGGGAGAGACCAGGCTCACAACGTACAGCGATACATGCAATTAAGCAATTCACGGGTGTGTCGGGGTTGACCCGTCCTGTGGGACGGCGTGCGAGCGGGCCCGGGAGCCTGTGCTCCCGGGCCCGCCCCAGGTGTCGTGCCGACGCGGCGCGGTCCTGTGCCGGCGCGCGCGGTCGTTTGAAGTGGAAGGTCAGGAAGCGAGGTCAAGGGCGGCTTCGGCGGCGCGCTGCCGCTTCTCCGCGAGCTTTTTGTCCAGCGCTCGCTGCAAGCTGGAGAAGGTCTCGCTGCCCTGCCGTTTGAGCAGCATCGGGATCCGGTTGGCTGGGATTCCGACCATGTGCGAGTCGCTCAGCACGGACAGAAGGTCTGATTCTGTCTGATCGGTATAACCTGCTTCCTCCAGCTCGGCGACAGTGGGAAATACGTCGGCGTGGCGATCGGTTTCCAGATCGAGCAGCTTGTCCTCCTTTCCGCCCAGGCTGTAACACCACAGGAAATTCTTTGGCGGATTCGGCTCGACCAGCCGTCGAAATCGGGACACGGACTTTGTGTAGCAGTAGAACCAGGTGTCCTCAGGCGCATTCCGCATGATTCGCAGCCACGCCTCAAGATATTCGTCGGAGAAAAAATCGCCGGAATCGTGCAGTCTGATCCATTTTCCCCGGTACCGCTTGTGGCGGAGCTCCTCCGCCATCTGGGCTTCCCAGTCGGCGAGAGCGTGCTTCACCATCCACATGTTGCGCTCGTGCGCCGCGAGCACGACCGGCCACCGGTAGGTGCCGACCCGGGCGTAGCACAGCTTCGCGCACGCCCCGGCCTCCGGGCAGGCGTTGTATGTCGTGCCGTCCTGGAAGCGACCTCCCCACGCCGGCAACGGCCAGTTGAAGATCCCTTCGGCTCGCAGCTGCCGGTTCTGGGTCAGGAGCCACCGGCGCGGCTTCGGCGTCTTCGTGCGGGATTCGTCGGTCGTCGTGTTGGTGCTCATGTCGTGCTTTCCGTCTGGTCACAATCCCCGGCATCGGCCGGGCAGTTGGCGTGGGGCGCGGCACAGGCGTGCACCCCGAACTTGGTGATGCCGCCCGGCGTCATCAGCGCCAGGTACGCGAGACCGATGTCCAGTTGGGTGCCGGTCTCGGCGGTGTGCTTCGTCTTCTGGAACTGGAGGGCGTCGCCACGGCTGCCGATGGCGGTGGCCGCTTGCGCCCGGAGCGGATCCAAGGCGTGGGCCGGCATGCGGCACACCTCGAGCATGGCGATCGGCAGTGCGAACAACAGGTGCTCGGTGAGCCCGTCGTGGAAGATCTGCTCCTTCTCGGTGAGCCGGCGGGGAGCCGGTACCGGGACGACGGTGATGTGCTGTTCGGCCTGCGGGAACGGGGAGGACGAGCGGGGCATCGGTACTTCTATCTGGTTCAGTGCGCGGTGCACGGGTCGCCGTACACCGCGGGTTGGGCTGTTGTCCGTGGGTCCGGCTACTCGCGCGGGAGCGGACAGTCGCCGCGATGGGCGGGTGACGTGCGGTAGTGCGGGGATTCGGCGAGGTTCGGCGCGCTGTTGAGCCAGTCTCCGTAGTCGGCCATGCTGCCGATGCGGACCGTGGGCACAGGTGCCGCGCACTGCGGGCACGGAGCGATGATGCTCAGGGTGAAGCGCCGGTCACTGTCGTACGCCGCGAGGAACTCGCGGGGGTCCGGTCCTTCCGAAATCCGTAGCCGAACGGCCTGGCCAATGGAGCCTTCACCCAGGAGGTGGAGATCGTCCGCCCTGCTCGTGATCGCCACCCACCGTTTCAGTCGGAGGACCTGGCGCAGCATGCTTCTCGCATGGTCGGCGGTTGCGAAGGTGGCGTATAGAGACGACCCGCTGCCGGCATGGCCTGCTTGACCACTTCTCGACCGCTGACTGGCAGCGCGGATCGCTGCTTGGTCGAGCCGAGCGAGGCTGCGCGTGCTCATGATGAACTGCAAGGTCAACTCCGTTTGTCATGCGGCTGGTTGATGGGGCGGGCCCGGGCGGCCGGGGGGAGGCGCGCCCGGGCCCGGAGCCTCCGCCGCGCTGGGAGGGGGAGGCGGAGGCTGAGCCGCACAGGGCGGCTCCTTCACGGTGGTACGCGGGGCGACGGTCGAACACGATCCGCCGCGACACCTCGACTCTACAGCAGTAAATCCATTTAAGCAATACTCGGGGCCGGAGCTCGGCACTGAAATCGTCTGTTCGGTGGCCTCGGCGGCCTGGGGTGCAGCCACCGCGTGGAAGGTCTCAATGGACGGTGGTGCTGGCGTGCTCGCCGGAACCGGTGCCCTTTCCGTGATGGGCGGTGCGTCATTTCGGCAGACGCGGCATTGCCGGCTGCTTAGGCTGACGAAGTGACGAAGACGGTGGTGGCGGTCCTGTGGGACTTCGCCTGGACTCTCATGGCCCCCGAGCCGGCGGGCCGGTGGTTAGCGAGGGGCTTGGCCGAGGCCGGGATACGGGTGCAGGCGGACGAGCAGGCCGCGTGGGCGGCGACGGCCGCTGCAGCGGGTTTCCCCTGCCCGGCGACGCCACGCCGCGACCTGACGCCGGACCAGCTCGCGGCATGGCGGCACCGCGCGCTGGGTCCGGAGATCCATGAGGCTGTCTATCGGGGCCTCCTGGAACGCGCCGGGCTGCCGTGGCCCCGGGCAGCGCAGGTCCTCTACCGCCGGCACATGGCTGCCGATGGATGGCAGCGGTACCCGGATGCGGCCGATGTCCTGAAGCGGCTGACCGCAGCCGGGTTGGCCTGCGGCGTCGTGAGCAACATCGGATGGGACATCCGTGTTCCGCTCGCTGCCGCCGGGCTGCTTCCGTACCTTGGCACGGTCGTGTGCTCGTGCGAGGAGGGTGTCCGCAAGCCGGATCCGGCGTTGTTCGCCATAGCCTGCGAGCGCCTGGGTGTCGACCCGGCCAGAACCCTGATGGTCGGCGACAGCCCGCACGCAGATTCCGGGGGTGAGGCGCTGGGTATCCGCACCGTGCTGGTCTCCCCGCAGCCGCCCGACGGTCGCCCCACCGGCCTGCTGCCTGTCCTCGCTGCAGCGCAACTCTGCTGATCACAGGCTTCCACCCCGAGGATCGCCCCCACAGAGAGGATGGTCATGCCACTTGAACCAGAGGTCCCCGACTGCCTTCCCCGGCCACCCCGGGATGCCCCGTGGGACTGGGCCGTCGCCGCGGATATCCCCCCGGAAAGCGAGGCGGCTATCGAGCGGCTCCACGCCGTGAGCCAGTGGCACGGCACGCAGATTCTTAAGGTCTTGTTCGCCCAGAACAACCCCGACGAATCGCGCCTTCAGGAACTGCGAGCCGAACGGGAGGCGTGCAGAGCCGACCTGGAGACGCTGTGGACAGCTGAGCCCTTGGTGGCCATCGAGATCGGACACAAGTGGTCATAACCCGTCCCACGCTGTCGGGCTGCTCCGAAGATGTCGGTAGGCGGCCACTGGCCTCGGCAACGTGAAATCTTCCGTGCGCTGCTGAATTCTTCGGTGCGGCCCGACCGTGGTGACGTCGGTGGTGACTGCCGACACATCGTCACTACACGCGCGTGGGCGGCCGATCGGCATCGTTAGTTGCGTAATTGGAAATGATGCTGTAGAGTTGAGTCATCAACGCCGGAGAAGGTCACCGGCGAGCAGTACAGAAGGGTGGCGAACGAGTTGTTCACCACTGAGCAGAAGCCCGTCTTCGTCTATGGCACGCTCCGTGCCGGACAGGGCAACTACCTGGGCATCCTCCAGGGGACCACGGTTCAGGAGCGCCCGGCGACTCTGAACGACTACACGCTCTTCGGCGCGGGTGTCCCCTTCGCCGTCAAGCGAGAGGGCCGCATCGTCGTCGGTGAGGTCATGGACGTGGACGCCGAGCTGTGGACCACGGTGCTCCGTCGCCTCGACCGGCTCGAAGGCTACCGGGGTGAGGGGCGCGAGAACATGTACGACCGCAAGGTTCGTACCGTCACTCTCGCCGATGGCAGCACGGTCGAGGCGTACGTCTACCTCGCGGGCGAGTCGTCCCGCCGCTGGTTCACCGACGCTGACGAGATCCCCGGCGGGGACTTCGTCAAGGCGGAATCCCGGTACTCCTGGTAGTCCGCATCGCCACCGTACGAACCCCTGTCCGGGGCGGCGGATGGCACAACCCATCTTGAAACACCCGTCAGGCCGCGCGCGGCGCGGCCTGACGGCTTGAGCAGTACACCTCGGCCCCTTCTGGGCGCCCGAGGCGAAGTAAGGAACAACCATGTGCGGTCTGTTCGGAGTTATCCGCAACCAGACCTGTGACCCCACTCGCGCGACCATCATGTGCGTTGCCCTGGGCCAGCTGGCCGAGGAGCGGGGTAAGGACTCGGCGGGGCTGGCATTCGCCACCTCCGCGACCAAGAAGCTGGACCGGCGCCCGGTCACCAACCGTCGCGACGTGACGGCGGGCGGCTGGCGGATCATCAAGGGACCGGGCCGGTTCCGCGACGTGTGGAAGCCCGCCTACAACAGCGCGCTCGACGCGGCTCCGGTCGCTCTCGGGCACACCCGCTGGGCGACCCAGGGCGGGACGACGCTGGTCAACTCCAGCCCGTTGCAGGTGGGTCAGCTCATCGGCACGCACAACGGAGACGTGGACACCTGGCCGCTCCGGTCGGACTTCGGTCTCCCGCGTCCGACCGGGGGCACCGACACCGAGGTCCTGTACCAGGCTCTCGATCAGGCGGGCGGGGTCATCCTGCCCACCCTCGACGTCCTGGAGTCCACCGTGGGCCGGGCTGCGCTGGTGTGGACCGACCGGCGTTGGCCGCAGTTGGTCATGCTGGCGCGCACGGCGGTGAGCCCGCTCTCCGTCGCTGTCGACACGGACGGGAACCTCTACTGGGCGTCCAACCCCGGGTGGTTCGACAAGGCCGCCCGTGCGGCGGACGTCTCCATCACGGAAGTCCTGATGGTTCCGGAGGGAACGCTGATGATGGTGGACTACTCCTCGGGGGCTCCGGTCCCGATCGACCAGCGGAAGTTCACCGCGACGGCCCGTGCCAAGGACGACCGTCTGGCGCACATCGTCGCCTACCGGGGCTTCAGCCTGGATGACCAGCTGGCCGACGAGGAGGTGTGTGGCCACCGGACGCTCCGGGAGCCCCAGCGGTCACGGTCCGTGCCGCCGACGCTCTGGCTCTCGCCCAAGTAAGTCCACCGACCCGGGAAAAGGGGCTGGGGCACCGCATGTTGCGGTGCCCCAGCCCCTTTTCCCGTTGGGCACTCAGTACTGGCCGTTGTGCCAGCGGGTGCCGGCGAACAGCGCGGCGACCTGCGCTCGGTTCTCCTCCCGGCTGAAGATCCGGTCCACCATGCTGCGGAACGACCGCGTGGTGTTGGACCACGCCTCGCCGGTCAGCCGCCCGCGGTGGCCGGCCGCAGCCGCGGCCTGGCGGTGGTGCCCGACGCGTTGCCGCGGCGGCGGCGCCGTGGTCCCGGCCTCCCGCAGGGCGGCGTTCGTCAGGCCGAGCGACACGTTGACCTGCGCCTGGATGGTCCCCGGATCCAGCGATCCGTCCCACATCCGGAACTCGGCGTGGTCGCTCTCCCGCCCGTTGACGGACTGGAAGTTCAGTCCGATGTGGTGACTGTTGTTGTACCGCTGGACGGCCGAGACCGAGGTGTAGGGGCTCGACGGCTGGTTGTTGGGAGTGCACCACTCCAGGCCACGGTGATTGTCGCTGGCCGGGTTCTGGGCGATCCGGTAGATGACATCCTCGTACCCGGCCACGGTGTTGATCAGCTGGTTGTGGTTGGCAACGGTGTGGTCGTAGTCGGGGACGGCCACGTGGACATGGCCGCCGGTGCGGGCACTGGCGATGCCTCCGTTGCGCTGGACGATCTCGCACACCTGGGCCAGGTTGTTCCACGTCTGCGGCTCGTCGTAGAGAATCGGCGAGACGATCTCACCGGCGACGGTGCCGTCTCTCTCCAGCCGCCACGCGTTCGGGGCGTCGGTGTATCCCGCGTGCTGTGATGCGTGCCATCCATGCATGTGCGGGTCTGGTGCGATGCCGGCTGCGTGCAGTTCGCGGGCGATCCGCTGGTTGGCTTCCTGTCGCGCGGAGTGAGACATCGACGAGGGATAGTCGAACTCGATTTCGACACCGAAGGCACGCCCGCCTTCGCGCGCGCCGAGGCCGCCGGTGGCGTTCTCCGTCAGGTACGGCACCAGCGCCTCGCCGGCCGACCTGCGCTCGCGGGCCTGGTCGTACGCCTCCTGGAAGGCGTCCATGTCTTCGGAGTAGGAGCGCACCGCGGGTTGGGCCGCCCGCTCGGCACGGGCCTGGTCCTGGGCGGCGATCGAGGCGGCATGTTCGGCCGCCACCTCGTCCAGGACCTCCTGAGCGGCGGCCCGGTCGATCGCCGAGCGGCCGCTCGCGCCGAATTGCTCCTGCACCAGGTTGGCCACCGCGGCCTGGTGGGAGCAGGTGCCGTCCTCGTCGCCGGCGTGCATGTCGCCGCCGGTGCACCGCAGGCTCTCCGGGCTCACCTGGATCTGGCCGTCCGGGCCGCGGGTGACCCGAACGTCGCCCTCGATGAAGTGGCGCCCGTCCTCGTCGGAAACGCTGGCACCGAGGTTGACCAGGGCGTCCTGCTCGTCGGTCACCTGTCCTTGGATGGTGTCCGGGTTGCGCGGCAGGAACAGCAGGTGGTCATCGCCGCTGACCACGTAGGTCTGCAGAATCGGTGCGTCGACCGGACTGGTGTCGACGAAGCGCACCTCAGCGCGCTCCGGCCGTTCCTCAATGGTCAGCGGCGCAGCCTCGGCGACGAGCGTGTCCGTGCCCCGCGTCGGCGCGACACTGTGGTGCTGATGATCTATTCGGCTTCCCGAGCCCACGTCATTCCCCCCGCACGTTCGGCGGCAGCGCACCCTGCTCGGCCGCCAGTTGGATCACGCCGGCCTGGTGGAGCGAAACCAGCAGGCTCCACTCGTCATCGGGCTCGATCCAGATCAGCGCCTCATCCGGCCCCTCGGGACGAGGCAGCCGACCGGCCGGCTTGTAGAACGTGGTCACCAGGACCAGCGGGACGGGCGCATCCCAGCGGCTGACCACCGGGGGCGTGTCCCGCGGGGCGAGAATCGCCTGCTGCTGCTCGGGGCTGCACTGCGCGAACTCTTCCGACGCCGCGAGCACGGCCTGCAGCTGCACCTGGAGACGCAGGGCCAGCCGGATGCGTGCGGCAGCCTTCTCCTTCGGGCTGATGAGTTCGGGGTATTCCGGAATCAGGCCTTCCATGAGCTCGGTCGGGGTGTCGGAGTAGCCGCGCCAGCTCCCGCCGTCGTAGATCATCTCGAAGACGTAGTTGCTGCCGTTGTCCTTCTTCGGAGGGTCCAGCGGAGTGGCGGCGGAAGAGGCGTTGCGGGTGCGGATGAAGGTCATGGCATCTCCAGGGGTTAGTGCCGCTGCCAGCGGGTTTGTTGGAACAGAGCGGTCGCCTGCGCCTTATCCTCAGGGCGCTGGAAGAGCGAATCGACCATCTGCCGGAAGTTCGCGGTGGTCGTGCGCCAATCGTCACCGGACAGCCGCCGGCGCTGTCCGACTCCTGCCTGGCGCCGCTGCTCGCGATGGCTGCCCAGCTGCATGCGCGTGCCCGGGACGGTGGTGTCGTCCCGGACGGCTGCGGCCGCCATGCCCAGGGAGAGCTTGACCTGCGTCTGGATCACAGAAGGGTTGAGCGAGCCGTCCCACAGCCGGAACTCGCCGTGCGCGCTCTCCCCGCCGCGCCGCGCGCCGCTCAGGTTCACGGCCATGCCGTGGTACGACTCGATCTGCGAGATCGCCGTATACCCCTGCGACGGGACCGGGTTGGGACGGCACCAGCGTGTACCGCGGTGTTGATTGCCCTCGGAAGCGGGGTTCTGGGCGAGCCGGTACAGCACGTCCTCGTGCGCGGCGTACGTCTGCATGAGCCGGGTGTGGTTGGCAACGTCGTGGTCGTAGTCGTGCATGCCCACGTGGACATGGCCGCCTGTGCCGAACGAGGCTCGGCCGCCGTTTCGCTCGATGATCTCGCAGGCAGTCGCGAGGTTCTGCCAGGACTGGGGCTCGTCGTACAGGATCGGCGAGACCAGCTCGCCGGCCACCGTGCAGTCCTGCTCCAGCCGCCATGCGTTCGGCTCGTCGGTGTATCCCGCCTCCAGCTGGGAGTGGTATCCGTGCTGCCGTGCCGTGCGGGACAGGCCCGCATCACGCAGTTCGCGGCCGATGTTCTGGATGGCCTGACGCCGGTCGACGCCGGGCTGGATGTCGAACTCGATCTCCACGCCGAACCCGCGACCACCCTCACGGGCCCCGAGCCCGCCGGTCGCGTTCTCCGTCATGTACGGAACGACCTGCTCCCCGCGCTCCGCTCGCTCGCGCGCGGCCTCGTAATCGCGCTGGAAGGCGTCGAAGTCGTCGGTGTAGCTGACGGCCTCGTTCTCCGGCCATTGCTCGCGGGCCTGCTCCTGGAGGGCGGTGGCCGCCTGGTGCTCGGCCGCGACCTCGTCCAGGACCTGCTGGGCGGCGGCACGTTGGACGGCACGGTCGTCGGCGCTGCTCCAATCCGTAGGAAGGCCGCGCTGGCCGGGCACCGACACGGCAGGGTCAGTCCCCCACAGTTGTGCGATCGGGCCGTCAGGATGGTCCTCGGATCCGGGGCGCCCGAACTCATCCTGGAGCCTCTGGCGGAGTTGATAGAACTCGGCGGTCTCCTCGTCGGTCGCGGCATTCTCGGACACCCTCGTGCCGAGCCGCAGTACTTCGCCGATGAGCTGTTGCTGTTCCAGACCTCCCAACACGTCGATGGCTTCGTCGGGCGCGGTGATGGTGGTGCCCGCCGTCGTGGCGACGAGATGGTGCTGGTGGTCGATCCTGCTGCCGGACCCCATCGGTGTGGCCCCCTTTCTGTACTCGGTTTCTGTCCGTCGCCCTCAGCGAGGTCGACGGGGGTGGGTGTGGCGGTGAGTGCTACCAGCCCTGGGATTCGGGCTGTTGCCAGCGGGTGACGGCGTAGAGGGCGGCTGCCTGCGCTCTCTCTTGCCGGCGGTGGAAGATCTCGTCGGTGAATCGACGGAAGCTGAGGCTGTTGGCCGCCAGATCCCCGACGGTGAGCCGCTGATCGGGCCCCCACTCCTGGCGGTGTCGGCCCAGCGACATCGGCTCGCTCCGCCTGGATGCCTGTGGTCCCCCGCGGACTGCTGCGGCCACCATGCCGAGGGAGACGTTGACCTGCGTCTGGATGACGGCGGGATCGACCGAGCCGTCCCACAGCCGGAACTCGCCGTGGTCGCTCCGTTGGCCCCGCGCTGCCGTGAGGTTGACGGCCATGCCGTGCCGGGCACGGCTCTGGACATCGGGCAGGGACCGGTAGCCGCCCGAAGGCACGTGGTTGGGCTCGCACCACTCGGTTCCGCGGTGTGCGGAGTCCGGGGCGTTCCGGTTCGCTGCGAGCCGGAACAGGACGTCCTCGTAGTCGCCGTACATCTGCATCAGGCGGTGGTGGTTGGCGACCTCGTGGTCGTAGTCGTGGAGGCCGACGTGGACGTGGCCGCCGGTGCGCTCGCTGGCGCCGCCGCCGTGCCGTCGGACGATCTCGCAGACGGTGGCGAGGTTCTGCCAGGTCTGCGGCTCGTCGTACATGATCGGCGAGACGATTTCGCCCGCGACGGTGCAGTCGTCTTCGAGGCGCCATGCGTTGGGGGCATCGGTGTATCCGGCGTACTGCTGGGAGTGGTAGCTGTGCATGTCCCTGTCCCGGGCCAGGCCGGCCTCGTGCAGGTCACGGCCGATGGCACGCAGCGCTTCGTGCTGATCGTCCCAGTCGCCGTCGGTGTCGAACTCGATCTCCACGCCGAAGCCGCGCCCGCCCTCGCGGGCGCCCAGGCCCCCGGTGGCGTCTTCCAGGAGATAGGGCACCGCTTGCTCACCCCGGATCTCCCGGTTCCACGCCGCATCGTGGATCTCGCGGAAGGCCTCGAAGTCCTCCACGAAGCCGGTCTCAGGCTCAGTCGGCCATCGGTCACGGGCCTGCACGGCGAGCGCTGCCGATGCCTGGTGTTCCTCCAGTACTTCGTCCAGGACCTGCTGCGCCGCGGTGCGCTGCAGGGGGATGCCCGCCGGCGGTTCGCTGGCCCGGGGCGGGAAGCTGGGGCTCTCTTCCTCGGCCTCTTCACGCTCGGCGTCCTCAATGAGGCCGTGGCCGTTCCACAGGTCGTGCTCATGTCGGAGCCGATCACGCAGGCCCCAGTACTCCATGGCCTCCTCGAGCGTGGCCTGCCCGTTGTTCGCCTCCCAGTCGGCCTGGATCTGCAGGGCCTGGTCGATGAGCTCACGCTGCGCCTCGGGCATGAGGTCGACCTCGTTGGCTGGGGCCTCGATGGTCAGCCCCGCCGTGGTGGCGACGAGGTGGTGCTGGTGATCGATCCGGCTGCCCGAGCCCATTGTTAGGCCCCGTTCCGTGCGGTGATCGTGCCGTCGGCGAGACCGGCGTAGAAGCGGACGTTGGCGGTGAACAGGTCCTCGGTGCGCGCCTGGGTGTCGACGCGGCCCTCCTCCGTCATGACCGCGCCGTGACGGGCGTACTGCAGCGGGTTCTGGCTGATCAGGTACAGCCGTCCGGGGAACAGCGCCTTGAGAGTGGCAATGCGGTCAGCGCGGCTCGCCCCGGTGAGGACCATGGGCAGGTCGGGCGGCAGCGTGGCGGCCAGGTAGGTCAGCCCGGGCACCGCCATTTCCTCCCAGTCGGCCTGGGTGCGGAAGGTCTGCAGGTTCATGGCGAGGGCGGGCGGGAGGGTGGGGGACTCGTCGAGCCAGTCCAGGTAGCGGTCGAGGTCCTCCAGCCGCAGCCAGTAGATGTTGGGGACCGCGGTGACCCCTGCGGAGGAGAGCTCGGCGGCGAGCATCAGGTTGCGCCGCATGTTGATCAGGTTCTCGGCGCGGGGCTGATTGAAGTACATCGACGCGTTCGGGGTGAGGACGAGGTCCCACTCCTGGGCGGCGAGCATGTCGGCGAAGCCGTCGGCCTTGCGCCGCGTCCAGTAGGCCTCGACGAGCGGGTCCTCCGCGTAACCGCTGAGGATCGCCTTCTGATCGGGGCGCAGGTCCAGGAACTGGTGGGCGGTCTTGCCCTCCCACCGTGGGAACAGCTTGTGCGTCTTGGGGCTGATGACACGGCGCAGCCCGAGAGCGTAGGCGGGCCACTTGAGCTGGGCGTCGAGCGTACGCACGTCGTGCCCGTCGACCTGGGGGGTGAAGAGGGGCAGGTCGGGAAGGGCTCCCGGTGCGCGGAGTCCGGTGAAGTGCATGGTGCCGCCGATGTCCTTCATCCAGGCTTCGCGGTCGGGTCGGGTGCCGCAGCGGATGGGGCAGCGGGTGCAGGCCAGGCCCGGCTCGCTCCCGGGGACCGGGTCTTCGGCACGGGCACAGCCGCAGTACTCGCAGCTGGAGGTGCAGCCCGAGCAGACGGGCTCGACCGCACGGGGGTTGTCCATGAAGAAGGGGCAGTTGTTGCAGTCGCAGCCGGACGCGGGGGCCGGCACCGGCTGGCCGATTCCGGGCATGGGCAGGGAGACAGTCATGCGGCAGTCCTTTCAGCGCCGGCGCTGGTGTGGCGCTGGAGGTCGGTCAGGAGCATGCGGAGCGAGCCCGCGTCGAATCGGTGCAGGGTGCGGCCCTCGGCCAGCTGAGAGTTGAGGGCCCGCAGCCCTTCGAGGGCGGAGGCGAGGACGGGCGGGTCGACGGGGTCGGCCGTGTCTTCCGGCTCATCGCCGACCGGCGCCTCTTCGTCCAGCTCCGTTCCGGCCGGCTGCACGGAGGGATCCTGCTGCCCGGCCTGTCCAGGTGAGCCGGCAGGGTCCAAGTCCTCGCGCGTACCGCCCCGTTCGGACGGGATCCGCTGGCCGGCCTCCTCCGCCGCCGCGGAATTGATCTCCTCCTCGCCGTTCTCGGGCGTCGACCGGGTCAGCGCTGCGGCCCGCTCTGCGTTGGCCTGTTCGTACGAGGTGACCGCGGCAGTGGCAGCGGCCTCGGCCGGCATCTCCGGATTCGTGGCCTGAGTCCGGGTGGCGGCGGACAGCAGGTCGGTGCGGCCCAGACGCTTGACGGCTTGCCACAGCTCGTTGGCGGCTTCGCGGCGGCCGCGGCTGAGTCGGGCCAGGTTCGTGCGCGCGGCGAGCGCGACCTGGTGCTGGTCCATGTCCGCGGACAGCTCCCGCGGCAGAGTCCGGAAGGCGGCCACGACCTCGCGTGCGCGCCGCGGGGTGATCTGCAGGCCGAGCCGGCGCAGCACGAGGTTCCACGGAGCAGCGAGGTTGGCGTCGCTGCCGCGTAGCTTCTCCATGGCTTCGAACCGGGCCACCGGGTCTTCCAGCCGCTGAATCTCCTCGCTCACCTCGATCCCGGCGTTGTCGAGCTGGGTGCGCAGGATCGCGCTGCGTTCGAGCAGCAGGGCGCCCGCGAGCTCGCCGGGCTGAAGGTCCTCACGCGCGAGGTTTTCCACCAGTTGCCAGGTACGGCGGTCCTCATCACTGATGGGACCCGGGCAGATGACCGCGGGCAGTTTCTCGAAATGCGGGTTGTCCGGCTGGTTCACGGCGCCCCAGCGGCAGGCGCGGTAGCGGCGCTCGCCGATCACCAGGCGCCGCTGGACGCGGTCGTCGGGGCCGGGCAGCTCCTCCACCAGGACGGGATGGAGAACGCCGACGGCCGAGATCGAGGTGATCAGATCGGCGAGCCCCTCGGGGCTGGTGCTCGGGCCGGGGCCACGCCCCTGCACGTCGGTGTAGACGGAGCCGCGCATCGGCAGCATCTCGAAGCGACGCTGGCGCAGTTGATCCGAGCTGTCCAGCGCCTCGGCCAGGCCCAGAACGGCGGGCGTGGGGGCCGGTATTTCTTCAACGGCGGTGCTCATCGGCGGAGCCTCCTTTCACAGCTAGTCGTCAGGCGGGGTGCGCCCGGCCCCGAGGGATGGCGAGTGACAGATCAGCGGGGTTGAGGCCGGGCCGGCGGATGTCGAGAGGGCCCTGCGGCGCCCGGATGACGCAGGAGCATGTCGGTCGGGGGGTGCCGCTCCTCGGGCGTGCCACGCAGCAGCGGGGTGAAGATCCGGCCGAAGGGGCCCTGCTCACGCAGCTGCTGGAGGGTGGTGACCCCGACCGAAAGATGCCGGGCGAGCCGCGCCAGGCGCGGGTCCACGCGCGTGAGCGTGTACAAGTCCTCGGTGCGGTCGGCGAGCCGTTTGGCCAGGGTGGAGCTGGACACGCCGTCGAGGATGATCAGCAGGCGCGGGAACGCCGGATAGGTGTGCTGCCACGCTGGCCGGGTCGACGCCGCGGAGCGCCGCGCACGGTCGGGGTGCTGAGGTACGAACTCATAGAGCCGTCCGTACGCGGAGACCTTCTTGGCGAGGTCGGCCGCGGTCATGGTGGCCCGGTCGAGCTCGATGAACAGGTTGAGCATCGTGCGCGCCCCGCGGTGGACGTGCACGTAGTGCAGGACCGAGTCGGAGATGACGTGGTCGTCTTCGAACCGCCGCATCCCGTCACGGATGCGGTGGGCGACCTCCGGAGTCCAGGACAAGGGCGTGCAGTCATGGCCGAGCCGGCGGGCGTGCGTGACGAACGCGATCCCCACCTCGTTGACCGCCAGGGTGTGGGCCTGGCGTGTGCTGGCCGCCGAATCGGGCGTGACCCGGTAGCGGCGGGAGAACACTTCCGCGGCCTGTTCCACGGCGTCGGCGCCCTCTTCGGTCAGGAACCAGACGTACGGCTGGTTGAGACGGTTGCCGCCGCTGGACTCGCCCTGGGCACGCAGGCGGTGGACCAGGCCGGCTTCTTCGAGAGTCCCGAGCTGCCGACGCAGGTAGGACGAGCCGCGGGCGCCCGGAGTGAGCAGCCGGTGCAGCTGGTCCGTGGTCATGAGGCGGTGCTGGTAGAGAAGCTCCAGAGCCGACTTGGCGAGCGCCTGGAAGGACTGGACGCGCTGCGGCTGAGACAGGGGTTCGTGATCGGTCAGCGTGCTCATCCCACTCGTGATCCCTTGTTCTTGACGAGGAAGGTGACGTTGTCGGGAACCGGCGCCTCCTGGGGCGGCGGGCCCGGGTCGTCGTCCGGCGGCTCCGGGCCGTCGTTGACCGGCGGCTCATCAGGACCCTGGTCGTCGTCCGGCGGCGGGGGCGGCAGCGTGGCCAGGAACAGGCGCAGACGGGTATCGAGCTTGCCGAGGTCGTCGAGGATGTCCCGCACCCGGCGACGACGCAGGTTCGCGTTGACCGCGGTGTCCAGGTGGTGCACGTCGTCCTCGCGCAGGTAGTCGCCGTACAGCTCCTCGACGCTCGCGCCACGCACCCGGAAGGGATCGGACTGCCCGCCGTCGAGCGTGACGGACATGACGTAGTGGTAGCGCTGCAACTGCGAGATCGTGTCCGGCGCGACCTTCTTGCCCCACCTGCGCGTGACCAGCTGCGCCTCGTCGATGTCGCTGGCCGTCGTCGACAGGATCGACAGGTTCTGCAGGAGACCCTGCCTGGTCGTCGGCGAAAGGCGCTGCGACATCTGGGTCATCGCGAGGAGCTTGACCTTGTACTTACGGAGCTGTTCGGCGATCGCGGCGAGGGTGCCCTTGCTGGCGCCGTCCACCGCGGTGAGCTCGTCGATGAACGCGTAGAAGTCCTTGCGGTCGGCAACGGGCATGGTGCGCCGAGACAGGCCGGCCCGGAACAGGTCGTAGATCAGCAGGCACGAGACAATGCGGTCGGTGTCGCCGGTGCCCGACGGGCACACGAACACAATCCGCCCGGTGTCCATGGCGTGCCGGATGTCGTACGTGCTCAGCGACGAACCGAGGAAGCCCTTCAGGCTGTTGGAGCTGTCGAGTCGCTCGATGATGTTCGTGACGACAGGGGTGGCCTCGTTCGAGTACTTCGGGTAGGTCTGCACCCAGAAGTCGCGCAGCGTCTTGGGCAGGTATGGCACGATCGCGTCGCGCCACACCTCGTCATTGAGCAGGGTGCGGATCTGGAAGATCGTCGGTGCCAGATCGGGCCGGCCGGCCTGCGAGAGGATCCACGACAGGCGGGCGAGCGTCTCGACCGACCGCGTGAGGATCGTCTTGGCGCGGCCCGCGCTGTCGGACCAGTTCAGCGCACTCGCGAAGCCGGTGACGATCGCATTGACGATGTCGGGGATCTCCGACTCGCCGCGGTTCTCCATGGACAGCGGATTCCACGAACCGACCATCGCGTCCAGGTCCGGCGAGGTCAGGTCGATCTCCCACAGCCGCGGGGCGATCTGTGGATGCGCGAGGTACGGACGTGCGCGTTGCCAGCCGTCGCCGTGCGGGTCCAAGAACAGGATTCCGTGGCCGTTGTGGGCGAGCGCGATCGCCTGCACCAAGCTCATCTCGGTCTTGCCGTAACCGGCCTTTCCGAGGAAGAGCCCGAACAGGAGGTAGATCAAGGGCAGACCGGCGAGCCGTTCGCCGCCACCCGGCTTGGCCACCCATCCCAGCGGCAGCAGGTCCGGCTGCCCAGTCCAGGTCGGCAGACTCGGGGGCGGCGGGGGGACCACGCCACCGGATCGGGCCACGTTCGCCGCCATGTTGTGCTTTGTGGCGGGCTTGAGCAGGCCGGCGAGCTCCGCGCCCGTCACCCAGCTGGCTCGCCGCGGGGCGAACTCGCCCGTGGCGAAACGGCGGTCGAAGCTGCGCCGGTACAGCCGCGAGTCCGCGCGGAGCCGCGTGACGAGCAGGTTGAGGCCGACCGGGCGCAGGTGGTTGTCGCCGGCCCAACCTTCGAGCGTCGCCATGATCTGTTCGAGCAGCATGCGCGGTCGCGTCGGGTCGGAGGAGCAGGTCCGGATCAGCAGCTGCAGAGCGAACACCGGATCGGCCCCGGGCCCGAACTTGCCCATGGCCGCCTTGACGTCGGAGACGCTGGGCATGCGCTGCCTCTGCGCCGGCCGTTGGCCGCCGCGGCCCTGCTGGCCGCGCATCTCCGCGGCGATCTCGTTGCCCAGGGAGGCCAGGCCGCCGAAGTTGAGGCCGCCCGTGGCCTGCCTCGGAAGACCGGGGATCGCCGGCATGCTGCTCGGGTTGCGGCGCGCCTGCGCCAGCAGGCGGCTGCGCCGGCGACTGACCTTGGACGGTGATATCGGCACCAGATCCAGCACGATGTCCGCCCGCTCGCCCAGGTCCTCGCGCACGTCGGCGACGGCGGCCGCGAGCGCCTCCAACGGGTCGGGCTTGAGCGGCACCTCCCGCAAAGACAGGTAGTCGGGCAGGGCCAGAGCCAGTTCGGCGCGGGCGACGTGCTGCGTCGGCTTGTCCTTACGGGGCTTGGGCCGGCTCGGTCCGCGCCGCTTCGCGCCAGGGGACTTCGAGTTCTTGCTCACCACTGCCTCCTTTCGTTTCGTCACGCCGCGAGCGCGGTCTGGGAGTTGCTGTCGAGGTCTGCGCCGAGCCGGATCTCAGGACGGTCGGCGTCTATCGCGGCGGCGCCGACCGCGCGCATCTCGCACTGGCTGTAGCCCTGGTGGCGCAGGACTGCCGCCGCCCGAGCCGGACCCTCGACGCGCATCGTCAGAAGCCCGCCTTGGGACAGCAGCCGCACGCGCACCGCCGTCCCGCGCACCGGGGTAAAGGCCCAGCGCGACACGCTCCGCTGCGCCTGAGCCAGCTGCTTGGCGAAGCGCAGAACGTCCTCGAGTACGGGGTCGAAGCCGGTGGTCGGCAGGACCTCGAAGGCCTGCCGGTCCTTCAGTGGGCCCCGGCCGAAGCGCCGGCGCGCCACGGACACGGCCAGGACGAAGGGGGCGACCGCCACGGGCACGACGGCCAGCAGCCACACGTTGTCGGCCACCCAGGCGTAGACGGCCTCGCCGTACGCCGGCAGGTCCTGTCCGATGTCGATCAGACGGTCGATGACATCGTTCGTGGTCATCGGGTGGCTCCGGGACGCGAACCGGCGGGGAACAAGGTGAGAGACGGCATGTCGAAACTCCGGGGGCGAGGGGGAGTGCGGATGCCCATAGAGGTGTCGAAAGCGGTGACCGTGTGACATGGCTCCGCGGACTTTTTGATCGCGGAGCGGGAGCCGCTGACCTCCGATGTGCGCGGAAACGCAACTCAGCCCGCGCGCGTCCTTGCCATCCAGCCCAGTCTCCGCAGGTCAGCGCACCTAAGGCCCGACGCGCGGCCGCTGCTGGCCCTGGAACGTTGCCCAGCGGCGAACGGCGGTCGTTCCGCTACATGGCGGCCGGGATGTCTCACCGGCGTTGCGCTTCCTACAGCGCCTCGGCCTGTCAGAACGGGGTGCGGGCCTCTGAACGGTAGACATGGAGCGTGAGCGGAATCGACGAGGAGGGCGCGGCCGAGGCCCTGCCGGAGCTGTGCGACCTGTGCGGTGCCACAGTCGCCGACGACAGCGAGTGGTACGCGTCGGTCCGAGACTCGTCGGTGGTCCACGCTTTCGACCCGAAAGGCGACGGCAGGCGCCTGCTGGTGGGGTGCACCAGCGAACACCTCAAGCAGCTGATCGAGCAGTACAAACGTCGGCCGTTCGTCGACGCTGAGCTGTGGGCAGGCCAGATCGGCCGGGCGATCGGGCATCATCCCCAGGGGATCAGCGCCGACGAGCTGGCGGAGGAGACCGGCCTGAACCCGGCCCAGATCGAACTCGGCGTGCTGTGGCAGAACCTCGGCGCCCTGCGCTGGCAGCAACAGTTCGGAAGAGGTGAAGGGCCGACCCCCGACACGACCGACGAATGAGCGGATCGGGGCTATCCCACCGGCCTTGTGCCGTCGGGGGACATGAGCTCAAGGCCAGCGGGCGTCGCGAAGCGCAACGAGGAACGACAAAGACGCAGGTCAGCCGACACGCTTCATGACCAGAATCTGGGGCTTCCAGTACGAGAGCGGCTTCAGGCGCACCTTGAGGCCGGTCTTGGGGGCTTCGATGACCTGGCCGTTGCCCACGAACATGCCGACGTGCTCGGGGCGAGAGGCGCTGCCGCGGGCGAAGAGCAGATCACCAGGCTGGAGATCGTCAGTGGATCGCACCACGGTCCCTTGATTCACCTGGTCGTACGTGGTCCGCGGCAGGTTCACACCCACGCTGGCCCACGCCATTTTCACGAGGCTTGAGCAGTCACAGCCGTTGCCCTCGGTGTACGGCGCGCGGCAGTCCCCTCCGAACACGTAGTCGGTGTCCAGCGCCTTCTGCGCCGCGGCGACGACTTGTCCGGTCCGTCCGCTACCCGCAGGCACCGGGCCGCTCTGGGCCAGGGCGTCGGTCCACTTCTTGGCAAGGCTACGGATGATCTTGACGTAGTTCTGGGTCTCCGGATACGGCGGGATCCCCCCGTACTTCTTCACCGCGTACGGCCCGGCGTTGTAGGCGGCCAACATGTTGTCTGCCTTGTCACCGGGGACATTGCGGACGTCCTTGGCAATGTCGCAGTCGTAGTCGACGGCGGCCGGTACCGCGTCGGCAGGGTCGAAGACGTCCTTGTCGCCGTCACCGTCGCCGTCCTTGCCGTGCGTCGTCCACGTCCCGGGGATGAACTGCGCGATGCCACTGGCGACCGGCACCTTGACCTTCTTCCCGTCCTTCTCGACGGTCTTGAAGGACTGGATCTTCGGGTCGAATCCACTCTCCTGATACAGCTGAGCCGCCAGCAGGGCGGGCGTGACCTCGGGGCACCCGTACTGGCTGATGGCCTTGTCGATCAGTGTCCGCAGCCAATCCGGAACGTCAGCGCCTTGGGATATCCCACCGCCGAAGCCGGCGTTCTCGATGTCGTTGCCCGTGTTGTCGCTTCCGACCTTCGTTGCGACAGCCATCACGGCTGCGACGATGAGGGCGCAGCAGCACAGCCAGGTGATGCCGAGGCCGATGAGGATCTTCTTCACCGTGGTCTCCTCACGCGTTCACGAGCGCGCCGACCCGCCATGCGCCTGCGGAAGCGAGGTGCATCTCGAGCGCGAGCTGATCGGGGGAGCGGGTGGGCTGGTGGCCGGCTGAGTAGGTCGTGCAGGTGTAGAGGACTCGTACGAAGGCCCGGGTCGTGGTCGGCGCCGGCGCTCCGTCGGGTGCGGCTACGCGGTCGATGGCGCAGGTAACGCGGGTCTTGTCGGCAACCCACTGCTGCCACAGCCGCGTGGATCGGTCGCCCGGGTCCCGCAGTTGAGTAGCGAGGTCCGCGGTGGCGTAGGCCGCGGCACGTCGCCCGGCGTCGCTGAAGGAGGTGTCGTGTCCCGGGCTCGCATCGTGCGACGCCCAGGCGATGGCGAACTGGCGAGCCGTCTCCGCAGCCTTCGGCGGCACGGATGCCGACGCGGGCGCCTCATCCGGCGCTGCGGTGCCCTGCATGGAGGGAGCCGCGGAGCCGGCCGGCTCGGGCTGAGTCGGCTGCGCCTCGGAGGTGTCTGTCGAAGAGGCCGCCGGCGTGGGCGAAGCCGCGCGCGAGGCCGGACGGCCGCGGTCGACGACGAGAAGCAGGATCCCGCTGATCGCCAGGAGGGCGGCCGCGGCGAAGAGCGCGACAACCTTCACGGTGCTGGTGTTCACGGACTCGGGCATGGGGCACCTCCTGAGGGCAGAAAGACGGGTCAGGGATTTCGGGGCGCGGGGGTGAGCAGCAGGTGTCGCTCACCCCCGCAGCCAGTCAGGGGCGCCGGGGCGGGCCCGCCGGCCGCGTCGCCCGGCGGATGGGGCGGGGCGGCGGTGGTGATGCGGGTGGGGCGCCGCCGCTGGGCGAAGGCACGGGCAGCACCGGTGCGGGGATGGAGGCCGGTCCCGCCGCCGAGCGGCCGGACGGAGCGGTAGCCCCCGAGGACGGCGCAGGCCCTGGCACTGGCGGCGAACTGGCGGCCACGCGCACACCAGGAGGACTCGACGGGCGCGTTGGTCCGGAGATCGGTTGGGCCATGCCGAGCTGGGCATTGGCCGCGTGACGTCCCACGAACCGCCCTGCGGTCTGCACGTTGCGCCGGTACTCGTCGCCGAAGGCGCGGGCGCCGTCGACCTTTGCCGTGACCCGCGCGCCGGCCCGGTTCTTTGCTGCGGTCAGCTGCCCCTTGACGGCGTTGGCCCGGGCGGCTGCGGCCGTCCCGCCCCGCTTGGCAGCTGCGATGCCCCGGGGGACGCCGACCGGGGCACCCACTGTCGCGAGGGTGGCGAACTTCGTGGCCTTCCAGCCGAACCGCGCTGTCGCGGCGGCGCCCTTGCCGGCCGCCAGGGTGGCCCGGCCCCCGCGGGACTGCGCCATCTTGTTCGAAGCGGCAGTGGCGAGTCGGCGGCGCAGTGCCTGCTTGGCGGCTCCTTGCGCGGCGACCTTCGCGGCTGTCGCGGCGCCACCGGTGCCCACGGCGGCCGCGGCATTGGTGGCGAGGCGTGCGGCCGAGCGCAGGCGGCCACCGCGTTTGCCGCGCTGGGGCGGTCCCATCCACATCTGCTTGGCTGTGCGCCCAGCCTTGCCGATCGGCCTGCTGACCTTGCGGGCTTCACCGCGGGCCTCGCCGAACAGCTGCTTGATGCCCGGGGCGGTCTCGGCGTACCGGCCGAAGGAGTTGAAGACGCTCTGACGGCTGCCGCCGACGCGGGCGTTGGCCAGGCGCCGGTTCAAGTTGACGCTGACCTGCCGCGCGGTCTCCTTGATCTTCTTCTGGCCGACGATTCCCGCGACAGCGGCGAGGTCCAGGCAGATGAACTTGACGGCGAGGATCTCACCGGTGTCCGCGTCGATCAGCGCGACGATGATCACGATGAATACCGCGAGGAACAGGATCGCGAGGATGACGCCGAGGACGGCCTTGACGATGGCCGAGACCCAGCGCCACAGAACTCCGCGGCCGCCGCCGGGCAGGATGCCGGCGGCCAGGGCCCAGTGCCCCTTGATGCCTTCGAAGGCGAGCCAGCCCTGCGCGACCAGGAAGGTGCCGGTGACCAGGACCATGAGCACCGAGACGATGATCGCCGCGAGCGCGACGAAGGCCGCAGAGAACGTCATGTCGGCCGACGCCTTCTTCGCGTCGCCCTCTTTGACCTTGCACACCTTGGTGAAATGCTCGCCCGCGTTGGTGAGCTGAGCCGCGTACGTGGCCTCACCGGTGGGGTTGATCCTGTTGGCCTCGAAGAAGTCGATGCCCATCTGCTCGAAGTTGTACTTGACCAGCGACGCCTCGGCGAACGCCTTCGAGCACGCAGGGTCCTTGAACGTCTTGCCGTAGAGCATCAACTGGGTCGGCTTCACGATGAACGCGTCGACCAGAGCGTCGGTGATCGGTCTGGAGACGTTCTCCGGCTTGGCGTCACCCTCCGGGTTCTGGGACAGGACGACCGCACTGACCTCCAGCGAGAGGTCTTTCGCCTTCCCGATCAGGCCGTCGTCGCTCAGCAGCATCGTCGAACCGCCCGGCGAAGGCTGGTCGTGTGTGCCCAGCAGCACCTGCGCCGGTGAGAGCAGGACCGTGGTGGCGATGGCGGCGACGACCAGGGACGTGCCGGCTTCGGCGAAGCCCTTGCTGCGGTTCTTGAAGAGGATCTGCCAAGCCGCGTACAGGCCTGCGAACAGAAGGAACAGCCCGGGCAGACCGAGGCGGTTGATGACTTGGTCGCGCAAACTGGTGGCGATGTCATCGGCGGGCTTGACCAGGATCTTCGCCAGCCCGAAGTTGAGCGCCCAGTCGATCAGCCAGCACGCGAACCCCACGAACCACTTCGCGATCCCGAAGAAGAACTGCGCCAGCAGGTTCCAAATTTTCAAGTCGATGTCGGTCCAGCCGCCCGTGTCCGAGTCGACGCTGTACGCCGAGATCGGGACGCCGTCCTTGTCCTTGACGTTGAACGGCTGCAGTAGGCCGTCGGAGCCGTTCTTGGGCGATTTGCTCAGGTCCTCGACCGGCTTGTCCTCGTCCCCCGGCTGAGGCGCAGGCGGTGTCACCCCGGGGCGGGGCTCCATCGGGTTGTAGGTGTCCTCCGGCTTGGGCTTCGTCGTCGGCTTGTCGTCCTTGCCGTCGGCACCCCCGCCGCTGCCGCCCTCCTTGCAGTACTTGTACTGGGCACTGTCGTGGGGCAGTTGGTCGCAGGGATCGGGCTTGTCCTTGTCGTCGCCCGGCTTCGGAGTGGGCTTGGCGTCCGGAGCGGTGGGGGCCGGGCCGGGGCTGGGGGTGGGGACCGTGTCCGCGAAGGCGACCGCGGCGGTCAGACCCAGCAGCAGTGCCAGGGGCACGGCGATGAGCCAGATACGCAGGGCGCGGCGCCGGCGGGGTGCGGCACGGGAGGCGGATTTCATGCCAGCGCGCCTTCGAGGGGCACCGCGACGGCCGGCTCGTCCTCGCCCATCTGGCCCGGCGTCGTGTGAATGGCGTCCGCGGCGCCGTCGTCGGCGGGAATGAGGACCTTCATTCCCGCGATCCGCTTGCGCAGGTCCCGGTAGAGGCATTCGCCGGCGCGCAGTCCGCGCTCGGCGTCGGAGACGTTGAGCGGGCTCAGGTTCTCCGTGATCAGCTTGATCATTTCCTCGTCGTGGGGGTCGAGGTCGATGAACTCGAGGCACCGGGCGGCGAGGGTCTTGGAACGGTGGCGGAAAACGAAGATGTGGGAGAGCAGCGCCCTGATCTTGTCGCCAAGCTCGTTCTTAGGTCCGATGTCGTACGGGTCGTGGCTGCCCGCGAAGGCACCCGCACCGTGCTTGCGCCCGTCGGCGATGATCTCGAGCAGCAAGTTGGAACCCTCGGCGGACGAGGTCAGCCACCAGCACTCGTCCAGGAAAACGCCGGTGAACTCCGAGGAGTTGGCGAACGCGACCTCCCGGCACAGCGCGGTGATGAGGTACATCAGGCGCCAGCCGAACCGCTTCTCAACCTCCAGGCTGCGCAGGCGGTGCTCGCTGAGCTCCTCCTTGGTCGGCAGGCCGAGCCGGTCGACGGCGAAGACGATGGAGTCGGCGTTCGTGATGCGGACGACCGGCAGGGCCGGGTCGAAAATCGTGCGGCCGAGGTCCTTCTTCGACAAGGCCCGCATCTTGCGGACGAGCTCGGAGGCCGCGGCGCGCACGGCGGCGTCGTTCGGCTCCTCCGCGTCCGGCGTCTTCGCGCGTGCAGCGAGGTTGGCGATGAGCGCGTTCATGGACGGGGCCGGGCCACGCCGGGTGGCCTCGATGCTCTCGGCGAGCGTGACGCCCTCGATCGACATGCTGGCGATGTCCAGCAGGGGCGTGAGGAACGACTCGCAGTACCGCGCCGCGCGCGGTCCGCGGAAGATCCGCAGCGGGTCGAGCGAAACGCCGGCGGTCTCGTCGACCCGGATGATCTGCGTCTCGCCCGGGCAGGCCAGGGCGAACCTGGTCCATTCCTGCTGCGGCGTACGGTCGATGACAAGGGCGCGGCCGCGGCTGCGGGACTCACCGGAGCGGTGGCCGGTGGACAGAATCGAGTACATCGCCGTCTTGAGTGCGACGCTCTTGCCGGAGCCCAGCTCCCCCACGAAGGCCGCGCTCGCCGAGGCGTTGACCCGGGGCCCGTGACTGAAGTCGATCAGGACGGGACGGACACCGCCGCCGGACAACTGCAGGCCGTACAGAGAGCCGGTGTCGTCTCCGAGACTGGCGCCGCTGAACGGCATCGCCATGGCGAAGTCACGGGCGAGCAGGTACTGGTTGAAGTCGAGAAGGGGCCGCGGGGTCTTGGTGCCGGGCAGCATGGCGTGGAAGAGGGGGACCTGGTCGCCGACCGGCCTCACCAGGGTGTAGTCGTTGCCGCCGAAGTGGTGCTTGAGGGAGTTGGCCCGCTCGTTGGCCTCTTCCGAGGTGGCGCCCCACACGCACGTGACGACGGATGCGCGGATCTCGACCTCGGTGGAGGAGGAGGTCAGCCGGTCCCGGTATTCGTCCAGTGAGAACGATGCCTTGTCCAGGGAGGCCGGAACGCCGGCGGTCTCTCCGTCGTACTCACCGCGCTGGTGCGCGAGCTCGCGCTGCTGCCTGCGGGACTTGGGCTCGGCCTTCGAGCCGGCCTCGATGTTCAACCGGACCGCCCAGTCGACCGGGAAGCCGAAGTCATCCAAAGCGGCCAAGTACTCGGAGCCGGGGAAGCGGAAGGAGTCGGGCATCTCCGCCAGCACGCTGAAGGCCTGATAGCTGCTGCCGAACTCGGTGGTCACCTTGGCGAAGCGGCGGCCGAACGGGTTCGAGGGCCCCTTGCGGCTCTGCCCTGCGCGGCCGCCCTCGTCCATGACGACCTGGGTGTGAGCGGCGACGGTGCGCCCGCGGCCGCGCAGGCCGCGCGGTGCACCCTCTTCCGGGAGCAGCGGCTCGTCGAGACCTCGGCGCGCGGCGTGTCCGTAGATCCACAGGATTTCCGCCTCGGTGGCGGCCTTGAGCTGGATCCCGGCCGGCCAGGATGCGGCGATCCGGTTCGCCTGGAGAAGCCGCTCGGCCTCCTCGTCTGCGGTGATGGGCGGCACCGGCAGCCCGAGCGCGGACATCAACTCGGCCTGCGCCGAGGAGGCGACGGCCCTGGCGGTCTGCTTGAGGTCCAGGTGCGGCAGGGGTATCGCCAGGAAGTCGAGGCGGCCGGTCAGTTCGAGACCTTCCAGCTGGTCGAGGACCCTCAGCGACAGGTCGACGTATTCGGGACTCTTGTCCCAGTCCACCCCGGCCGTCATCCGCTGGACCACAGAGGCGGCGTCGACCTGCGGGCACAGGCTCAGCAGCAGGACCTCACCGCGAAGGCTCTTGAACAGCGCCTCCAGGGCGTCGAGCCTCTCCCTCTTCGTTGCCTTGGACGCGTGGGTGTAGTTCTCGGTGTCGACCTTCCATACGCCCCACGTGGCGGCGTTGGTCGTCCAGATGAGGTTGCCGCTGATGTGCCGGACGGGGAGACGCATGGCTGAAGTCCTTCGTGGATGAGGCGCAGGGCGCCGCTACGAGCGGGGGTGCTGGTCCTCGAGCGAGGCGAGGAGGCTCTGCAACTGGCTCCGGCCGCTCGAGCGGGGCGGCGTCGTCTGAGCGGGACCGGCGGGGCCGGCCGGCCGGGCGGAGGAGACGGCGGCCGAAGTCGGGCGGCGTGCCGGGCGTGACTGGGGCGCCGCGGCCACCTGCCGCCGTTGCGGCGCCGGGGCGAGCCCGTCGGAGTCAGGGCCCCCGACGGTCCGGACGGTTGCGGTCGTCCGCGACAGCTGGGGGCGCGGGTGCCGCTGGGGGCGGCCGGCAAGCCGGCCGCCTGCGGGCGCCGAGGCGTAGATGAGCAGGGAGCGCAGCGCGCGTGCCGGATCCCGGCCGTCGATGCGCGCGTAGCGCAGCACCCAGGCCAGCCCCCAGGGGAGCGCGATCATGATGAGGATGTTCGCGAGGCCGAAGTGCGCCCAGAGGGCCTGTGTGATGGCCAGAAGCCCGAAGACGACGACCATGGTGACGATCTGGGTGATCGTGTACGGGCCTCCCGGGAGCCGTCCGGCTCCCGGGAGTTTGCCGATGACGAGGGGATGCTTCCGGGCCCGGGTGTAGGAGTGCCCGACGAGGTCTTCCTCGGACGCGCTCACAGCAGCGCCTTGGAGTTGCCGGCGTCCGGCCCGGGCACCTGCGGGGCGACGCTGGAGGCCTGGTCGTCGATCTCCGAGCCGACCTTCGACTGCAGGGAAGGCAGGTTGGCGATGCCCCACAGGACGAGCGCGCCCAGGAGGAACGCGACGAGGGTGGCGACCCAGGACTTGGTCTTCCAGTACGCCATCGCGACGGCGGCCAGGACCATGACGCCGACGACCAGCTTGATGAGAGTGCCGATCTGGTTGGTCTTGAGCGTGGCCCAGTCGAGCAGGTCGCCGGCGAGGACGACGGTGTTCGGGTCTGCGGTCAGCGGGTGCATGAACGTTTCCTCTTTCGGTGGTGGGCGACGGTGATCAGCTGCCGGACGGTGATGCGGCGCCGCTGGGTGCGACCGGGGCCTGGGCGTTCGGGGCGCTGGACGGCTTGCTCTGGGCAGCGGTGGCCGGGGCGTCGTCGAGGGAGGAGATCTCCCACCGCCCGGCGCGCGCGGTCAGGCCGAGCGCGTACGTGAGCGGGAAGGTGTTGCCGTCCGCGTCGGTGGCGTCGACCGAGACCAGCAGGCGCCTGCGGACGCCGTCGCCGGGGACCTTGTTGTCGGCGCTGTCGGGGGAGTCGTCCTGAACGGCGGTGAGCTTGATGGAGGAGTAGGGGGTCGGCGTCACGGGAGAGATGTGGACGCCGGGAGCGGTGTAACGGTCCAACTCGCCCTGGCCGGCCACGTACGCCTTCAGAAATGAGGCGGCGGTGTCCGATGCGGGGTCGGCGGTCCCGCTGCCGCGAGAGGTCGGGTAGCCGAGGTCACCGGGCTTGAGTGAGCGCGGCGCGGCGACCTGCGCCGGCAGGGAGACGGCTGTGTATCCGGAGGTGGCATCGGCGGCGGAGCCGGTCGACTGCACGGCGACGCGGAAGTACTGGACCCCGGCGTCGGTGTAGCCGCCCTTCTTGGACTTCGCCGCAACGTTGACCGCGACAGTGACGGACCAGTAGCCGGAGGAGACCTCGCGGGCGTCCATCACCTGAGTGCGCAGGGCGCTGCGGGTGCCGGCAGGGTGCGTGAGCGCGATGCTGCCCGAGTAGTACGGCGCCAGGTTCTTCTCGGTGCCCTCCCCGGCTTCCAGGTAGGAGCCGACAAACAGCTGCGCGAAGCCCGCCGGCCCGGTCGCGGCGGTCGACTTGACCGCGGCCTGCGGCTTGGGCGCGCTCTGGGCCGGTGCGGAGGAGCTGAGCAGAGCCAGGACTCCGATGACCGGACCGGAGGCGATCAGCGCCCATGCCCCGACGCGCGCCAGGCGCGCGAGTCCGGTCAGGCCGGCCGTGCTCGTCTTCCAGCCGGCGGCCTCCTCCGTCTCGTTCTGTTCGGCCGGCCCCGGTTCGACGGTCTCGACAGCCGCGTCCTCGGGCCACGCCTCGTTCTCCCGACGAGCCTTTCGGCGTGAGCGCTTCACGACGCGCTCCGCTGGGCCTGCGCCGTCAGGAGTGCGGCGATGCGGGACTTCAGCTGCTCGGGGGTACGGGACTTCAGCGTCTCCCAGGACATGAGCGCGGGCTCGGAGTCGTGGTCGAGGAAGTGGCGCATCTGCTCGTGCACGGTGCGGTCGAGCGGGTCGCGCACCAGGGCGGTGCCCAGGCGGGTGGCGGTGATGCGGGCGGTGGCCACGCGGGTCTCGTCCTCGTCGGCCAGCGGGCCTGCAGCACGAGTGGGGCCGGAGGTGTGGGCGGCAGTCATGAAGGTGCTCCCGTGAAGTCGATGGTCAGAGCGGGGAAGGGGGCCGTGCGCGGATCACCCGTAGAGGTGTGGTTTTGGTCCGCCGTGTGACAGCCGGAGGGCAAAAAGTTCAGGCGGCGGTGCGGACGGCCTGGCGCAGCGGCCGGACCGCCCGACTGGCGCGCTGGCGCAGGCGCGCGCCTTCGTTGCCCATCGACCGGCGGGTGCGCGGGGCGCGGCCGGGGAGGGTGGAGGCTTCCAGGTAGTAGCTCGCGATCCGCTGGGCGTCGGAGATCGTGAGCGCCTGGATGTCGACGGCCCACATCACGAGGGAGAGAAGTTCGGCGCGGGGGTCATCGGCGCAGAGCTCGGGTTCGTCGCTGCTGACGATCTCGAGTTCGACGGCCCGCACGAGGCAGTCGGCCAGCTGCACCTGCGTCGCCGGGTCGGGGTCGCCGGCCGGCAGCAGTGCCGCGGACCGGTCGCCGGCGAGCGGCAGCAGCGAGTCCCCTATGTCGCGCAGGGCCGAGCGGTCGTCGTAGTCGGCCGCCATGGTCTTCTGCGCGAGGACGAGGGTGTCCATCGAGATGTTCGCGAAGACGCCCCGGGGGCGGCGCTCCAGCGGGTAGGTGCCCACGACCTCGAACAGCGCGCTGAACATCGCCGAGACGATGTCGTCCCAGCGGATTCCCTCGCGCTGCTGCGACTTGGCCATCGAGACGGTCTTCGGCAGCATGACGCGAGCCGCCGTCCGCCAGGCCAGATCCTGATCGGCGCCGGTGCCCTTGGCGCGCCGCAGCAGGATGGACATCGCCTGGTCGTGGTCCTCCCAGGCGCCGCGGCGGAACAGAGCGCTGATCTTGTCGACCACACCCTGCGGGTTCTGGGCGCCGGCGAACAGCGGGTGCTCGGCTGCCCAGTCGGCGACCAGGGCGCAGGCGCGGTGGTCGTTGGAGAGTGCCGCCCAGTCGCGGTTCAGGCTCCGAAGGGTGCTGGAGCCCTCGTCGGTGGCCGAGGCGGAAGAGGTGCTGAGGTGGCTTGTGCGGTGCGACATCCGAGACCGTCCTTAGTCATCCGGTGGGGATGCCGCTGACGATCTTTTGACCCCCCTTGTCCGCGGTCTGACCGCACAGGCCGAGGCAGGCGGCCAAGGAAGAACGCGCGTCGCACCGCGGTGGCGCGCGCACCGGACAAGGGGTGCGGTGGACGTGCGCGCACTGGTGCGCGAGCTGGACAAGGGGTGCGCGCACGGTGCGCATCGCGCGCGCGGGCCGGCGCACCAGCGCGGATCTGGTGCGGTGCGCGGTGCGCGCGGCCGGGCGCACCGGTGCGCGCCTTCGCTGGCAGGTTCGCAACGCGCGGCGCGCCATCGGGACCTTCGCCGGGCGCACCGTGCGCACCTCGCCCGGCGACAGTGCGCACCTGCCGATCGGAAGGCCGGCGCGCGCGGCGCGCCAGTCCCCTGTCTCCCGCCCCGCAGCGGCGGTGCGTCCACCGTCCTCTTCTGACACAGCGTGATGAACGTGAAGGGCGGAACCCTGAGCGATGTTTCCCCCGAGGCCCACCGCGGTCCGGCCGCGCCCTACCCGGACAAGGGCGCCAGCCAGCCGGTAGCGAACCTGGTCAAGGAAAGACGCGCCAGGCCGCAGCGGTGGACAAGGGGCGGAAGGAAGGCTTCCGCAAGCTGGACAAGGGGCGGCCGCCGAGCGGTCCTCAACCTGGACAAGGGGTAATCCGCTATGGGCACACCGGGATTGGGGAGTCCATCCGCATCACTGATGACTACAGCACGTCACAAGCCGGGCAGCTCCGTGAAGCCGCCGACCCGCCCCTTGGAGCCGCGTCCGATCAGTTGACCGACCGGTGCGCCTGGCACCGCGCGCGGGAGCCTGGTCGCCGCCGACCGGCTTGGCGGTGCGCCGTGTGGGTCGACCGCGTACGCGCCGCGCGCCTGCCGCAAGCGCACGTCGGTGAGCGCCACGCGCGCCGCGCGCGACGACGTCACCCGGCGGCGCACCGAGGAGGCAGGCCCGAACTCCAACGCGCGCTTCGGCGCGCGCACGAGTGCGGACGCGGCGGCTGGTCATCGTCCGGCCACCTCGGCGAGAAGTTCCTTCGTCCGATGCCGCGCGCACACCGGCCGGGTCGGCAGCGCCAACCGATCACAGGTCTCCCCGGGCCACCCGACGCACCGCGCCGAGGCGGGCTGGCGCTCCGGCGCCGTGGAGGCGGCCGGCGCACGCAGTTGCTCCCGGCACGGCTTGCAGAGCTGATCACCGAGCGCGGGGCCGAGCAGGTTGATCCGGCAGCCACAGTCCCGGCATACCGAGCGGGGCGGAGCCGGGAGCACATGTTCAGGAGCCGGACGGGACGGCGCCGACGGAACGCACTGCGTGCACGGTGTCCCTGGTCCGCCGAGGCCATGGTCGGGGCACTGGCCGAGCTCGATCTGGTGGAGCCGCAGGCGTTCCCAGCGTCGTGTGGCCACGACGTCGGAGCATGCCGCGCAGGCCTCGCCGCTCGGCCACATCACACCGGACTCACAGGTCTGGTGGCCACAGCCCCACCGGGGCAGCGCGACCCCCATCAGCCAGCGGGCGGGGTCCTTGATGTCCGACATCAGCACGCTCGCGAATCGCGTCGTCAGCCGCTGGCGGAGCCGGAGGACGTCGCAGCCGTGATCGAGCTGCCGGCCGACCTCGCGGGCAATTCGCCGTTGCATGAACGTGTTCGCCTGCCGGTACAGCGGCTGCACGGGCTCAAGGACCTCGACGATCCGCGGGTGCAGCGTCAGCGCAGGGCCGTCGTAGCGGGCCCGAGAGGCCTGGCCGTCCTGGGAGAGCGCTCGTTTGGCACCCGCGCGGAGCGCGAGATCTCCCTCGATCCCACCATCTCCCGCAGGGCGTGAGCCGGAGTTATCCACAGGCGAAGCGCCCTTCACCACCTGTACCTCGCCTACGGCGGGTGAGTCAGGGCGGCGCTCGTCATCAGGTCGGTCAGTTCTCTGGTCTTCCCTAGTCGCGAGCGAACCTTCACCGGGCGCCACACCCGATCCCTCATCAGGTTGCGAAGACGCCGAGTCGGCTTCCGCCGCCGTGGAGGGCGGCGATGTCTGCGGTGCCGGGGGGACATCGTGCGCGATGAACTGGTGCCGGCCCCGTACCCCGGCCCGCCGCAGCACCGTGATCCACCCGGTTGATTCGAGCGCGTCAACGACCTTTCCCGCGGCCGCCACCGACAGCGCTGTGCCCGCGCGCGCACCGGAGTGGTGGTGCAGGTGGCCGGCCAGCTCCCCCTCGGTGAGCGGGATGCGCTGGGCCTGGGCGAAGCAGAGCACCGCGAACGCACGAAGCTCCCGCGGACTGAGGTCTTCGCAGGCGGCGACGGGCAGCCAGATGAAGCGCTCGTCCCGCCGCATCGGACGCACGCGACGCCGGGCCGTGGTGCCGGATCCTCCCGGCAGAGACCGGCGCTGATTGAACGGCAGTTCGATGACGCCATCCGGACCCGGCCTGCGCAGCTGGGCGATGCCGCGTTCGACGGACGAGCGCGACAGCCCGAGGTATGAGGCGAGGACCACCGTCCCTGCGGTGCAGCCCTCCGGGCGCTGGCCGAGCGCCTTGATCTTCATGTAGACGGTCAGGGCGACGTCGGCGTAGTGCGCGGACTCCACCAGGCGCATCGGCACCTTGACGCGCTGGCGCCGTACGGGTCCCGGGTCACGGGATACGCGGGAAAAACCCGACGCCTGCTGTGGCAGGACCGGACTGGGCGGGTCGGTGGTAGCGAGGAGTACAGAACTGGACACACTTCTCCCGCACGCCGTCGGCGGGGTGACGAACCGTCGACGAGGTGCTCGAGTCGCCGTCCTCCCGGCTGTGCGGAGAGGACGGCCTTGCAGATGGGACCAGGCGCCCGGCTGCGGTCAGAGGGTGTCAACCCTGCGGCTGCATCCGTGCACAGTGATGTGCCGGACGCTCGCCTGCTGACGCACGGCGTGCCGTGCAGCTGAGCGCGGAAAGCCCTTGGCCAAGGTGTGGAGCGAGGGGCGGAGCCCCTTGTCCGGACCCTTGGCCGCGGGGGCGGATTCAGCGCGCGGTGCCTGGTGGACATGGCGCGGAAGACGCCGCCAGCAGGTCGCGTGAGCAGGCCGTCCCGGGGCCGCGCACAGAAGTGGATGACACTCCCGAAGCGGCCACATGGGGAGAAATTGCCATCACGTCATGTGACCTTGACGTGACAGTTGAGGGACGAATGGCTGAGAAGGCTGGTCCCGGACGGCTGCTGAGCTGACAAAAGCCATGGTGGTGCTGCAAGATGTACTCCGGTTCCTCCCTGGTGCTATCCAGGGACGACTGAGGCCCCTCGGGGCCGATGCTGCTGGGAGGCAGTGATCATCCAGACCTAGCGGTCTGGCTCTTCGCTCGACGGAGCTGGTAACTCCGTAGGAGCGGTGACGGCCGGCAGAGGAGCTGCTAACTCCGATCCGGCGCGGAAGGGCGAGGAGCGTTCCCTGCTAGGGGACGCCCGCCCGGCATCTCTACGACATCCCGCCCTCCTCGGTCAGGGCGATGAGCGATGAGCGGTGTCCGCACAGCAAAAAGCCCCGGTCCGTCGGCGTCTTGGACGCAGCGACGAGGCCGGGCTGACTGTGCATTTGTGTGTGGGTGCGGGTACGCTCCACCACGAGACACCGCCTTATTCGGTTTCTCGAACTCGATATACGCCCTCGGACTTGCTCAAGGTCCGGGGGCATCGTGTTGTCAGGGCTAGCAGTAGATCAATCGAGGGTCACCCTATCCCCAACGACAACGGAAGTGCACAGCCTGTCGATGGACCGGTACACGCTGCGCGTCGCGCTGATCAGGGATCATTTCGCGTCAGGTTCACCATAGTTAGGCACATTTCCAGACCAATCGGTCAAGCTGACTCTATCGGCACGGATGATCATAAACTCACAACTCCGCGCCTGTTCGCCGCTGTAGCTCACGCGCTGGACCGAAAGCGCCACGGCGGTCCGTGACTTGAGCAGCGCAGTCTCCTGGTCCGTCGCCGGCCGCGCCGAGATGGTGTGCAGGTGCCCGGTCTCCTTCAGGCCGGCCGCGTCCAGGATTCCGGCCTCGTCGACGAGGCCCGGATCCAGGAGCCGGGGGGCGGCGTCGGCGATGCCCCGCGGCACGTAAATCTCCCGCACTGCCCAGGGGGCGCCGGTTCGGCCGAGGACGCTCTGGCGCAGGACGACGCTCATCTCCGGCGGGCCGCCCAGCGCTGCCGCGACACCGTCGGGCGCCTTGCGCACCGCGGTGGTGACCGGCTCGGCCGTATCGCCGGTCTGCGCGACGGCAGGGCGGACGTGGCCGTGTTCGTCGACGCGTGCCTCGAAGGCGGCAGCAGGCGAAAGAATCATGTAGCCGACCTTGGGGACTGCCCTGATCAGGCCCTCCTGCTCAAGGATCTGCATGGCCCCGATCAGCGTCTTGCGCGCACATCCGAGATGCTCGGCGAGTTGGCGCCCGGACACGATGGCGCCGGGCGCACGGTCGGGTTCGCCGTTGAGGATCTCAGTACGCAGCTGGTCGGCGAGGCTGCGCCTGCTGGTCGGGGTCGTGGCCATGTGGCACATACTGCCGCACGCGCAAGGGCCGGGGCGTGCAGGGCCGCTGTCGCCGTAAGTGCTCTTGACGAGATCGGCAAACCGTTGCACCATCTGGACTACCTGGAGTACTCCAGGTAGTCCAGATGGTTTTGCGCTCATGCAAACGGCCCCCGAGGGATTGGAGCCCTCGGAGGCCGTGGTGACGCAAGCCGCCCCCTCCCGTCACGAAGGACAGACGACGCAATGACCAGCATGACAGCCGACTTCCCCGCGCAGTGCGCCACCGAGATCGGCCGCGCGCTCGCCGACACCTACTCGGTCGCCGTCCTCGCCGACGGCGGTTACCTGGCCGGCCCCGACGGGCAGGCCGTCGCCAGCCAGATGCGCGAACCCCAGCTGCGCGAGGCCCTTCTGCTGGGACTCTGCGGCGGCACGAACGACGTCAACGCCTTCTACCAGCGCGACGAAGAGCCGGCCGAAGAGTGGATGACGCGCCGCGAGCGCACCATCGCCCAGTACTGCGCACCGTGCCCGGTCGCCGCCGCCTGCCTTGAACTCGCCCTGCGCTACCCCGAGCATTCCCGCGACCTGGCGGTGCGCGGCGGCGCCACCGAGGAGATGCAGTTGACCCTCGGGAAAGCCGACCATGAGCGACTGGCGAAGGCCTGCGCCCTCGATGCCAGGCCGGCCGAACAGCGCGTCGAGCGGCTGCGCGCGGCCCGCGAGGTGTCGAGGCTGACCCAGTCCCACATCGGCCTCTCGGTCAAGCCGGACGTCCGGCAGACGAACCACACCGAGCTCAAGGCCGCGCTCGCCCACCGCGAGCGGCTCCAGGGCGAGTACCGGCGCGTGACGGGGTGGGCCGCATGACAGACCACACCACGTCGGCCCGCGACACATCCTCCGAGATGAGCGAGCTCCGCGCCCTCAACCACCGTCTTGTGCGGGCCCTGCAGGCGAAGGCCGAGACACCGGTCACCCTCCTGCCTCTGCCGCAGGACGGCACCGACCCGCAGCCGGCCGCCCTCGTCGGTGTCCTTCTGATCCTGTGGCACCGGGCCCGCCTGGAGGCCGACGCCTACCGAGCGTGGATCGAGCAGCCGGCGCCCCCGACGGACGCCGTCGTCCACGATGCCGCCGAGCCGGCGCGTGCGCACCTTGACCACCCGGCGCCGGCTCAACAGCCCGGGCCCCGCAGGGAGGAGGGCGACTCCGATGAACACAGTCGGCCCCGCCCGTGCGGCAACTGCTGACGGCCTGCAAGCGAGCCCAGGGCCCGCAGCGAAGGACATGCACCGTGCTCCTGCAGATCATTCTCGGCTACGAGCAGCAGCCTTTGTACTACTGCGCGTCGTGTGCCGGGTACTACCCGTTCCAGCACTTCTGCGAGTAACGACATGACACTCACGAAGAACGAGGACCGCCAGGGCAAGCGGGGCGTCCACAGCGGCCGGCTTCGCCGCCCGGCCACCTGCCAGCTCGCGATCGCCGCCAGTGTGCTGGCCCGCTACGGATTCAAGGACCAGGCCGACGCCCACAACAACGGGATGTGCGCTCGTCTTTACGCCCTCGGGCGCCGGACGGTCAGCTCATGAGCCGCGTGACGTACCCGCCGCTGGACGGTCCGATCGCCAACGAGGCCGACCTGGACCGCGCGCTGTTCGGTCCGTACGAAGCCGAGGACGCGCAGGGCGCGGGCGAGCCGGAGTAGGCCACGGCACAGCCGCGGGAAGGCCAGCCCGCCCGGGGGCGGAGGTGACCGCCGCGTTGCCGACCTCGCCCCCCAACTACTACCCCCGACGCTGCGCCCGCCAGATCAGGCCGATGGCGCACGCCACGAAGAAGGAGCACGACGGTGAGCAGCAAGGCCCGTCGCCGACGTCGCCAGCCCTCCAGGGCCTCGTCGCAGTCACAGAGTTCGCAGCCTGCGGACAACCCCAGCCAGGTGCTGGATGCCGGCGATGCCGTCGAGGTCCTGGCCTTCCTCGCCGATGCCCGCGACCGGTCGGCCGACATCGTCGACCTGTCGAAGGATGAGTGCGAGGCCTCCAGGATCGAGACGACGATGCAGGCCGAGGCCTGTCTCGCCGCGGCCCGGGCCCAGGCCACTCGTGTGTGCGAGGAGGCGGAACGCCGGGCCCGGGAGATCCAGGAGCGCGCTCGGGAAGCGAGTTCGGCCGTCGCGGCCGGTGCCGCTGACCAGGCCGCGGCGACCAAGGAAGCCGCGGACCGTGAAGCGTCCCAGGTCCTCACCGCCGCGGAAGCGGAAGGACAGCGCCTCGTCGAGGAGGCCACCACCCAGGCACTCGCTACCCACGAGACAGCGCAGGGGCACGCCGAGCAGGTGCTCGCCGACGCCCGAATGCAGGCCGACCAGCTCCGGCGTGCGGCCCGGCGCGACGCCGATGAGGCCAACAGCCGTCTGCGTAACGCCGAGGCCGAGGCCGCACGCATCCGCCAGGAAGCGGCCGATGCTGACACCGAGCGGCGCCGGCAGTCGGCACTGGACATCAAGGCGGACCGGGAACGGGCCGCCCGCGACGCCGAGGAACTGCGCAGCGCCGCGGACGCGACGGTCGCGTCCGCCGAGAAGCGGGCCGCTGACCTGATGGAGCAGGCCACCAACCGCCAGACCGAGGCGACGGAGAAGAACGAGGAGGCCGACCGGCTGCTCGCCGAGGCCAAGAAGGCGTGGGAGCGGGCGCGTTCGCGCCCCGCGCGCCGGCAGGAACGAAAGGGGGTGCGACAGCAGGGCCGTCACCAGCGGGCGACGGCTCGGCGTGAGCACAAGCAGGCCAAAGGGCGCCCCACGCTCACTCACCGGCTGGGACAGATCCGCCGTTGGGCACGTGAGCTTGTGCGCAACCAGGCCCGCCGTGTCCTGGTCACCGGCCCGATCCTTGCCCCGATGGCGGTGGCCTGGTGGTCCCAGACCGACTACGCCAAGGACGCGTTCGGCTGGTGGACCGTCTTCGCCCTCGGATTTGCCGCCGCGTGGGAGCTCACGACAGCCTTCACCGGCTGGATGTACCACCAGGCCCGGCAGCAGGGCGACTCCGGAGCCATCTACCGGATCATGACGTGGGTGTTCGCGTCCGGAGCGGCCGCGATGAACTACGCCCACCACTGTGGTCCCGGCGGGCGGCCGACGCAGGCCTCCGTCGCGTTTGCGACCATGAGTGTCGTCGGCATGGTGCTGTGGGAGCTGTACGCCTCCCTGGTCCACCGCCAGTACCTGCGCGAGCAGGGGCTGGTCTCCCGGGCACGACCGAAGATCGGGCTGATCCGCTGGATCCGCTTCCCGGTCCGGTCCTGGACGGCCTGGTCGCTGACGATCGAAAACGCTTCGCTCTCCACCCTGGAACGAGCCTGGAACGCGGCGAGCATCGAGCTGGCGGACCGGAACGCGCTCCGTTCCGGAACGGCCTTGCACCGCATCGTGATCCCTCACGTTCCACTCACCGGTCTCTACGACGGCGCCGGTCCGGCGGCGGTCCCCCTGTTCCGCCAGATCGGGAACGCACCGAACGGAACAGGCGGCGGTGCGTGGGCGCACTGGAATGGAACGCTCCGGACACCGCTCCCGCCGACCGGGGCGCACGTCGGCGGAGCGGACCGGAACGACAGCCTCGTTCCGCTCGGCCATTCCTCAGCTGACCAGGACTCTTCCAGCGTCTCGTTCCGTTCCGCCCCACCGGCCGGCGCCCCGGACGGTGCGAGCGGCACGGGAACGGAACGCGCACCGGGCGCGGCGACGCCTGGGGACCGCACCGCGGAACGGGGCGGAACGGAGCCAGCGGCGAAACGGCGCACGCCGGGCGGAACGGAGAACGCGGAACGCAACGACCGGAACGGACGCGAGCGCACCAGCGGTGCGGAACGAGAGGGGGAGGAAGTGGTGCTCGAGGACAAGGAACGCGCCGCGGTGGAACGCCTCGTCGCCAGGAACCAGCCGCTGAGCAAGCGCAGCATCTCGGACGAGGTCCGATCAAACGGAGACACGATCGCCGACGAGCGCGCGCTGAAGATCGCGAACTACCTCAACGCCAAGGCGAAGAGCCAGCTCGGCCAGCACCTCGCAGGCGTCTGACATCCGCTCCGGCCGACTGCCGGCTCGAGCGCCAAAACCGGGAGACCCGGCCCGCTTTCCTAGGGCCCGGCCGGGTCTCCCCACTCCATGAATCGGGAGCCCGCACATCATGACCCACCACCCCGGCCAGGGACGGCCGTTCCGTCGCCGACGGCCGATCAGCCTGCAGTGGCTGCTTGTCGGCGACGACCACCTGCTTGCCCGGGCCCGCTACGGAGCCGGGGAGTCCGCCACCGAGCGCGCCGACCGCCTGGAGGCGGCCGGAGACCGGGCACGCCGCGCACGGCGTCATGAGCAGGTACGGCGCGCCGCCCGTAAGGGCCAGCAGTGGGAGGACTCGATCTACATGTCCTCCTCTTCAGGGGACCAGCGTGCTGCTCGCAGCCGCTACCGGGCCTGGGCACGCCGCCTGCTCCGGGCCGGCGGCGCCACGCCGCCGGCCGAAGCGCTCCGCGCGACCAGCACGGTAAGCGAGGCCCGCTGGCCGTACAGCAGCTGCCTGCCCGCGTTGCCCCCGGGCTTCGCCCCGGCCACCGAGGACGCGACCGCGTCCCCGCAGGCGCATGCGAACGAGAGATCCGACTGGGCCTTCGTGCCTGAAGGCGCACCGACCGGACGACCGGAGCCCGCGGTGAGCGTCGCCGGCACCCCGTACGGCGGATCCCGCAGGCCGGGGCTGTACCTGGTCGGCGGCGCCTCGACGGTGCCGAGGACGGCCGCGTCCCGTCACGCCGCCGCGGGCCCCGCTCCCGCGGCAGCCAAGGCGGGAGGCCACCGATGACCTCACCGCACATCAACGTGTCGAAGGAGCAGGGGGAGACCGTCCCCGCCGCCGCCCCGAACGGCTGCTGCCCGGGCTGTCCGCTCAGCGACACCTGCACTCTGGCCGACCCCGGGCTGACCCGCTGCGCCGTTACCGGGACAGTCCCTCCGCCCGAGCCACCGGACCACACCCTTACCGCGGCCGCAGGCTCCGGCCTCGACATCACGGAGGTAGTCAGCCGCGGCGTCGAAAAGGCCGTCGGCGCCGCATTCGGGCTGGGCTGGACAGACCTGCTCGCTGCCGTCATCGAACGCACGCATAGCACCGATTCCGAGGGCAACGAGGTCGACTGGAGCCGACTGCAGCTCGGCCGCAACCTCCTGTGCCTCGCGGTCGCCAACGTCGTGCCCATCCACGGGGCCCCCGCCTCGCGATGGGTGGCCGACGCCTTCACGGCTCACGGCCCCGCGGCACCACTGGTCTCCGCAGGCGCCGTCCTGGGCTTCGCCGGCGCGGTCTGCATCGGAACCATCGTCGGCGGCGCTGTCGGGCTGCTGTGCCGTGCCGCTCTGACCGCGGCCAAGTCCGCAGGGCGGCTGGCCTGGCGCTTCGCGTGCTCCCGCCTCGGCTGGATCATCACCCGCCCCGTGATCTGGGCCGGCGTCTCGGGCCTGGCGATTCTCACCTGGCGCGCCCTCGTACACCTTCTTGCCGGAGCCTGATCATGTATCTCGCCATTGACCTCTTCAACAACTCGACCGCCAACGCCTCTTTCGGGGCCCTGCTGTTCGGCGCCATGGCCACCACGGCCGTCGTCGCCGGCTTCAAGTACAAGGTGCTCAGGAAATGGAAGACGTTCGTCCTGGTCTTCTTCTTCGTCCTGCTGGTCACGGTGAACTCCGGCGGCCTCTTCGGCGAGGTCGCCGGAGCTCTGCGACAGGTCATGAACGTGGCAGGTGAGACAGCGGTGGAGAAGGCCGCCGGTGCCACCGCCAACGCGAACCCGCCCCGCTCCGCAGTAACCCCTGTGTCCGCGGGCGGCGCCGCGATCGGACTGTGCGGCCTGGTCTGGTATGGCGTCCGCCTGTACGCGGCGAAGGGGAAGCCCGCGGACTGGAAGGAGATGGCCGGAGGGGCCGTCGTGGCCATCTGCTACGGCACCTCGCTCGGCTTCATGGGCGTGATCGTCAGCGCCACCACCCTGACCGGCAACAACGTCGGGCTCTGGATCTTCGGCGGCTGACCGGCCGTAGACGGTCGTCCACGCATTGCCCGGTGCGTGGACGGCCGCCCGCGCCCGGCCCGTCACCAGTGCCCCAAGGAGCCCCGCACCCATGCACCACCGCCCCCACGATCCGCCGGACGGCACGGAACTCGCCCCGTACGGCGAGCTCGTGTTCGCCGAGCTCGTCGACGATGACGACCCCGGCCCCCAACAGGAGTCGCAGGCACAGCCGGCCGACCCTGGCACCCGCCGGCGGCCCTGGGTCACTGCCCGGCGCGTAGCCCACTGCGCGCGCACTGCCGCGGGCGCCATCGCCGGACAGATCCTCCCCGGCCTGCGCCATGCCCTGACCGCGGCCCGGTACTGGCTGCGCGTCGGCTACATGTCCGACGACGAGATCCGACGCCGGATCATCAACAAGCCGCTGGAAGCCGACCTGGCTCGCCGGGAAGAGGCCCGCAGTGCGATCCGCCGAGCCGAGAAGAAGCTCAAGCGCCTGCTCGAAGACGCCGCGGCGTACGGCCTCGAGGCCTCCGAGAAGCAGAGGATCCGCGACCTGAGCCTGGAGATCCGCCGCCGCCGCAACGGTCTCACCGCACTCCAGTCGGTCCCCTTCGCCGCCGAGCAGCCCACGGAGGAGCAGATCCGCAGGGCCCGCTCCCTGATGGCACTCGGCCGCTTCAGCGCACTCGTTCCCGCCCTCGGCGCCGCGGGCACCGCAGCCGCCAGCGTCCCCGCGAGTCTGCTCGCCGCTGTCCCGATGCTCGCCGCAGGCGGGTGGTGGCTGACCCACCATCCCGTTGAACTCGTCGAACGGCCCATCCCCGAGGACCTGCTGCTGCCCGAACTGGCCCCTCCTGCGCCGGAGGACGCCACGGCGGCCGGCGCACCAGGCGGCGACGGCCCGGAGGAGGACCACACCCCCTTCCCGATCGCCCAGGCATCCACCACCGAAGAGGCCGGCGAAGCCCTGCTCCGCGCCCTGCTGCACGAAGGCCAGGACGTCGACCAGGTCACCGACGTCACCGGGGAGCCCTGGGGATGGTCTGCTCGTGTCACGTTCAACACCGGCACCCCCGACGACCTCAACAAGGACGACACCTACAAGGGCCTGATCACCCTGCTCAAGCTGCGCCGCAACGGCCTGCTCATCGAAGGTGATCCTGACGCGGGAGACGCCTGCACCGTCCGCATGATGCAGCGCTCTCCCTTCAGCCCGGAGCTCGTCGGCGACGTCCCGTACCGCGCCCCGCTGTCCATGTCGATCACCGAGCCGGCCGACTACGGCGTCTCCATGGACGCCCGGCAGCTCACCTTCGCCCTCGCAGGGCTGATGCTGCTGATGGTCGCCGACTCCGGCGCCGGCAAGAGCGGCGTCATGCTGGCGCTGGCCGAAGTGGTCACCGCCTGCCACGATGCCGTCGCCTTCAACCTCGACCCGGTCGGAACCGGCGTCGGGGACCTCGGCGATGCGATCACCCTCGACGCCTGCATGGATGACGACAAGATCGTCGCCACCCTGCAGTTCCTGCTCGCGCTGTGCTCCGCCCGAGCCCGGCTGCGTGCCCGCTACGGCTGGGGCAACAAGTGGCGCGTCTCGCCCGAGCACCCCGCCATCGTCGTCTTCGTCGACGAGTGGGCCCAGCTCTCCGCCCAGGCGAAGAGCCTGCTCATCCGGCTGCTCCTGGTCGGCCGCAAGGAAGCGATCTGGGTGGTCGGCGGAAGCCAGTTCGGCACCAAGGACTGGCTCGGCGAGGCGGTCGGCCCGAAACTGTCCGGCAAGCTCCTCGGCTCCTGCCGCCGCGTCGACGTCACCGAACTCCTGGGCGGCGGCGCGATCGCCGAGGGCTACCGCGCCGACCTTCTGCGTGCGGCCACGCACACCGAGGTCAACGACGCCGGCCAGATCTACGCGCAGGGCCTGCCCGGCATGCCCGACCGCCCGGTGCGCTACAAGGTCCGCGAGGTCACTGCGGAGTACGCGGCCAAGGTCGGCGCCGAACGCGCTGCCGCAGGTCGGCCCGACCTCACCTTCACCCTGTCCGAGGCCGGCCTCGACGCCGAATGGCGCGCGCTCTTGGACCTCCTGGCCGCCGACGTACCCGCTGCACACCAGGAGAGGCCCGAGGAACTGCCAGCGATTGTCCAGGTCCTGCGCGGAGCCTTCATGCTTGAGAAGGACCCGGCCTATCTCACCTACGACCAGCTCCACCCGCACCTGCGGGCCCTCGACGCCGAGCGGTGGGGCCGCTGGGACGAGAAGAGCGACATCCACCGTCTCCGGGAGCTCGGCAAGGCCGTACGGCGTGAACTGGACGCCGCGCAGGTTGAACTGACCTCCGAGCGGATCAGGGAGATCGACGGCGCGCCCCGCGGCTTCTACTTGGCCGCACTGGAGGAGGCCATCGAGTCCCTGCGGTGAATGGCCGGCTGATCGGCGCCCATCGGATCCTGATTGGCCGTGATCAGCGGCCCCAGCCGAACAAGGCCAATGCCCGACGTGATCAAGGACCGATGGTGGCCTGCGAGAACCGATCCCGCCGTTCAAGATCCACCACCCCGGCCTGCGTGCCCTTTCAGCGCTTCGCCGGCGAAGCGGCTCCCGGGCCCGGGCCCGGGAGGGCGGGGAGAGGCATCAACCTCGTTCGTGTGTTGCTTAATTGGAAATATTGCTGTACTCTTTGAATATCGCAGGGCGTTGCCACCTCCGCCGCCCCACCCCCGTCGTCACCGACGGGCTCTCAACGCCGAAGAACAGGAATCATCCATGGGCTTTCCCGGTCTGGAAAAGAAGATCCGCATGACGCTCGTGACCGAGCACGACGTGCGAGTCCCGGTGCCCGTGAGGCTCTACTACCTGAGCGCCGACCCCTACGCCGTCCAGCTCTCCTTCGACATCTCGCCCGACGAGGTGGTCCGGTGGACGTTCGCCCGCGAACTGCTGGCGCAGGGTATGACGGCACCCGCCGGAATCGGGGACGTGAAGATCACCCCGATCGGGACCACCCAGGACCCCAGCTTCAGCATCGAGCTGGAGACCCCCGAGGGATTCGCGCGCCTCGAAGGCCTGGTGGCCCCCGTCAAGTCCTGGCTCGACAAGACCTATGAGGCGGTCCCCGCAGGCAGCGAGTCCGACGCGCTCGACATCGACAGCATCCTCGAAGAACTCCTGGCCCACTGACCGCACGGAAACACGGGGCCGACGCCACGGGTGACGGCCCCTCCACCCCAGAAACTTCACGCCGCGATGTCACACGGACGCCGCGAAGCACACCTCTAGTAGTGACCAACCACCATCCCCAGCCAGGAGTCCGCCATGCCCACCACCCACTCCCTTGAGAAGACGTCGGCCATCAGCCTCGACAAGGTCGCCGGAACCGCGCCCGACCTCATCGACATGTACAAGGACGCCGAGACCAGTCTCCGAGACCGCGACCTCATCGGCAGGCGCGCCGCCGTCTACCTGGTGATCGACCGCTCCCTCTCCATGAAGCCGTACTTCGGCAACGGAACCGTCCAGCGACTGAGCGACCAGATCCTCAGCCTCTCCGCGCACCTCGACGACGACGGCACGGTCCCGGTCGGATTCTTTTCCGACGAGATGCACACACTCGCACGGAGCCGTCTGCTCCGACGCCCGCAGGCCTTCGAGGAAGTGGCCCTGGGAGCCCACCAGGGCCGCATCGCCCAACTCCACAACTCCCTGGGCCGCATGGGCGGCACCCACTACCGCCCGGCCATGGAGGCGGTCCTCGACCACTACCGTGGATCCAAGGCCTTCAAGGCATCGATCCCCGCCTTCGTCGTGTTCCAGACCGACGGAGGACCGCAGGACGAATCAGCTACCCGCGACTTCCTCCATGCCACCGCCCACGAGAATGTGCGCTGGCAGTTCGTCCCGTTCGGCATGGAGCGCCAGTTCGACCTCCTCAGGCGACTTCCCGGAAACACCGGCATCAGCGCCGTCGGCACCAACCCGCTGGCCCTGTCCAACGCCGAGCTCTACAACCGCCTTGTCACGGGGCTTCCCCGCACCTGAGACGTGCAGGGCGGCCGTGCATCGCCGCACGGCCGCCCACCGGCCTGACCACAACAGCCACAGACCTCAAGGACCTACGTTGCACCGCACCACCTTGCGCCCGATGACCGCGGCAGGAGCACTTTCCGTGGCCCTGATCCTCACCGGATGCGGCGCCACCGACCTGGACCACGGAAAGGTCGTCGAAAAGCGCGCCAGGGCCGCCACGGGCCCGATCTACGAGAACGTCGAACGGCCGGCCGCGTGCCGCTCCGCGCGCACGCAGACCCTCCGCACCAGCCTCTCCCGGCCGAACCCTCCGAAGCCCCGGCCGCGTACCGACACCTCCAACGACCAGCCCGACGCGCAGAAGCCGCCGCGCACCGACACCTCGAAGCCGAAGTCGAACCCGCCCCGCAGCGACGCCTCCAAACAGAAGCCGACCCACTCCGCCCCGAGCCCGAGCACACCGGGGAAGAGCAACCCCTCCGCGCCCTGCGGGACGACCTCGGTCCCCGTCTTCAAGGGATACCGGACCCCCGCGAAGTGGGAGCTGAAGCTGCAGGACGGCAACGAGACCGACTGGGAGACCGTCACCCGCGACGAATACGACAGCGTCGAAGTCGGCGACCACTTCTGAACCTGGATCGGCGAAGGGCCCGGTACTGCCGGGCCCTTCGCCGATCCACGGCACCCGCCAGATACCGGAGGTCAGATGACTAGCCCGCGGACACCGACCGATCCCAGCCCCGCTGGGCTCCTCGTGCACCTGGCGCGCGCGGACAGCGCCCCCACACAGGACAGGCCCGTCGTCCTGGTCCTCGGCCGCAGGGACATCCGCCAACTCGCCGCGCACAGTGCCGGCAACTTCGCCCACAGCACCTGCGGCCTCTGCCGGCGCCCGCACGCGGACCACCAAAGGCTCGAACTCGAGCTGTCCTACGACGACCAGGGGCGGCTCGACAGCATCACCACAACCACCTGCACCGCGATCACGCCTGCGCGCCACTCCCTCCGACCGAACAGGAACGACACCTGTGGCCACCTCGTCGACACATCTGCCTGAACACGCCATCGCCGCCTACGCCCAGGAACGCGCCTCCGTCCAGCGCATGATCCTCGAAGCCCGCTGGGCCAACCTGCAGCGCGACGACACCTACGAACACCCCGACACCTACCGCGACGACCAGCTCCACTGGATCAGGCGAGCCCACCTCGTCCACCTCGGCGCCCTCTACGACGTCCTCGCCCTGCGAGGAGCACGCGACACCGAAGTCCACGACACCGCCCGCGGGCTGGGGACCGAACTCCTCGCCCATGACGGCTTCCACCTGCCGACCACCCGCCGCTCCGGCATCAACCATCTGCGCACCACCTACGCCGACCTGCACCACGGCCCCCGTCCCCGAGCCGCCCTCCCGCCTCCCGCCGCGGACCAGCAGGCCGAGCCCGCCGCCCTGCCCGGGCGCTACCCGACCGAGTCCCGGCTCGTGCGCGACACGCTCCGGTCGTACGCCGTGGCCAAGGCATGCCAGAACGACGGCCTGACCACGGACGCGTACGCCCAGATGCGCCGACACCACATGGCGCGCGGGCTCCTGCTCTGGAACGCGGCCGCACTCGCACCCGCCGACCGCGCTGCGGCGCAGGCAGCAGCTCAGGCCGGCCACCACGTGCGAAAACTCGACGGGCACCCCCGCACGACCGAAGAGAACGCCCGCCAGTACCTGCTGGAGGCGTATCTCGAAGCACTCGGCGACGAGGACGAGGGCGACCAACCGCACGAGCCGGACTGCCCCGGCGGCTGTGGCGGAGACGGCATCGTCATGGCTACCCTCACCTGGGACGACCAGGGCGACGGCATTTTCGTGCCCGTCTGGGCCGAACCGATCGACTGCACGGCCGGTGTCCCGCAGGAACACGACCCGGACTGCCCGGAGTGCCACGGCCACGGCTACACGTACAGCCGCGGCGAACGTCACCTCTGCTGCTGCCTCCAGCCGGTCGACCTCACCGCATAATCCGGATCCCCGGAGCACCGCCCTTGGGACCGCCACGGCCGTGTGCCAGGGAGGAATCACCCCCCGGACCGTGGAGCCGCCGACAGGACGCCGGAGGTGATTCCGCCCTCCTCCAGGAGGGGCGAATTCACCCTCCAACGTCGGAGCATGGCAGGGAGGAGAGATCACCCCGGCAAGACGGACCGTCCTTACTGACGAGGGAGGCGGAATCGCCCCGGTGGCCGCACGACGGCAGCGGGGCGATCTCACCCTCACCTCCTGCGCCCAGCGATCCAGGGAGGCAAATTCACCCTCTGGCGGGCGGAACACCGCGCACCTTGGGTGAACCGGGCCTCCAGCCCGCCCGAGACAAGCAGCCGGCGCCGGGCACCAACGGCGGTGGATCGTCCGTATGCGGCGGGCCGGACGAGGTCGCACCTCTGGTCGCGCCTCTGGTCGCGCCTCTCGTCGCGCTCCTGGTCGCGCCTCTGGTCGCGCCTCTGGTCGCACCGGGACCGACCTCTGCAGGTGATAAAAGGCCAGGTCAAACCCTGTATTCGAAGGACTGTGGAACGCCGACTACTTCCCTACAGGGCTAGTTGGCCAGGAACAGCATGCGAGAACGGGTGGGCGATGCCGGCGAGTTGAGGAGGAGGAATAAGAGGAGCAGAGGAGTAGAGCAGAGGAGCAGAGCAGAGCAGAGCAGAGCGACGCAGGAATGGAACTGGACACAGATACGAGAGAGGACGGTTGGCACGAGATCGCGGAGAGGGTGAGGCAGTGGGTTGGGGTTCGGGGTGGCGGTTGAAGGCTCTGGCTGACGTCTCGACGGAGGCCGGGGCAGTTCGGTGGGGCTCGGCGGATGCCGGGGAGTCCGGCCGACCGGGGGTGCGGGCGGCGGCCCGCAGAGGGGCGCGATTGCATAATTGGAAATACCGATGGCCGCTCAGAAGTGAGCGGCCATCGGTAGGGGTGGAGCGCGGGGAGGGCGGGGAGGGGGCAGAATCACCCCTCCCCGCGCTCGCTGCTGCGTCGGGGCATGGTGAGTACGAAAGCGAAGAGGGCCCCGACGGCCGCGACGATCACGAACGCGGTGCCCAGGGTGGAATTCACCCCCATTGCCAGCGCGAGCCCGATCACTCCCAGTGCGACGGCGGCGCACGGTCCGCCCCGGAGGAGGGCCCAGCGGGGCCACGGGGCGGTTGGGACGGCGCCGAACCTCTTCATGCTGCGTACCTCCTAGTCGGGGGAGGCGAATTCGCCGCCCCGCACAGAATGCCCACTGGAGATGTTCTCAGGGGGCGGTCTCACCGCCCGGCTGCGGGCCGAGCGTCGGCGTTCGCCATGGACTGTCCGAACGGACCGTCCGGGGGCGCCGCGCCCGGACGGCGGGGCGCGTCCGGATCACCCGGCTTGAGCACCCCGCGACCTCTTGCGCCCGGTGAGGTTGATGCGAACGCGGGACGCGGGCAGCGGCGAGTCACAGACCATGCAGATCTTGTCCTGCGGACCGTTGTTGGTGTCGCACTGGCTGCACTTCCTCATGATCCGAGCTCCTGAACGTGGCTTCTCCGGGGAGGGCCGGCCTTGCTGCCCCTGGACTCACACCATACGGCGGTAATTCCAATTAAGCAATTATCGGGAAGGTGAATCCGCCCCCTCTCGGCGAGCAGCATGAACGCCCGCGCTCTCCAGAGCCTGCGCGAGCGCAGGAGGACACTGGGCCGGCACGGTCGGCTGCTCCCGTGTGCACGCGGGAGCAGGGGCCCTATAGCCGGGGAGGCGATTTCGCCGCCCCGGGTGGCAGGTATCTCAGGCGATCCGTTCGACGTGGGCGAAGATGACCGTGCCGGAGGCATCGCCGACGAACGAGCGTTCCCCGGAGTGGTGGGTGAACTCGTACACACCCGGCGCCACGTCCACGATGGCGTCGAAGCTGTCGAGGCTGGCGGGATCGCCACCTCGGGCCTTCCAGTGCTCGAAGTCGGCGATGGAGTAAGTCCACACATCGGCGCTGATGTTCGCCAGGCGTGTGGCCCCCGGGATCGACGGGTCGTCGTTCTCGTCGAGATCCGTGTTGGCGATGATGTAGCTGTCCGGGCCCGTGCGGTACAGGCCTGCGCCGTGGAGGATCGGGCCGAAGGCGCAGCCGAGTGCGGCCATGGCCTCCACGGCCTGGGCCTGCCCGAGGGTCGAGTTGTAGTCGGCGGCGACTGCGTGGCGGTCCCACCAGTAGACGGGGCGCAGAGTGTCGGTGACGATGAGCTTTCCGGACGGGACGCTGAGGGCGATCTTGGTGGTGATGCCGTTCGGGTATGGGCAGGGGTCCAGCACCTCTACGACGTTTCCCGCGACCTGGAATCGTGGGTGGCTGTCGCAGACGGTGCAGGTGGCCGTGGGGGCGGAGACCCAGGCTTCCATGTCGTCGAAGCGGTGTACCTCCGCCTCGTCGTATCGGGGGATGACGTGTCCGTTGGTGTCCCGCAAGGGCAGTTTCTCGGTGATCATCGGGTGCGCGGGCCCCTGTGGCGCGCGGCGTGCTCCTCGGCGTTGCGCCGGTCGCGGTCTGCTTGTACCTCCGCCTCGGACGCCCACACGAAGTTGCCGGGGCTCACGTACAGGCTGAGGAGCCTGCCGCTGCGGATCGCCTCCAGCTCGGCGAGTTCGTCGGCGGCGAACTCGCGGATCTTCCACCGGTCGTCCGGAAGTCCGTTCGTCCCGCCAGTGTTTCCGTAGATGATGTCCGAGGCGTCAGCCGCTGCGACCTCCGCAGCCGGCCGGACCTGCTTGCCCAGGCAGGGGAGGCAGTACGCGCCCGAGCGCCAGACACCCCTGTCGGTGTGGTGTTCCAGGACGCGAGTGGCCGCGTTGAAGCACATTCCGGTGCTGCACTGTCCTCCGGGGCCGATCCCCAGTCCGCACGGCATCTTGATCTGCATGGTCTTGTATCTCCCTTCCGACCGGGGCGCAATGGCGGTTCGTGCGCGCCCCGGTGAGGCGATCAGGTGGCGGGGCGTCGGGCGCCTGCCGCCGGTTGTGTGGGCGGTCAGCTGTTGCTGCCGGACAGACGCGCGGCCACGCGCGGCCCGAGCCTGCCGCCGATGATTCCAGCGACGAATCCGATGATGAATTGGGCGACGGGCCCGTCGAAGGGGAGCACGATCAGCGCGATGACGGCGAGTCCTATCGCCCCGGCGATGTGGGGGCCGTGGGTAGCGAGGGCGGCGGCGACCGAGCGGCGAACAGATGCGGTGTGGTCCATACGGAAAACTCTACAGCTGTATTTCCAATTAAGCAATATGTGGGATGGGTGTTACGGGTTCGCGGCGCCGCTCATGCCGCCGCTTTCCGGTAATTGTTACGAGTTCGGGGCGTGCGGGGGCAGGCAAGGGGCTAGTGTTACGAGTGTCGCCCACCCTCTTGTTACGGGTTGATGTGCCATAGCGGCGTGCGCCGAGTGTCGGTGCCTCGTCTTCTGGAGTCCTCCATGTCTGATCGTTCTGTCCTGTCTGATGCTGTGCCGGCCGACCGGGGGGCGGTGTGGGTGGGCGCTGGCCTGGACGGTGCCCCTGATGTGTTGCAGGTGTCGGTGGCGCGGGGGCGGCTCTTCGAGCTTGTGACCCAGGCACGGCCTCAGGGCGGCAAGCCGGGTGTGGTGACGGTCGTGACGAAGGGGAGAGGGAAGAAGGAGGCCCGGGCGGCCCTGGTGCCCCTGGGGTGTCTGGACGAGAGCGCACGGTCTCGGCTGAGCGAGTGGCCGTCGTGGGCCCAGACGGCAGCACGGCCCAAGCTGGGGGACTTGGTCGTCGCGGCGGCGGGAGATCCGGAGCAGGGCGTGCTGGCGACACCGCAGGTGCTGCTGGACCGCACGACGCCGGCCGCGGTCCTGGTGAACGCCGCCCTGCTCCCGGACGACGGCGGGCCGGTGAAGGTTCCGGTGAGCGGGTGGCGTCATCTGACGTTGTCGGCGCGCGAAGTGGCCCGGGACTGGGCGGCGCTGCTGGGCGAGATGGCATCCGGCGAAGTGTGGGTGGAGGTGTATCGGTCGAAGGCGTCGACGTCGTCCCGCGCAGCGCTGGTCCCAGTGGTGGCGCTGAACGCCGAGCACGCAGGCCTGCCCGAGACATGGCCGGTCCGGGATGAAGCATCGGTGCTCGGCGAACTCGATGCCCTGGTCGAGGAGATGACCGGCAAGGCGACGGCGCAGCACGATGCGCACGGCGTCGTCGTAGCGCGCGAGGGGGCTCCGGTCGCGGTGCTGATGGACGCGGGCCAGGCGGCCCTGGCCACGGTCCGCCCGGCGGGCCGTCCCAGCGTGGCACAGCCCGCGCGGGCGCGGCCCGCCCCCGGTGGGGTGCAGGGCCCGGCGGCGGGGGACGTCGAGTTGCGAGTCGCTTCGGTCGCTGCGCCGGATGAGGCCCACGACGCTGCCGCGCCCGGTGAGCTGGACACCGTGGATCCCCAGCCGGCGGGGGAGTCGGCGGAGTCAGTACCCGGGGCGGGTCTGGCCGGGGCGAGCCGCCGGTCCGTGTCGGCGTTGGGGGATGTGCTCCGGGAAGTGCTGGCGCTCCAGGGCTCGGACGGCCCGCCGACGGAGGCGGCGCGGTTCGGGCTGCGCGCGCTGGATGAGGTCGTGGGCGGCCTGCTGCCGGGGAAGCTGACTCTGGTGGCCGGCGCCCCCGGCGCGGGCCCGTCACTGCTGGTGGCGGCGGTAGCTTCGGACACGGCGCTGCGCCGGCGGCTGCCGGTGCTGTACGCGGCATCCGGGTTGACGCGGACGGACGTGGCGATGCGGGTTATCGCAGCGCAGGCCGCGGTGAACTACCGTGCTCTGCGCACAGGCCAGCTCACCGACGAGGAGCAGGAAAGGGCGGCCACTGTAGGCGCGCAGCTGTCGGGCCTAGCGGGTTCGGTGTGGCACATCGACGACGGGGCCGGGCTGACGGCGTCGGACATCGCCGAGGTGGCGCGGGACATCGAAGGGTTGGCGCTGGTCGTCGTGGACCGGTTGCAGCGGGCTCACGATCCGGCCGTACCGCTGTCCGGCCGGGCCCTGCCGGCGGCGGCGCAGGCCCTGACTCACGTTGCGCGACTGCTGAAGGTGCCGGTCGTGGCCGCGGTGGACACCGACGAGGCGGAGCTTGTGGCGGCCTTGGATGCTGACGTCACCCTGACCGTGCGGCGGCGGGACGATCGGGCCGAAGTCGATTACGCAGAGCGGGACTTCGGGACGCTGGCGTCTGCCGTCCTCCGCGCGGATCTGGCGTGTGCCCGCTTCACCGATGCGCCCGACTCGGTCGGTACCACGACCCTGGTCAAGGCGCCGCAGGCCACCGAAACGAGTGCCCCCAGCAGCGTGACCGGCCCTCAGAACGCGCCGGCCGGCGACGTAACGGTCGAGGAGGGGGAGCCCGAGCTCCTGGCCCGCCAATCGGATCCTGAACAGGCGGGGCCGCGGCACGTCCATTGAGATCCACCCCGTCAACCGGGACCTCGTCGAGGAGAACGCGCGTGGCCGGAACCTCATGGGACAGCAGGCCACTTCCTGCCCAACGTCCGCTGCATCTGGGACGACGTCATCGCTGGCCTGACAGCGACTGGGGGTGCATGCACGCACGTCGCCTACATCGGCCTGGGCGCCTGAGCAGTCCCGCGCTCGCGAGATGCAGGTTCGCCGGCCGAGCCGAACGACAAGGCGGGGCGGGAGGCTATGCCTCCCGCCCCGCTTCAACTTTCTCCGGCGGTCAGTAGTCCGGTCGCTGTTCGGCGCAGCACGTGGAGCGCCAGCACACGCATCGGTGGCAGTCCTGGCAGTTCTGGGTTCGCGGGCAGCCGCATCGGCAGTCGTGCGGGCGGCACTGCGGGCGGTGTCCGGGCGTGGTGACGTGGCAGCGGACCGCTTCGAGATTCCGCGCGGCCTGCGCCCGCGTCTCCGCGTCCTCGCCGCGCTCCACGGCATGGACCAGCTGCCAGGTGGAGATCGGCGCCGTCTCAGCTTCCGTGCTGGTGGGGAACGTGGCCTCGTCGACGAACCGGGAGGTGTCGTAATCGCGATAGTCGAAGTCCTGCACGCACACGACGTGAATCGTCCCGTCCGGCCGGAGGTATCGGCGGTAGTGGGGATCGGGGTTGCAGTTGCCGGGTGAGGTCAGGTCGAGCGGCATGTCTGTTCCTTGGATGTGCTGCGGCGCGTACCGAGTGTGTGCGGGCAGTGCCCGGCGCGAGGGGTAGCCGCCAGCGGGGCCTAGCCGGACGGCTGCTGCGCCCGCCTGGAAGGAGGCTGGGGCGGCGCGTGCCCTGGCCATAACCGGTCCCGGGGCAACGGGTCGCCCGTTCGGCGGCCCGGAGCTCGCAAGACGGGGAATGCACACCGGATGCTGGACACCTCTCCCAGGCTCTTCGGCCTGCTGCCAGTCAGCATTCGATCACTCCGTCCTGTCCGAGGTAATAGCGGTGACCGGTGGGGCGATTGGTGGGGCAGGAGCTGGTCTCGACGTCTACGTCGTTCGGGCCCTCGTGCTCGGCGTCGATCTTCCGGGAGGGGCGGCGCGCCAGCGTCGATGCGAGCTGTCGGATGCGCTGCTGCATGTCCATGAGGGGCTCCCGAGATGTGGGTGCGGGCCGGGCCGGAGTGGCCGACTGATGAAGCTAACTCTACATCAGTAAAGCCAATTATGCAATTTACTTGGGAAGTTTGTCGTAAGGGTCGAGGATGACGTCGCCGCAACGGAGGTAGCGGACGAGGTCGTGGCCGCCCTGCGCCGCGATGCCGCCCAGGCCCTGCCCGCGCAGGGCGTCGGTGCCGACGACGAAGTGAGGCCGGACGATCAGCTCGCCCACGACAAGCTGGTGGGTGCGGGTACTGCCGTAGTGGAGCGGGTGGGCGGGGGCGCTGACTCGGCTGGAGCCGACGAAGGAGACTGTTCCGTCGCCGACCCGCTGTACGTACATCCACGCGGGCACATGACGGGCGTGAGGGTCCAGGCGCAGGCCGGCCAGGGCGGCGTCGGTGGGGCGGAAGTCTTTCATGGTGTCCTGTCGATCAGTGAGGAATGGCTGCGCCCGCCGGGCTGTGGGCCGCCGCGGACGCTAGTCGGCCGCGAACGCGGTCACGGGCGCCGGTACCGGTTGCACTCACGGTCGTGGCGCCGCCCGTAGCGCTCCTGTGAGTAGCAGTCGCAGTGTCGCGAGACGGGGGCGCTCAGGAAGTCGGCGATCACCGCCGCGACGGCGGCCGAGTCGCCGGCGCAGTCCACGAGCCCGCCGCTGCCTGCGATGTACAGCGGATCGCCAATCGGTTCGCCCTGGTCGTCGTGTACGAACACGGTCCATCCCGTGTGCGAGGCGGGAACGTGGTCCACGGAGGGGTCCCGGTCACCCACGGACAGGTGGAAGCCGGAGCGGACGTTCCACGACGGAGTCTCGGGGTCGAAGGCAACGGCGTAGCTCATGCCGACGTCGTCGGAGTCGGCACGGATGCCGTACTCGGCGAGCGCGCCCAGCAGCAGCGCGCCTGCGGTGGGGCGCGGACTGCTGAACCACTCGTCGACGGCGCGTGCGCACTGCTCAGCCTCGGCCGTAAGGGCGCGCCGCACGGGTGTCGTGTAGACGGTGCCGACCTGGTGGAAGTCCGGCCGCCCGTCGGGAATCCACGCGGTGGCCTCGAACCGCGCTCGGTCCTGGTGGGGACTGTCCGGGCCGAATGCCGACCACCTGAGCATGATGTGTTCGCCGTGAAGGACGCTGTCCTGCGCAACGGCGGCCGGGTGCGCGAAGATCACGCGTTCCTCGGGGTCGAAGTACGCGCCGACGCCGGCCGCCGTCAGGGCGGAAAGGACGGCGTCGGCCGAGGCCGAGACGGGCGCTGCGGTGATGCTGGGCATGAGGGCCTTTCGAGGTGCTTCAAGGGGAGCAGACGGAGGTTCGAGGGTCACCCGCCCACCTCGTTCCCGGCGTTCAGGTCGATGGTGACGCGCTCACCCTGCTCGTCCTCGACCTCCAGCACGGGCGGCCACGCGTCCGTGGCGTAGCTCCGCAGCTGTTCGTACGCGAGCCGCGCCGCCTCCTGCGGGCTGGACGCCTCGAAGTCGTTGTGCCACGTGACGGAGTAGACGGACTCGGACTCCGGCGCCTTCTCGGCGGCGGCTTCAGCGCGCGCCACGACGTCGGCACGGATGACGGCCACGGGCCGGTTGCGCAACACGAGGGTGCACGGCTCGTCGTCCTCAGCGGGGGCCAGGCAGATGAAGCGCAAGGCGACGTCGGCGACGCGGCCGGGTTCGGCGAGCGTCCAGGTGTCGAGGTCCTCGCACTCCTCGCACCCCTGACACGGGCAGTCGCGGACCGCGTGCGGATGGGCGGGGTACGGGGCGGGGACGTGCTCGGTCGGGCGGACGCCGGTTCCGTCGGAGAACTCGGCGACCAGTAGGTCACCGGCGCGCACCTCGTGGGCGCGGACGGCCACGGCGTCGTCCAGGGTGAGCCCATGAGGGAGGGGCAGGAAGTCGTCGTCGGTCGGCCGGTCGGTGAGGGAGAGTACGCCGGAGCCGTCGGGAAGGGTCAGAGTGCGCATGGCCGGATTCTTCTTACGGTGTCGGGGTGTTCATGGAGTGACGGGCTCGGGGCCGGGCGGGCGGGCCTCATCGGAGCGCCCGCCCTGCTACGTCGGGCCTAGCAGCGTGCCCATCCGAAGAACAGCGATCCGCAGTGCTGCGGCGCTCCACCCGGCGAGGGCGTCTCGTGCGCCGGGATGGCTCCCGCCGGATCCCACGACTCCGGGTAGAGACCGTCTTCCATCTGTTGGTAGGCGTAGGTCTCGGCCCGGCCCTGCGACATGCTGGTGTCAGTGACGACCTTGTACTCGTCTTTCTCGGCGATGGTGCCGGTATACCCCCTGTTCGAGGGGCTCCCGAACTCCTCTTCTGCCTCTTCGCGAGCTGTGCGGAACGCCTGGTCCACGTCCGTTCCGTCTTGGTATGTGGTGATGAACTCTCGGCCCATGATCTCAGTCCTCTTCTCGGGTCGGTGCGAGGCGAGCCGGGGTCCAGCCGTGCGACTGAACCCCGGCGGCGGGGGTCAGCTGACCCGGCGGAAGGAGTCGGCGGCGTCCCGGGCGAAGTCGCGGTTGGCTTCGAGCCACAGATGACGGCGGGCGTCGGCAACGGGGTTTCCCATGCCGCCCCCCGGGCGCTCCGCTGCCAACTCCGCCTTCGCCATCTGCTCGTGCCAGGTGGTCACGGCATCGCGGCTCGACTGGAGGGCGTCGAGGAGGTCCTGCCACAACCCGGTCTCGTACTGGGCGCGCGTGATGGTTTCGAAGAACCCGTCCATGCGGACGTTCTCGGCCGTCAGCTGCGGCTCCCGCAGACGCTCCAACGAGGTGGTGCCCCGCCGCTGCGCGTTGGACCTACCCGCACGTGCAGCGGTCGCGAGCCTCCCCGCGTGCATCCGGCGGTCACGCTCGGCACGGGTGGCGTCGCTCATGCGGGTGCTGCTCATGGGGGAGTCCTTCCTATGGGCGGTCGGGAGGCTGCCGGGGCGCGCCCCGCCGGGGAGGTGGGCGGACTGGCCGCTCCAACAAGCCCAACTCTACATTGATAAATCCAATTAAGCAACTAACAATTAGAGGGGCCAAGGCGCGAGGATTCGCGGAACCGGGCCGCATCCGGAGGCGCCCCCGCAGGACTCGCCCGTGCCGGCCCAGACTTCCCACAGAGGCTGCCGAACTACGCGCGCCCACAGTCGGACAAATCAAGCCAGGAGTGTGCCGATCCGCCATGAACCCTGGAGATCCACGGCGCGATGAGGCCGCCGGCACGGAGCCGGCCTGCACACCGTGGGGAACGACCCCGCCGGGACTGCTTGCCCCAGCAGCCGCAGGGCATTAGGGCGTGATGTAGCCGGCGCTCAGGAGCCAGTAAGGACCACCGTTCGGCCCGAATCGGCGGCCGATGTCCGTCGCTGTACTCGACGGCATGTCCGGCAGCGCCAGCACGCCCACCGTGCCGCCCGCCGCCAGCGCGAACGCCACCCAGGCCCGGATGCTCACGCTGTCGGGGATCTCGAACCGCGCGCTGCCCTCCTCAACGTGAAAGGAGAACACCACCCGCCCGTCGTACTCCACCGTCCACCGGGCCCGCGAGTCCTGCGCCCTGGCCGTCATCCCGCGCGGTACGAACCGATGGCGCGTCACAAAGGCGTCCAACTCGCCAGGGGCGGCTCCGGGCACGGGCACCAGGGCCACTACGGGGGTAAGGCCGTCGGCCAGAGGAAGCCCGATGGGCACCGCCTCCACGGATGGCATCCCTTCCCCGCCCCCCACTACCAACACCCTGCGCGAACCGCCGGATCCGCCCGGCATCACGCGTCACCGTCCTGGATCCGCCGCTCGCACTCAGCGGCGAGCGCAGCGATAGCGCGGTCCATCTCCGGCATGGTGGGCCAGACGTTGGACCTGCACACCGTGTGTGAGGGCAGCCCAGTCAGGTACTCCTGATAGAAGGCCTGACCCGCGTCGGTAGCCCGTACGAAGCTCTCGTTCTCCGGCTCCTCGTCATCGGCGAGCCAGGCCACCAGTCCTGCGTTGACCAGCGGTCGGACGTGCAACCTGTAGCCCCCGAGCGTGTGGCTGTACTTCGAATCGTTGCCCTCGGCCGCACCCCGCAGAAGGCCCAGAGTGTGTGTCCAACTCACGTGACCCAGATTCGCCTTACTGTCCATGATGATCTTTCGTGTTCGGTGAGGAGGAGGTCGGGCACCGAACCCGGCGGCTGGCCAACGTTTCGCCTGAACGATCGGCCTGCCGCCGGGAACGCATCTGGAGGGGTGCCCGGGGGAAGGGGTCAGCGCTGCTTGGCGCGGAGTTGAAGCGTGCGCTCGTAGTTCTGGTACCGGGCTTTGGCGATTGCGGTGCGGTCCGAGCTGCGCAGAACGATGCCCTCGGGGCGGCCGCCCGCACCCGCGTCCAGGGCGACCAGCGTGGTGGAGAGGTGGTGTGTGAGGAAGGCGTGCATCCCCTCGATGTCGGTCGGCAGCTCGCTGGCCGCAACGGTGGCCAGGCGCGGCACCGTCTCGATGTCCGCCGCCGCAGCGATCTCGGTGAGATCGTCCTCCGTGTAGAAGAACTGGCCGCCGCCGTCGCGCCAGCTCGCGATGCCGGAGAGCGGCAGATCCAGGACCGAGGGCTCGACGGTCGCCACGTCGAAGAGGCGGTATCCGAGTGTCGTCCCGCCGGTGTACTGCTTACTCGCGGCACTGATCTTGTTGCCGCCGTAGACCTCCAGGTAGTACACGCGGATCCCGTAGTGGGGTGAGGTGATCCGATCGGCCAACGGACGGAGGGCTTCGACGATCCCGAGCCTGGAGTTCCAGACCCTGTCTCCGCGCGCGTAGAACAGTTCCTCGCGGCTGCCGAGGAGGTAGTCGCCCCCCGGAAGAGCGATGATCCGGGCGTTCGTGCCGTCGACCTTCTCGGTCAGGATGACATCGCCGCTGAACGGGGTGGCTGTGTCGAGCAGTCCGCCGTTCCTTGGGTCGAGCTCGTGGTAGGTGAGGATCGACGGGTACTTGGTCGCCGAGTTGAGGGCTTCGAGGTCGAGGTCCGCGACAGCGGGCATGGGCGCTCCAGGTGTGCGTGATCAGAGGTGAGTTGCGGCGCTCCCGCGCTCCAACAACTCTAACTCTACCGAAGTAAAACCAATTAAGCAATATCTAGCACCGATGGTCACCCCTGGCGAGGTGCCCGCGTCTCCCGGCGCGCAAGGGGCGAGAACTGGGTGCCGACCGCCGCCGCGCAAGGCCGGCGGTGTAGCCGGATCGGCGGTGAACGTGACGGTCCACCAACCGAAGTCGTCTGCACTGATCTCCGGCCCGCCCACGGCATGGGCGTCTTTGTCGGGGAGTGCGGATGCCGCGCGCAGGGCGCCGCTGGGATCGCAGATCAGGCCGAACACGATGAACGCGCGGTGGTGGCCTGGAACATCGAGCTTGCCCTGGGGGTCGCGCCGTCCCGCGCTGCCGCACCTGTGGGTGGTGTGGCGTTACCCCGCTACGTCGTAGCGGCGAACTTCGCTCAGCGGATGAACCTCATGATGGAAAGTGAATCCACGCTCGTTGCGGACGCTGATGAAGCAGGGAGCCTTGTATCCGTCCTGCGACGGGTGGAATGAGACAACCTCGCCTTCAACGCGATGTTCTTCGTCATCCTCATCGACACCAGGAGGAGCAAAGCTGACCATGAAACCCTCCTGGACCTCATGAGCCTCAAGATCTGTGTACGCTCGGGCAGCTTTGGCCTTGAGGACCGTGACCTTCTTCGCCAACCCGTTGATTTTCGTGACAAGCCCAGCGAGGCCTGCGAACTCCTCGGCATGCGCGCTCAGGAGAGAATGTAGATCTTCAACCTCGCGGGCAGTAAGGCTGACGTTGGCCTTGAACTTCATTAGAACTTCCTTGCGTTGAGATGAAGTGGCTTGACTTCGGGCCGTGTTCTGGATCCCGACCCGTCGCGCCCGCTGTTCGCATGCAGTCGCGAGGAGGTTGCCACCAGGCAGCCGGTGTCTCACCCGCGCCACCTCTGACCCTACGTCAATAAATCCAATTAAACAATTCCGTCCCTGCCGCGCCCGCGCCGCCCGTGCTCCCCGCGCCGCCGCCGTGCTCCCGTGGCGCCGTGCTCCCGGGCCGCCGCGGCCCCGTTCTCGTCCGCCCGCCCGCCGTCCCGCGCGTCCCGCGCCCGTTCCCTGCCGCCCGGCGCGCCTGCGCGGCCTGCGGCCCACGGCTGCGTCCGGCCGCCCGTCCCCGTCCCCGCGCCCCGGTCCGTTGCCCGTCGCGCAGCCGGCCGCGCCGGGCGTCCTGCGGTGGAGGCCGGCGGTGCGGTGGGTGGCGCCGGCCCCGGGCCTGGCCGGGCCCGGCATCAGCCTCTCGGCCTTCGCGCCCGGCGACCGCATCCGCGGCCTGGGCCGGCCGGCCGCCCGCCCTCCGTCCCTGCGGCCGCCCCAGCGCCGCCCCGCGCCCCGGCTGCCGTTGCCTTCCCGTCCCTGCCGCGCCCGCGCCGCCCGTTCCCCCGCCGCCGTGCTCCCGTGACGCCGTGATCCCGGCCCGCCGCGGCCCCGTTCTCGTCCGCCCGTACGGCATCCGCGGAAGCCGCCCGTTCCCTGCCGCCCGCCGTCCCGCTGCCGTTCCGGCCGGCCGTCCGCGCCGCCCGCCAACCTGCCGCCCCAGCGCCGCGCGCCTCCGCGTCCGCCCCGGCCGCGCTGTCCGCCCGCCCGCCGTCGCCGTGCCGCCGGGCTCCCGGCCCGCTGCGCTCCCGCGCCGCCGCCGTGCCCCCGCCGTCCCGCCGCCGTCCTGCGGTCGCCGTGCCGGCCGCGTGCGCCCGCTGCCGGGTGGGCGGTGCCGGGCTGCCGGGTGGTGGGTTGTTCGGCGTTGTTCGGGGTTGTTCGGTGAACATCGGTGAACAGTCCCGTCCGTGCTTGCCGCCGGGCCCCGCGCCGGCCGCCGCCGCACCCTGCCGTGCCGCCCGTCGTCGGCCTGCCGGGCTCCCGGCCGTTCCCACCCGCGGCTCCGCCGCGCCGTCCGTCGTCCGGCTCGTCGCGGCACCCGCTCCCGCCCGTCCGCCGGCCGCCCGCGCCCCGGCCCGTTGTCCGTTGTCCGTTGTCCGTTGTCCGGTCCCGCCGGGCCGTCGAGCTCTCAGCCCGCCGGCCGTCGCCGCCGGGCTCCCCGCCGGCCGTCTCCGGTCGGTGCCGCGCCGGGCGTCCTGCGGTCGGTACCGAGGTCACTGGCCCCCTGCCGCGCTGCCGCCGTGCCGCGCGTCGTCCGTTCCCGCTCTCGCCCGGCCGCTGGGTTCCACCGGCCCAGCAGGCCCGCGCGCGGGAACACGCCGAGACGACGGCCTCCGGTGCCGGGTCACCGACACCTCGCCCCAGCCGGTAGCCGGGCGGAGCAGGCCACAGATAACCCCATCGGTTCAACGACCAACCGCGGACACGGTCACGGAGCCGTACGGGTGTACCGCTGCCCGTCCCCGCCCGGCCCGGCCCGGTGCGCCGCCCGGCGTCGCGCGCAGGGCCGGCCCCGCCCTGTGTCGTCGTGGCCGCCCCGTCGCCAAGCCGGCGCCGTGCACCGCCGGCCGCCGCGCTGTCGGCCTGGGGGCTCGGGCTCTGCCGTGTCGGGTGCTCGCGGCTGTACGAAGTTGTTCGGCGAACGTCGGTGAACAACTCCCACCACCCCGCCCTGTGCCGCAGTACCGCCCGGCGCCCGCTTCGGCCCGCCCCTGTTCCTCGGCAGGTACGAACTCAGGTGCCCGCCCGCGAGTTCCGGCGCCCGCTCGCATGCGCGCGCCTCGCCGTGCCGTCGCGTCGGCCCCGCTCCCGCCGGCCGCCACCGGAACGCGGACACCGAGCCGCCCCGGCATGATGCCGCTCCTGCGGTCGGGCATCCGCAGCCCGGTGAACGTGTCCGCCCGGCTCGACCGCGCTGGCGTCCGGACCCGGTGAACCCGGCCCCACCCGGGGCACGTTCAGGCAGGGACCACGTTCTCGTGCACCGCGCCCACCCCCTACCGCCCCGACCCGCAGCGGCTGTACTGCTCCCGCCCGCCCGCCCGCCCGCCCGCCCGCCGCTCCCGCCCGCCGCGCCGCGCCCGTTGCCCGTCGCCGCAGCTGCGCCCACCCACGCCCCGCTCCGCTCCACAGCCCCGGCCCGCCGACCCCCGGCACGAGCTCCGACTCACCCTCCGCCCGTGCCCGGCCGTCTCGCAGTCGGCGTCACTGTGCCGACCACCTCATCCACCCTCACGCGTTACACAAACCGGCCCCGATTATGTACCGGAGGGCTAGACTCGTCCTCAAGGCGTTACACCCCTTGTGCGGCGTGTGGCCGACCGCTGCGCGCCTGTCCTCCGCCGGCCCCGGCCGCCGCCCGCGACGCGGCCCACCCCGTCCTGCTTCTGCTGGAGTTGCCCGTGTCCTCCTCGCGTTCCGTCTCCGCCGCCAACACCGGGGCAGCTACGGGCCTGCTGCTGCCGCCCGCCGACGACCCGGTGTGGGGGAGTGTGCCGCTCGCGCTGCGTCAGAACCTGTCCGTGCCCGCTCATGGTCTGGTGAACCCGGCGCGCGGGGGGCTGGCGGAGAAGTCCGGCCGCCCGCTGCGCCTGGCGCTGAGTGCCGCCGCGAATATGCGCACGACCGGCGCTCACTGGCACGTGCTGCTCATTGCCCCCCGTTCCGCGTTCGGCGGTCCCACCAGCGACCGCGCCGGGCGGGCCTACGCGCTGCTGCAGCAGGTCGTCGACGACTACCTGCGCCCCGCCCTGGCCGCGCCGGCCAAAGCGAGCGGGAAGGCCCCCGCCGAGCAGCCCCCCACAGCCCCGGCCCCCGCCTCCACCCCGGCTGCTCCCGCAGCCGTCCCGGCCGAGCCGCCCGCCGCGCCGGAGTCCGCCGACGGCTTCCTCCCCGATCCCGCTGCCGCTCCCGACACGGTCTCGGCCGCCGGGCCCGAGGGCGGCGCCGTCGAGGAGGCACCCAACCCCCTTCCGGCCGCCGACGAGCCGGCCGCCGCCGAACTGGCCGGCGACGAGCTGGCCGGCGCCCTGCACGAGATCACCGAACGCCGCACCGTCCTGGTCCTCAACAGCCCCCACCCGGACGTCGCCCACACCGCCCTCGCCCAGCACCTGCCCGCAGGCCAGCCGGCCGTGTCCGTGGCCGGCGACGACCGCGCCTCCATGGTCCGCGCTCTCTACACGCAGCTGGGCCTCGGCCGCCGACAGCGACGACCCCACGCCCTGGGGGACACCGAAGACCTGATCGTCGCCGAACTCAAGCGAGCCCCCCGCCTCATCATCGCCACCACCGCCCCCGGCCTGCGCGCCTCCGCCCTCCAACTGCTCTACAGCCTGTGGGCGCGCGAGAACTTCGCGCTGGTCCTGATCGGCGACACCAACCTCACCACTCTCCTGTCGCGTTCGGACATGGCGAGCCTGAACTCCCGCGTGACCCTCCGGCACCACGTAGCGCCGACCTCCCCGGACACCCCCGCGCCGAGCGGTACAACTCCGGCCGAGCAGCAGGACCCCCGCCCCGCCGAGCCCGCCACCACCCCGGCACCGCCCGACACCTCCCCGCCCGCCGACCCCGCAGCCCTTGCCGCGCCCGCCGACGACGCGGCCGCCGACCCCGCGGTCACCGGCGACCCGCGGACCGCCCCAGAACCTGCCAGCACCGCCCACGGCGAAGAACTGGCCGACCACGTACGGGAGATCGCCCAGGCCCGCGCCATCCTGACCGTCACCGGCCCCGACGCCACCACCGTGCACACCGCCCTCACCCGCACTCCCAGCCTCCCGAACCTTCCAGCCGTGCACACGGGCGGCAAGGACCGTACCTCCCTGGTACGCGACCTGTTCGTACAGCTCGGCCTCGACCAGCGCGTGCCACAGCCCGGCACGCTGTGGGCCACCGAGGACCTGATCGCCGCCGAACTGCGCCGCGCCTCCCGGCTGGTCATCGTGCCAAAGGCCCACGAACTGCCCACCGCGGCCCTGCGCATGCTGTACGACCTGTGGTCGGCCGACAACTTCCCGCTGGTCCTGGGCGGCGACGACCGCCTCGACGACGTCCTTCAGCGTCGTGCCCTGGCGTCCTTGAGCTCGTGCGTGCTCCTGCACCACCACCTGGACCCGGCCGGCGAAGACGCCCCCATCTCCACCCCGGCCGCCGCCCTCGTGCCGCCCGCTCCCGAGCCCGGGGCGACCGCCGCACCGTCCGCAGCCGGCCCGGAACCTGCCACCGCGCCCCCCACCCCGACCACACCCTCCGCCCCAGACAGGGCCGCCGGACCGCTCCCCGCCACCGACGCACTCACAGCGCCACAAGAACAACCCGCCCCCCGGGCCGCCGACACCGCCCCGGCCCCCAGCCGGCCCGCCGTCCCGCCCTCCCACGGCGCCGCGGAGCCGCCGGCCCCCGCCACGCTGGCCCCCGCCGCCGACTCCGACCAGCCTGCGACCACCACAACCGAACCGGCCCCGCCGCCCGGCAAGACCAAGGCCGTCCCGGGCAAGACCCCCGCCACGCTCCACCAGGCCCGCGCCGCGCTGCCCGACCTGATCCGCGCCGCCGCCGACGGCACCCCCACCCCCCTCACCCGCGAAGACACCGACCACGCCCTCCTGACCACCCCCGACGCCGCCACCGCACTCGGCTGGGACCTCGAGCAAGCGCCCGCCCACGGGATCGCCGACGCCCGCAAGAAGCTCGGCGACCTCATCCACGAAGCCGCCCAGGGCCACCCCCAGGTCCTGCGCCGCCACACCACCCCCGTCGCCGTGCTGCTCCCGGCCACCCCCACCGGCACCCCCCACCCGCCGACGACCCCCGCACCCACCACCGCGGCGCCCCCGGCCACCGCTGCCGTCCCGCCCACCGGGCCCACGCCCGTCGCGGAGCCCACCGGTCCCGCCCCGACCGGCGCCGAACCAGCACCGTCGCCCCAGCCCGCCCGTACGACCGCGGCCGACGCCGCCCCGGCGCCGGCCGAACCGAACGACCCGACCCCGGCCGAACAGCACCCCCACCCGGCCCCCGTCCCCCCGGCCACCGACCCGAAGACCGCGCCCGACACCACCGATGACACCCCCGCGGCCGCCGCCCTGCACCACGCGCCCACCGACACCGCCCCCGCCCACACCGGCGTCCCGGCCGCGCCACGCGCCTCACGCCGCCTCGCCCCCCTCGGCGAGGCCTTCACCACCGTCCTGGCCCCCACCACCCCGGACACCGAACCCACCACCGACACAGTCACGTCCCCGCGCGGCCTGTCCACCGGCATCCCCAGCCTCGACCACGCCCTCGGCGGCCTCCAGCCCGGCCGCTTCTACCTCGTCGCCGCAGCCCCCGGCACCGGCGGCAGCCTCCTCGCCACCACCGCAGCCCGCACCACCGCCCTCGACCACCACCAGCCCGTCCTCTACGCCGCCTCCGGCCTCACCCGCGCCGACATCGCCGCCCGCATCGTCGCCGCCCACCTCCCCGTCGACTACCGCCGCCTGCGCGCCGGCCAGCTCACCGACACCGAACAGGCCGACGTCGCCGCCCTCCACCACGACCTGGCCACAGCTCCCCTCTACATCGACGACGGCACCGACCTCACCGCAGCTGCCATCGCCGAGACCCTCACCGACCTCACCGGCACGGCCCTCCTCGTCGTCGACCGCCTCCAGGCCGCCGACGACCCCCACCTGCCCCTGTCCGGCCCCCGCCTCCGCGACGCCGCCCAGACCCTCGCCCACCTCGCCCGCACCCACCACCTCCCGGTCCTCGCCGCCCTCGACACCGACCACCCCGACCTGATCAACACCCTCGGCCTCGACACCGTCCTGCACCTCACCCCCGACCCCGACCACCCCCACCACCGCGTCCAACTCGCCATCACCGAACGCGACCTCGGCCTCCAGACCACCCTCACCCTCCACGCCGACCGCGCCCACGCCCGCCTCACCGACCCCACCGACTTCGACCCCTACGCCCACGCCCCCGAACCCCCCGAGCAGACCGCCCCCGAGCCCACCCCCCAGGCCCCCGCCGCGCCCGGAGCCTCCGCCTGGCCGCCCGTAGCCGTCCCCGGCCGCTCCACACCCGTCGCAACCAGCGAGCCGACCAGCAATCCGCACACACCCGCGCCAGAGCCCACTCCAGACCCTGGAGCCACCACCACCGACCCGACGCCGCACCACACCCAGCCGCCACGCACCACCGCCAGCAGCGGCACCTACGCCGGCCGCGACTACTCCCACTACACCGGCCAGATCACCCGCGCGGTCGACCAGGCCCTCCAGGAGCACGGCGGCGACGTCGAAGCCGCCACCGCCGCCCTGGTGAAAAAGGCCGTGCCCGACGCCATGGCCCTATTCAAAGAAACCCGCGTCGGCTCGAATTACGACCACACCGTCTATCCGGAACTCCTCGAAATCCTCCGCAAAAAGACCAAGGACGGCTCAGACGAAATCTGGGAAGGACGCCACAACTGGACCAACACCCACCTCACCGACCAACTCAACACCGGCGCCCTGGACCCCGTCACCGTCGACGCCCTCGACACCAACGCCTCCTTCATGGCCGCCTTCAAGACACACCTGCCCATCGGCGCCCTCAGGCACAACCCCCACGGCGGCTTCGACCCCAAACTCTCCGGCGTCCACCTCCTCACCCAACGCCCCACCTGGCACCACCCCCACCTCCCCGACCCCATCGGCAACCGCCGCGAGACCGGCCCCGTCGTCCTCACCGACGCCACCATCCGCCTCCTCATCCGCTGCGCCCGCTACGACCTGTGCGACCAGCCGGTGATCGCCGAGAGCTGGACCAGCGGCGCCAGCGAAGGCCTGCTGGAGAAATTCCGCCGCGTCCTCACCGAAGCCCGCCACACCGCCCTGGAACGCGAAGCCGCCGGATACGCCGACGGAACCGTGGCCGTCGAATACGTGAAAGCCATGTACTCGAAATTCACCTCCACCCTCGGCGAATCAAACGCCAACCTCGAAATCCGCCGACCCGAGTGGATGCACACCATCCGCTCCCAGGCATTCGCCAACCTCTGGTACAAAGCCCACCGCGCCCACAAAGAAGGCCTCACCGTCGTCCGCGTCCGCGGCACGGACGAACTCCACGTCACCGGCGGAGACTGGCGTACCGTATTCACCGAAGGCCGCAGCCCCGCCGAAATGAAACTCAAGAACCAGTACACCCTGCCGAGGAAGACCACCGCCTGATGTCCACCGACGGATGGAAGAACTTCGGAAAATACGGGGCCAACCGCGACCCCGGAAACATCCACGGCAAATACGCCCTCGGCCGCGCCCTCGAAGACGCCCTGGAACGCATGATCATCCACGGCGGCATCAGATCCCCCGCCAGCACCCGCCGCGGCCTCATGGCCCGCATGAACTACCTCACCACCACCGGCGGCGGCGCCCAGGCCATGGCCGAAGCCGGCATCACCGCCACCCGCCCCACCATCCGCGCCTGGACCAGAGGCACCCAACACCCCCGCCCCGAGAACCAGGAAGCGATCGACACCGCCTACTGGAACCTGCGCGCCACCAACATCCTCAACAACCCCGGCGCCCTGAAACAGCACCTCAACCGTGGCGGCCACGGCACCGAACTGGAGATCCACCCCATCAACCAGGACGTCGTCGAGGCACCGCGGCGCCGCAGCAACCTGCGCGTACGCCGCTTCCAAGTCCGTTACATCTGGGATGACGCGGTCGACGCCTTCGTCGCCGGCGACGTCGCCGGGCTCGAAGAGATCTGGGACGACATCATCGGCGAGCTCGACTCCGACTGGGGCGCCTACACCTACGTCTCCCACATCGGCCTCGGCGCCTGACCGGCCGGGCCGGCCGCCTCCAACCGGCCGGCCCGCAAATCCCCACCCCCGGCGCCCTCCTCACGCTCTGCCTCGCACTGCAGAAAGACCTCACCACCGGAAAGCACGAAAGACAGACCTAGCAATTCTCCACGCTCCGGGATGAGAATTCAGACGGCAGAGAAGGCCGGTACATAACATATCCCCCCCGGCAACAGCGTGAGAATGTAACGCCATTCGCAAACCCAGGTACATAATCAACGCCCACCCCCGATAGCCCGTTGTTCCAATTGCTAGAATTACCAAGAGGTCTAGACCTCTACGAGAGAGGGACTGTAACGACGAGTTACCGTTACAGAACTTGCGCGGTACACAACGGCGTGACATAATCGGGTACACAAGACGCCGACACCGGGAGCCCGA
>NZ_CP109463.1 GCF_036227565.1 Streptomyces sp. NBC_01454
CACGTTAGGGGGAATCTCGTGATTCCGTGTGTCTCTTTTTTGATGTGGGGATAGACTCTGGACTTAGAGCACACCACCCCAGAGCACTTGGGGAGGTTATCGAGATCCACCACACGGCCTTTCCGGTGCTCGGTGAGGCAGAGCAGCGAACCGATCGCGTCAGTCCAACCGTAGCTCTTGCGGCTCGTCTACGTGCAGGTTTCCCGTTTCCCGCCGCTCCAGTCGACCGGACGGCATCCAGGAGAAGGCAGGCGGATATGTCGACCACCAACCGCATTGACCAGCGCGAGGCAGCCCAGCGGGAAGCCATTGATGCGGTCCTCCGTGCGCTCGAATTGCCTGCAAGATCACTTGTGCCCGAACGAGGGCTTCGAACGCAGGTGATCATGGCAACCGGGTCCGGCAAGACCCGGGTGGCGGTTCGCAGCGCGGAGGAGCTCCATGCGGGCCGTGTGCTGGTGCTCGTGCCCTCGCTGGACCTGCTCGCCCAGACCGAGTCCGCGTGGCGCGAGGGAGGCCGCCGGGGGCCGATGATCGGGGTGTCCTCGCTGCGGGGTGAGGAGGTGTCCTTCCCCAACACCACGGACGTGGACGAGCTCGTGGAGTGGACGCGCGGCCTGGAGAAGGTCACCGTGTACGCCACGTACGCCAGCCTCGGACTCGGCACGCTGGAGCGCGCGCACGCCGCCGGCCTTTCGGCTTGGGACCTGATCGTCGTGGACGAAGCCCACCGCGTTTCGGGCCGGATCGGGAAGCCCTGGGCGGTCATCCACGACAACCAAAAGATCCCCTCCCTGCGCCGCCTGTACATGACGGCCACGCCCCGGCTGTGGCAGCTCGGGGACGAGGACGAGGCCGGCGCACCGGGCGAGCTGGTCGCGAGCATGGACGACAACCCGGACGGGCCCTTCGGCAGCCGCTGCTTCACGCTGACGCTCTCGGACGCCATCGACCGGGGAATCTGTGCCCCCTACCAGGTCGTATGTGTCGACGTCACCGACACCGCACTCCAGGCCGCGCAGCTCCTGGGCGCCGAAGGCCGCTCTGCAGAGGTCCGCGGGGCGCGGCTCGCCGCTCTCCAGACCGCGCTGGTGAAGGCGTCGTCGGAGGAGGGCTTCCGCCGCACGCTGGTCTTCCACCACATGGTGAAGGAGGCCGAAGCGTTCGCGGCCGGCCTTCCCGACGTCGCCGCGCAGCTGCACGCATCCGACCCCGAGCTGTACCCGGCCACGATCTGGGCGGACTGGCTGTGCGGGGACCACAAGCCGCTCCACCGGCGGCGTCTGCTGGGCGAGTTCGCCGACGGGATCGCCACGGACGGCACCGTGGTGGAGAAGTGCTTCCTGTGCTCGGTGAAGGTCCTGGGCGAGGGCGTCGACACCAAGCACTGCGACTCCGTGTACTGGGCTGACGTACGCGGCTCCATGCCCGACCTGGTCCAGGCGGTGGGCCGGGCCCTGCGGATGCAGCCGGGCGAGGGCAAGATGGCCTCGCTCGTGGTGCCGGTGTTGCTCGGACCCGGGGAGACGGCCGACAACATGCTCACGTCTCGGGCGTTCGGCGGGCTGGCCAAGCTGTTGGAGGCGCTGCGGGCCCACGACGCGAGGATCGTGGAGACCCTCGCGGAGCAGCAGGTGGCGAGCGCCTACAGGCCCGTAGCGAAGGACGAGAGTGGGAAGAGCAGCAAGGGGAGCGGCGAGGGCTCCGGAGGCGTCAGCGCCCCCGCCAAGGCTCTCCTGAAGTTCAGTACGCCTCGCGACCCGGCCGCCCTCGCCGCGTTCATCAACCTGCGCGTCCTCAACCCCGAGCACGAGCACTGGCGGCGCGGCGTGGAAGCGGCCGTGATCTACGCCCGCGAGCACGGCGACTTGAAGGTGCCGTTCACGTTCCGCGTGCCCGCCGTCGACGACCAGGAGGCGGAAGGCGAGGGGTGGCCGGCCTCGCTTGCCGGGTTCCCTCTCGGGCAGTGGACCGCCGACGCCCGCCGCTTCTACGCCCGCGGCGACATGGACGAGGACCGCGTCGTCCAGCTGGAGAAGCTCGGCATGATCTGGTCCCACTTCGACGTCGCGTGGGCGGAGGGCCTGTCCGCCGCGCGCGGGTGGGCTGCCGAGCACGGGCACCTCCTGGCGCCGCTGGACGCCACCTTCCAGGGCGCGGCGGTGGGCATCTGGTTGAAGAACGCGCGGGCCGCGGCGAGGAAGGCCGCTGAGAACGAGCAGCGGCGCGCGGAGGGCCTGCCGGTGGAGTCGTCGGCCGGGGCGCTGTCGGACACCCGGCGCGAGCAGCTGGAGGAGATCGACGCCTCTTGGTGCCCGTCGTGGCCGGTGACGTGGCAGCGGTCCTTCCACCTGGTCCGGCTGCACCTGGACGCTGGTGAGGCGCTGCCCACCGAGACGGGCGAGTTCCTGCGCCAGGGCGAAGACCTCGGGCGGTGGGTGCAGTCGGTCCGGAATGGGTGGGACCAGCTCACCGGCGTGCAGCAGTGGATGTGCGAGCAGGTCCTCGGGATCGAGCCCGCCACCGAGGACGAGAAGCCCCCGCGGCCCCGTACGCAGGCCGACAAGTGGACCGCCAACCTCGCGGCCGCCCGGCAGTACTTCGAGCGCGAGGGCCACCTCAAGGTCCCGCGCAAGCACGTGGAGACCGTGCTCTCCGAGGACGGCCGGGAGGATCAGTACCGCCTGGGGGCGTGGGTCAACAACCAGCGGAGCAGGGCCGCCGCGCTGCCCCCGGAGCGGATGGAGCAGCTGTCCGCGGTCGGGATGCGGTGGTCGTGATGGGCATCGTCGTCACCGCGGCCGCCGTGCTCGCGGCCGGCTATCTGCTCGGACGCCTTCGCCCCTGGCGGCGTGCGGGCGACTGGGCGGCCGGTCAGGTCCGCTTCACCGGGACGTGGGTCCGGGGCGGCTCCGTACGGCAGGCCGTCGTCGTCCTGGTCCACGTCGTCACCGCGCCGCGCGCCAGCTGGCGCATCATGCGCGCCCCGGCTGCCGACACCCCGGTGCCGGTGCCCGTACGCGATCCGGACTGGGTCGCCCACCGCACCCGCACAGACGAGGGAGGCACCACGTGAGCATCGAGCAGCACGACGCCAACGCGTACGGCCAGGAGCTGGCCCCGCCCGCCCCGGAGGAGTCCCCGGCGCCCACCCCGGCCCCGCCCGTGGCGCTGGACGCGAGGGACGTCCTGGCGGCGGCGGAACGCTTCCCGTGGGCCCTGGCCGCGCCGGGGACGCGCCACTGGCCGAACGGGGCGTTCCTGGACGTGGCGCTCAGCACGGTGCGCACCGAGGACCACGAGGGGTACATCGAGCGCCTGGCAGCGTTCGTGGAGCAGCACCGCGGCCGCCTGGAGGAACTCCTGCGCGCGTACGGGCCGGGCAGCAGGCCCGCCTCGCACGGCCGGTACGCGCTGATCGGGCAGCCCGAGACCCTGGTCATCCTGGAGCGGATGGAGACCAGCCCGTTCCTCCTGCGTGGCCAGTGGGAGAAGGAAGAGGAGATCGTGCTGCTGGACGACCTCGAGTTCGCGTGGGGACCGCGTATCCGCCTGAGCAGGTGAGTGAACCTCTGACGTACGACGTCGACGGGCCGCACGGAGTCTTCCGTGCGGCCCGTCGCTGTCAGGCGTGTTCGTCGCCGTCCTGCTGGTCCTGCCAGCGCTTCTTCAGGTGCTTGCTCCATCCCTTGGGCGGTGGCCAGTCGATGCCCCAGGCCGCGAGCTGTTCCCGTCCGTAGCCACCGTTGGGTGTGCGGGCGGCCTCGATCTCTTCGGGTGACGGCAGGTGTGTCATGAGGGGATCAACGAACCGAGGGGCCGGGTTGTCACCCGCCGTGCTCCCGTCGTCCGTTGATGAGCGCGGCCAGGCGCAGCGGCTGGTCGCTGGTGGTGCTGTGCCAGATCGGGTTGAGGGGTCCGTGTTCCTGGAGGTTGGGGAGGGTGGTGATGCCGACGGCGAGTTCGCGGCGGCGGATGCCGCGCAGGGTGCGGATGCCCGCGAGGGTGTCGGCGGTCCGGTTGTCCAGGGTGGTCTTCTTCTTGTCGGCCAGGACGATCAGCAGGGGCGGGAACTTCGTCTCAGCCCCGGCCCTGGGGTAGCGGGTGAACCAGTCCGGCAGCCCGGCGGGGCCCGCGCCGGCTGCGCGCGCGAGGCGTGGCCCGGTGGGTCGGTGGGTGTAGTGGCGGTAGCGGTCGTAGGCGGCGACCTTGTTGATCAGCTTGCCCAGCGACATGGTGGCGCGGTCCAGTTCGACGAAGACGTGGGGCAGGTTCTGGACCTGGAGGTGCAGCACGGCGTCCGGGATGAGCAGGCCGCCGCCTCCCAGCGGGTGGGCGACTTCGACCTCCCAGTCGCCGACTTCGCCCAGGGCCGTGCCGAACCTGGTGTCCGGCGCCAGGTCGCGGGAGAACGCGATGGCCGTGTCGGTGACGGCCAGGGCGTGCGCGAAGGCCGGAGAGGCGGCGACGTGCTCGCCGGTCACCTGTGTGGTGCGGTGCTCGGCGAGCCCCGCGCGGCGCGCCTCCGCGAGGCCGGCGTCGGTGAGGAACCAGATGTGCGGCCGCCGCTTCTCGTTCGCGGCCACCAGGCCGTCCTTCGCCATGCCGCGCAGGTGCTTGCGGATGGTGCTGGAGTCCGTCGCCATCGGAGTCAGCCAGGTGTGGAGCTGGTGGGGCGTGGCGACCCGGGTGCAGGCGAGCAGCTGCAGTATCCGCAGATCATGTTCCACTCCGTACTCGGTGGAAGCAGGTACCAGAGAGGAGTCGGCACCCCGCGCGAAGGGTGAATCCCCCTTGCGAGCTGGCATAACGCTCTCGGGGCCCGCGTCGGCTGTGGGTCCGGCAGCGGGCCCGTGAGTGGGTCCGTGAGTGTGCCCCTGTCCGGGCAGCGTCTTCGGGCCCTGGGACGGGTTGTGTGTCGGGGTGAAGGCCGGCTCGGGCATCGGGTGGGCGGTGGTCGTCACGGTGGTCTTCTCCTGCCGGTCGGCTCCGCGCCCCTCGGACGGGAGGCGCGGCCCCGGCGCACACAGCGGGAAGCGGTGCCGTGCGCACCAGAGCAGGCGCCATCGTGCAGAGCCACCCCTTGTCCGCTGTCTGATCGCGGCCGCTAGCCAGGGTGGTCAAGGGGAAACGCGGCGCTCGCGGAAGTACGGCCGACCTGGACAAGGGGTCATCCGCCCGACCCGCCGCCCGAACGGTTTGCCCCTTGCAGTGGTTATTCGTCCGCATTCGGGGAGCGGGGGAGAAATCTCCGTCCTCTGTCCACAGGTCCGCCGCTGAATCCTGCTGGAGAAGCCGCCGCGACCCACACGGTGGCCGCACGACAGGAGACACCGATGTCCGAGAACATGCCGACGTACTACTACCCGCAGCTGACCCCGGCGCAGGTCCAGCTCGCGTTCGACTACGTGCTGGCGGTCGACGCCGACGACACCGCCACCGTGGATCAGCTCACGGTCGATCTCCTCCCCCACGCCGGTCTGCTGGTCGCCATCGCGCAGGAGCTCGTCTTCCCGGTGACCGCCCTGGGAGATGACATTGAGGATGTCTGCGCCGACTCCTTCGCCCTGAACGAGCTCGGCGTCGTCTTCCTCATGGCGATCCGCACGTGGGCCAGCGACTGCCCGGCCAGTGCGGCGCCGGCCATCGCCCGCTGCATCGCGCACTTCGTCTGCCAGGTCTTCGTCACCGACCCGCAGGAAGGCCACCGCGCCCTGGAGGTGATACGCGACGGGCGCGTGGAGCAGGCCCGCGCGGCGCACTCCGCGGTCGGTGAACACCGGTAGCCGCACCAGTGCGCATCGCGTGCGCGCACCGCGCACCGGGTCGGTGCGCACGACCTGGAGTCGTGCGCACCGTGGTGCGCATCCGATGCGCATCGCGTGCGCGCACCGCCGATGTGGAGACGCGATTGGTGCGCGCACCACGCGCGCGCGGTGCGGTCGGGCGGTACGCGCGGCCTCCCGCCGCAGAGCACGATCGGGGCCGAACTCCTCTATCACACGACCCCTTGACCATCGTCTTGCCCAACCCGCGAATGTGCGGCAGGTCACAGAAATTCGAGGTGCGGGGGCACCTCGGTGCGCCTGGCGGTGGGTCGCCCGGTACCCCGCCGCCGGGGCGCACCGAGGTGCGCGCACCCGATGCGGATGGTGCGCATCCACACGGTCCGGCAGCGCACCCGGTGCGCGCACCCCGCCCGGCGGCGACGCGCACCGGATGCACGCCCGGCGATGCCCGGCATCGTCATCGGCGATGCCGTGCACTCCCGAGACGATGCCGGGCACCCAGGTGGGAGTGCACGGCATCGTCAGTCGCATCGGGTGCACAGCACCGGGTGGATGCGCGGCATCGCCCCCGTCGATGTCGTCCACTCCACTCGGTGGGCTCCACTCGGTGGGCTCCACTCGGTGGGCTCCACTCGGTGGGCTCCACTCGGTGGAGTGGACGGTGAGCGCGGTGGCGTCCACTCCCGGCCGGTGGACTCCACTCGGTGGAGTGGACACCGGGGCATCGTCGGTGCGCGCCGTGGCATCGGGTGCGCTCAGTGGCCGGCCTCCCGGCCGCGGTGCGGTCCGGGCTCCTGCGGGCGGTGCTCCTGCTGATCGTCCCTGCGCGCCGGGTGCGGCTTCTCGACATCGTCGCGGTGGGCGTAGCGGTCCATCGTCGTATGGGCCCGGTCGGCCGCTGCGGTGAACGCGTCCTGGAGGTGGCGCAGGCGTTCGGCGGTGACATCGAGGGCTTCCACGTCCGTGCGGGATTCCCGCAGGGCCCGCAGCGCCGTCAGGTGCGCCTCGCGGCGGCCGGGCTTCTGCTCCTGGTCGTCGTTCTCGGGGTCGGCGCCCGCGGGCGCGAGCAGCTGCTCGGGCATCGCCGCCTGCTGGTGCCGGGCGATGTCGTACGCCCGGCCCCGCATGGCGGTGGTGGTGGTGGTGCGCAGCTTCTCCCGCACCACGGCGCCAGCGAGGACGGCGCGGTCGTACTGCAGCGGGATCCGGGGGATCTCCCACTCCCCCGCGTCCTGGCCCGGGGGCCGGGGCGCAGCCGGCTCGCCGGGATCGGCCGGGGGCTGCCGGTCCGGGTCGGGTGTGGGGGTGGGTGGGCGGCGTCGGGCGGGGAGGTCGGACAGGGCCCACCGGGCGGTGTAGAGGCGGTACTCCGACAGTCGGCCGATCGTGGTCTTCGGCTCGCTGATGTCCAGGCAGTGGGTGGAGATGGCGGCGGCCACGATCTTCTCGTCCAGGCCCGGGTCGCGGCGGCGGCCGCGCTGGACGAGGGCGAGGTGGCGGCGGGCTTCGGCGAGCAGGTGCCTCCGGTGGAATCGGCCGCCTTCGTTCATCACGAACAACGTCGCGGCGACGTCGACGGCCGCCAGGGCGACGTCGACCACGGCGGCGACCCGGGCCCGGATCGCGGCAGCCGCGGCGCGGGCGTGCTCAAGGAGGGAGTTGATGACGTCGGCGGCGACACCGGAGGTGAGGATCGCGCTCGCCTTCCACCAGGCGCGCAGCTGCGCGAGCGGCTGGGTCTTCTGCTTGGGCGGGCGGGTCTTGCGGGCGGCCACAGCGTTCAGCTTGGCGCGGGCCCGCTCGGAGACCACGGGCAGGAACTTCGGGGTGCCGTCGTCTTTGACGGCGGTGACGTACTCGTGCTCCAGGTCCTCCCGGCAGGCGGCGATCTGGTCGCTGCGCCGGGAGGTCCAGCGGATCAGGTCGTGCGGCACCCCGGCAATCTCCATCACGGGCCGGCGCCCGGGGGTGACGGTGCGCGGCTCGGTCGCCAGCCCCAGCTCTTCGCAGACCTCAGCGGCCACGAGCTCGTTGTAGAGCGCGGAGGCGGCGACGGTGTTCTCGTACAGGGCCAGGGAGTGGATGGACCCCCACTTCCCGTCCAGGCGCTGCCCCTTCACCGACAGCAGCAGATGGTCATGGAGCAGCGGCATCCCGGAGCGTGCCTCGTAGTGGCGGAAGCGGGCGGCGACCAGACCGCCGGGCGGCCGCACCCGGTGGACCCCGTCCTTGCCGTAGCGGATCACCGCCACCTCGTCCTCGATCCACTCCAGTACCCGTACGATCGCCCGCTCGTGAGCGGCCTCGATCACCCGCCGGGTCTCGTCATCCCCCAGCGCCCACAGGAGGTAGATCGTCGGCTGCGGCCGGAAGACGAAGTCGACACCGGTGACCGCCACCTGACGTCCGAGGGCGCCGGCCTTGAACGCCTTCTTCGGGGACTCGCCCTTGGCGAGCAGGTCGGCCTCGATCCGGTCCGCGTCCGGGTGCCGGCCCCACTCGCCGAACAGGTTCCGCAGCTGCGCCTCGGTGACTTCCTCACCCGGCGCGAGTCCGAGCGCGCCCAAGCCGCGGCCCATCCATCGCCCGGCCGGGACACCGGCTTGCTCCTGGGCGGCGCGCAGCGGCGTGCGGGCCGGGCGGCGGCCGTCGCCGACGACGGTCTGGCGCAGGTAGTAGCGGTACATCTGACCGGCCCGGATGACCTTGATATCCACTGTCATGGAGACCACGTCACACGGCTCTGACCTGCGAGAAAAGGCCGATCAGTCGTACGTCCCGTCAGGCGGGAGCAGCGGCCGAACTTTCTTCTCAGGTGCCCGCCGGGCGGGAAGCGGCGCCGGGCCGAACACGAATGTCATCGCTCTCCGGCAGTCCTCACACCACGGCCCGGACAACACCATCCAGCACCACTGAGCAGCATTCAGCACCACGGAACGAACACCACCAACGAGCACCGCCTACAGCAGCCCCTGGCAACCGCCGGGGGCTTCGTCGTGCTGCCCGGAGGAGACCACGTGCCCACCTTCGAGACCCTCCCCCGCTTCACCACCGACCTCCAGCACCTCACCCCCGCCCAGCGCCGGCGCTTCCGCCGCGTCGTCCTGGACGCCTTCGTGCCCGACCTGCGCACTGGCCGACAGTTCCGCCCCGGCTTACGGGAAGCGCGCGGGTTCCCGAAATCCCGGAGCCGGAGTACGCCGAACCGGGACGCCACTTCCCTGTCTTCGGCGGTGGTCGTGCGAGTTCAGACTTCACGGCTGGGGCCGGATAGGTACCCGTATTCATCCGGCCCGTGCTCCGGCCTCCTGTGTCAGCTGGTGCGGCCGTTCACTTCGAAACGTTGGAAGAGGGCCAGCAGGAACTCTTGGAGCAGGAGCCTGGCACGTTCCGCGTCCCTGAGTTCGTCGTGGCCGAACCGGAAGACCTCGTAACCTCTGAGCTTGAGTTCGCGGTCCCCAGCCACCAGCTCCGCGTACTTACAGCTGTCGGGTACCTGACCGTCGTCGCGGGTGTAGTGCTGGGACCCGTCGACCTCAAGAACGACGCGCTGGCCGTGGGGCAGTAGGAGCAGGAAGTCCATGCGGGAGCGCAGCAGCGCTTCAGGGCCACGCTCACGGACTGTTTTGTGGTCCCAGTGGAGCCACACCTCGGGCAGGAGCGCCGGGAGGTCATAGACGGCAGAGCCGAGGATGTGGTGGTAGAGCTCGAAGACGTTGCGCTGCCCGGGTGAGTTGCCGGGCAGGCTGCGGCGGAGCCGGTGGTAGAGGGTCTTCTTGGCTTCGGCCTCGTCTGCGATCTTTTGGGTGTCCTGCCACCAGGTTTGGAGGTCTCGCCAGCGGATGCCGTCGCCTGTGATCTCGCGGTCGTAGACAAGGACGTTGCCGGGGTCACCGACGATTTCGATGTCGTTGTCCACTGCGGAGAGGAATCGGATGTCCGGCTTGGTGAGCGAGGCGAAGATGACGTTCTTCGGCCGTCGGTTGTCGGCGAGCCGGGTGGAGACCACGGTGAAGCGCGGGTAGCCGCCGTCGGCCCCGGTCTCACGGAGCTCGACTCCCGCGCTCCGGATCTGCTCGTTGATCTGTGCCACGAGGTGACGTTGGGCGGGCTCGTCGAGGAGCACGTCGGCGGAGACGGCCGATGCGAGGAAACGGGCGAATCGCGCGTCGCCGGCCTCGAACGCCCCGAGGTGTTCGAAGAGGTCCTCGGTCGACCAGTCCTCCGGGTTGCGGAAGACGTGTTGCTGGATGTGCTGTCTCAGCCCAGGCGGGCGGTTGGTGCTGGGAAGTAGCAGGTCGGCAAGGGATTCTTCACGGTCGAGCACCCAGAAGCGCTCCAGCAGCGTCATGAATCGGGCTTCGTGGCGTGCCATGTCCGCCAGGTCCAGGGCTCGGGCCAGTTCGCGTCGGACCCTCTTGGATATCCCCGGGGGTGACGACTCCGCCCAAAGTAGATCTTGTATCCCGTTGCGAGTCGCAGCGGTGAGGCTCCCACGAGCCAGGATGCTTTGCGCGACGTGGGTGAGGTCGTTGTCGGAGACCTGGGCGTAGCTGCGTTCGATTCGTTCACGCAGCGATCCCTCCTCCTTGGGGATCTCCGGCATGGCCAGCTCCGCGAACGCTGCGTTGAGGGTGGCGTGCGTGTTCCCGCTGAGGTGGCGCGAGACGACAGCGTCCAGCTGCTGCCGAAGTCCCGAGCGGTACCTGCTGCTGACCATCAGCCGATGATCCCAGAACTCCGCCGGGCAGTCAGCAGTTTGCAGCGTCCAGGACGGCTGTCGAGTCAGGCTCGCAGTGCTGGGCGGAGGGCCGAGCGGTGCTGGTCATGGCGCGATGGACGCCTCAGATGCGAGGCGCCATGACCTGCCGCGGCAGCGGCCCGGGGCAGGCGGTCTTTCTCTGCGCCAGCTTCACCGCGGCCTGGGCAAGTGCGCGCGCTGCGAGTGCCTCGGGAGAAGCCATGGCCTGGACTGTAGCCACGAACCGGCTCCCGCAAGAAGGAGACCGCGGGTCCCGTCCCCACCCTCTCCTTGTCGACCGCACCCCATCTGTCACCGCCGACGCCATCGCTCGCACCGGCTTCTGGGACGAACGAATCGGTAACAGCAGGCCCGCAGGGAGCAGCTCAGCTACGCCGACCCGTCACGCTCTGGAGGGCGGATCATCAGAACGTTCGACACACCGCCCTGGTTCACGCAGTCCTGCGCCAGGTCGTGCACCTGCCAGAAAAAGTCCGGGTCAGAAGCAACTGCATTCACAGTCGTCTCGACAGGCGTATACCGATGCAGAGGGGTCGACACCTCGTCGTAAACGAAGCCCATGGTGTCCCGGGTCAGAATTGTCAGCGGCCCTTCGCCAGCCCACTCGACTCCGACACGCACGTCGTACTCGCCGGCACCGGTCAGGTCCGCAGTCGCTCGGACCAACGCCATCATGTCCGCGATCGAGCACTCGATGGCAGAGGACTCGACGTGGCGGCCCTCGAAGAACTCCCCGCCCTCAGCGCCCGAAGCAGCACGCCGGTGTCCGCCCACAGCGGCCGCCAGGGTGACCGATCCGTCGTGGTGGATGGCGGCCCACGCCTCCTTCCACAAGGAGTAGGCGGCCGCTGCCGTGTTCACCAGGACCCACCGGCGCAGGCCAGGGCGAGGGTTGAGCCGGTCCACGCTCTCCAGGGGGTGAACACCACCCCGCCCCGCGTACATCAAGGCAAGGCTCTCTGCCTTGGACATCACCTTCTGCGCCTGGTCGCGCGTCAGCCTCTCGCGAACGAGAGGGAGCCGCGGGTGGGCAACCGCGATCAGCCACGCCCGCTTGCGGCTGTCGCGCCCGGCGGCGGCTTCGGTGAACAGCGAGTCCAGGGCCTCGGTCGCGTGGCGGCGCTCGTCGAAGCGAGCGCGGTACATGGCCTCGATCTGGCGTTCCTTCATCCATACCGTGTCGGCGTCGTTGCGGACGGGAGCGCCAAAATAGTCGTGCCGATAGATCAGGTGTGGACCGTCGACGCTAGCCGGGATCTCCACCACCACGGCCCTGTTCCCTGCCTCGCCCACCCGGTGCACACCCAGCCCGAACACTGGCGGAGAGATCGCAGTGATCGCGGCGCTTCGCAGTGCCCGCTCGTGGCCCTCATCGAACTCGCCGACATCGACGCGGCTAGTCGCCGCCTTCTGCGTCTCTTGTACGCCGTAAACGATCACACCGCCGCCGCTGTTCGCCATGGCCGCGACATCCTTCGGGAAGTCTGTCTGCGGCAGACCTTTGGCGGGCGGCAGCTCGGACTTCCAGTCCAAGTCGCTGTGTTCCGTCACGCCAGCTGTTACGGCGGCGTCCAGGATGTCACCGGTCAGTGGCCCAGGCGCGAGCCCGAGTATGCGGTGAAGTGGCGTGAAAGGCATGGCGCAAGCCTAGGGAAGCCCTCTGTGCCCTGTCCTCCTGAAGCTGCCACGAAGTGACCAGTGGCTCCAGGACGGCAGCGCCGCCGGCCGGGATCCGCCCGACCGGGGGCCGAATGCGCAGCGGCCGCTCTCGCCCCCAGAGCGTCCGGGCTACGCGAGCGGGGCATTGGCGCCGGTGAGGTCTTCGACCACACCGGGGTCGAGCTCCGCAGCACAACCCCACAGACGCTTCTGCTGCGCGGGGGTCAGGCCGAGCTCGTCGTCGAAGGCGAGGCGTTCAAGGGCGGCGGCGACGTAGCCGGGCGCGGCTGCTGCCAGCGCCTGGCGCATGGCCTCGCCGACCACGTCTGCCGCGGGCAGGCTGGCGGAGTAGTGCGTGGCGATGCCATATGTCTCGGCCGCGCGCGTGTTGATTCGCTCCAGCGCAGCCTGCATATTGGCGTCACCCTGGTCGGCACGCAGGACGAGGTCCACTTGGTCGCGGCCGTTGGCGGCAGCAGTCACCGGTCGGAGACCAGACGCAGTCGGCCGCTCGGGGGCAGTCTCCTGTACCACCTCAGCGGCCGGGGCGTCCTTGGGCCTGCGTCGCAGCTTCTCCTTGAATCGGCGTGCCCCCTCCTTGAGGTACGGGGTGGCAACCTCCACGGCGGCGACCGTCACGGTTTGAGCGACCTCAACCGCAATGTCGGTGGCGCAGTTGACGAGGAGGTTCCTTAGGCCGTCCCCGTAGCCCTCGTCGTACCGGTCGTCGGCGTCGAAGAGTTCGGCCTGGGCAACGAGCGAGTTGTCCCGGTCATCGCGGGCGGTACCCCGCATACCGCCGGAGGAGGCACGGGAGTGGTCGAGGTGGGTGCCGGCCGGGAACTCGACCAGCATGTACTTTCGATTCGTTTGGAGCCGTTGATAGTTGGACATGACGGAACTGTAGGAGGCCGCGCCGACAACACGGCCGTTTTCAGAGATCGCCATCAGTCGTCGCTGAGGAGGTCCCTCGTCCTCGCTCCGCTCGAGTGCCTCGTCCGTGCCCCTATCGTGCCGATCCTCTCGCCTCGGCGGCGAGGAACGTGCCTGATGTGCCTGCACAAGCTATGGGTTTGTGGCCAGCCGTTGCACTTAACAGATGCAGATAAGGCCCTACGACTAACGGCCGGTGTACGTACTGCGGATCGCCGCCGGTGCCCGCCCCACCCGAGCCGACGCCCCCTGGCGTGCAGATCCCCTGGAAGGCTGACGGCCCGCTTCACCTCGGCAGCTTGGCCGTGCGCTCCGGGTGGGCGACGGTGACGTAGTGCATGGCGGTCTTCTCCGTGATCCCGAAGAGCCTCATCAGCCGGAGAGGGTCGGCGGTTTCGGCGGCTTCGTTGAGGATGCGGTCCTGGCGCAGGCCGACGAGGGTGAGCCCTTGGGGCAGGTCGTCGCGGAGCAGGGTCTTGCTGACGGCGGGATGGTCGGGGTCGAGTGCCGATCTCTGGCTGACAAGCAGGCGAGGGTTGGTCGAGGCGGGCCAGCGACCGTGGCGGTAGTCCAGCCAGTCGGCGGTGATCCGGTGGGTGAGTTCCTCCAGGTAAAGGGTGTGCCGTCGAAGGCCGCGCCGGATGACGAGGGTGCCGCGTGCAAGGTCCAGGTCGCACGTCAGAATCGTGCGGAGTTCATGGACGGGCACGGCGTGAACAGCGGCCAGGACAAGGACCATGCGCCCGAGCGGGGTCTTCGTCTGCTGCAACGCGTTGGCCAGCAGGTCGCTGCGGACCGGCTTCGGGATCCCTGTCGGGTTCCCGACGCGAAGGTGCTGGGCAGGGTCGCGGAAAACCACCCGTTCGCGCTTCAGCGTCCTGAACAGGCTGCGCAGGGCGAGGGCGAGCTGCCGGCGGGCACGTCCGGCATGGCCGTCCACGGCCGCGTCGACGTGGCGCCGGGTGATCTCTCGAAGCGAGAGCAGGCCTGCCTCCGCCCAATCGGTGAGCACCGGCTGGACAGAGGCGAGGTACGGGCGGATCGCGTCGTAGCCGCGGGTCTCCCCTTCATGGCGGCCCTGGCTTCGCAGTACCTTCACCCACTGCCCTACCTCGCCAGCGAGGGCCTCCGGCATCGCGGCGATGGTGTCTTCGATCCACGCCAGATCGACATCGCGGTGGAGGTCGGGGTCCTCCAGAAGAAGGCCCCGATCGCGCAGGAACTGGCAGACGGTCTTGGCTCTGAGGCCCGGTCCGGTCCGGGCAAGCTCGTGGATGTCCCGTTCGGAGATGGCCCCTTCGGCGCCGCACCAATATACGAGGATGCTCAGGGTGCGGATGTTGCTGTCGCGGCCGGGTGACTGCCGCTCGTGCAGAACCCGGCTGAAGTCCTCGACCAGCCGTGCAGTCGTCCCGGTCAGCCCCAGGTCGGCCGTGTTCCGGCCCTGGAGGCCCGACAGCAGCCGCGTCCAGTCGCGCCGGATGGCAAACAACTGCTCCTGCCCGGCAGCGGTGTGCACCGGTGCGGGTAGCAGCCCCGGCTGGAACGGTTCGTCGACCGGGATCGGCGGGGGCGGTCCGGATCCTTCGACGGGCACGTCGACCATCAGCTGTGTGTACCGGGTGGTGGCGGGCTGGGCGTCGTCGAGGAGACGGTACGGGCGGCAGCCGCGGCAGCGGCCCTTCCGCAGCGGGAGTTCCCGCCGGTGGCAGCGTGTGCAGGTGCTCCGCGCCAGCTTGGCGTGCCAGTGCTGACAGGGAGTGCAGCGGGAACCGTACTGGCCAGAGGGCATCCACGCCTGGCAGTCCGCACACGAATGCGGCGTCCGGCACCAGGGCACCCGGCCGGCCACGGTCCGGGGTGGGCGGCGGACTGCTGGGAACAGTCGCAGGGGTTCCGGCTCGGAGGCCAGCAGCCCGGCCCGCTGGAGAACGAGGCGGATGGTGTTGCGGCCGGCGGGCAGGTCCCGCAGGAGTACCTCGGGCAGCAGCCAGGTGCCTTCGGCCGCGCGGATCGCCAGCGCGAGTCGCAGCAGCGCGGCCTTGCGGTAGCGGTTCCCGCGGCTCAGCCCTTGTTCGGCGGCGATCTCCTCCAGCACTGCCTGGGCTTTCTCCCACCCGGGCACCGGACGGCCCGCAACCGCCCGGGCCGTGTCCGCGGTCAGAGTCCTGGGGATCGTGAACAGCGGGATCTGCCCCCACGCGCCCGGCTCCAGCACCGCGGGCCGCTGCTCGGTGCCCGCGCGCTGCTGCCGGAGTCTGAGGTTCCACACCTCGCTGGTCCGCGGACCGGTACCGCCGGCCCGGCTCAGCTGGCGGGCTGAGTCTGCGCGGTCGTGATAGACGCCGACTGTCAGCTGGAGGTCACGCGGCGGTGCCCCCTCGATGCCCAGGGCCCACTCGGCGTCGTCCAGCAGCCGGATCGCCTGCAGGCATGAGCGGCACAGACCGTCGGAGTTCAGCAGCCGCTCGTGCCGGCACCGCGGACACGTTCCCCGCTCGCGGTAGTGCTGTCGCCAGCGCCTGCACCCGGCGCAGGCCCCCCGCTGGTTGAGGACGACCCAGCCCAGACAGTCCGCGCAGCTCCGGGCCGTTGCCCGGTCCGCGGCCACCGGCGCTCAGCTCGGCGGGAGCGGGCGCGGCCCACTCCCCCGGCGGCTTCCCGGCACCGGCCGCACCGGCCCCGACGGCAATTCCGCGCCGTCGGCCGTCCGTTCCCCTTCCTCCGGCAGCGCCTGGGTTCCGGCGAGGGGCTCGGCCTGCAGCAGATCCGCGACGGTGCAGCCCAGCGCGGCGCACATCAGGTCCAGGTCCTCCAGCCGCACCGTGACCGGAGTGCCGCCCCACAGCGCGGCGACCTTGCTCAGCGACGGGTTGAACCCGACCTGCCGGAACGCAGCTAGTACCTCGGTCGGCCGCCACAGATCGCGCTGCGCGGCCACCATCCGCAGATTCCACTTCACCTCAGGTTCCCCTTGTCCATCACCAGTCGTCGGGCCGCCCGGGAGCTGGCCTCCACGTTCGCGTGCTCAGGATCGGCCTGCGCGGTCGCCATGTACCGAAGAGTCGTGGTTGCCCAGGCGTGTCCGAGGACCTTCTGTACCTCCCACAACGTCATCCCGCGCTCGTAGTTGTGGGTCGCGCACGCGTGCCGGAGAAGGTGCGGGAAAAGGTCGGTGACCGGCCCGCTCAGGTAGCTCGCCGCCGCGCTGTGCAGGGCGCGACGGAACGTCGAGGGCACGATCGCCGGCGCGATCGGAAGGTTCAGCGCCGCGATCGCCGTCGGCTTGCGCTCCGACGGCCACAGCGGCGCCCGCGGGTGCTCGGCATCATCACCGAACTCGCCCCGGATCTGCTCGATGTACCACCACAGCAGAGCCCGGCCCTCCTGGAACAGGTACGCCTCGCGCGGCCGCGGTCCCGAACCGCTCGCGCCCTTGCCCAGGACGACGAACCGGCCCCACTGACCGTGCTCCCAGTGCACGTCCCCCATGCAGACGCCGCACAACTCCGCCGCACGGACGCCCGACAAGTAGGCGATCTTCGTCATCACGTAGTCGCGGCAGGCGACCAGGTACTTCCGCGCCCGGGGCAGGTCCTCGCGCCAGCGGCCGAAGAACATCTTCATCGCTGCCTGCGACGGCGGGATTCTCAGCCCGAAGTCGCCTCGGTGCCGGGGCCTGTTGAACGGATCGATCGGCGACTCGACCACAGCCCCGAAGCGGCTCATAATCTCGCCCGCGTACCGCTGCTCCAGGAACGCGAAGTACCGGTCGATCTTGCCGATCTTGTACCGCATCGTCGACTGGGCCCGCTTCCCCGGCCCGGCAAAGTACCGGTCGACCTCACGGGAAGAGAGTTGCCACGGCACCGTGCCGTAGAACTCACAGACCTCAATCACCGGCTTGATCAGCCCATCCAGCGTCTCCTGCGCCAGCCCCGCCGCGTCCCGGGCCCACTGATACTCCGACAGCGTGTCCAGGAAGAAGCTCTCCTCGTCGTGCGCCGAGATCCTTGCCTGCCGGCGCCGCTGAAGCGTCACGACGTCAGCGAGCCCGGCCTCGACCGACACCGAGGCCGGGTCCACCGGCACGCCTGGCTCCGGCACGGTGCGTACGAGCGACAGGGTGCGACTTTCGAGATCCGACACAAAGCCGCAGATTACGGCGATCACTCGCAGAATCTGCGGGTTATTGCGGAGATCTCACACCATCGAGTGAACGGGCCCAGCACGCCGATCTACCAGCTGAAATGCGACGTTGACACGCCAGACGGCCACGAACGAACCCGTACGTACTCCACCAATCAAGGGCGTGCGCCGCGCCCCCGGCGTCTACGAGCTCACCTGGGCGCCGGACGGACGCGCGACGTGGTCGTACGGCGGGGAGAAGTTCGCCGGGCTCCCGCACATCGTGTGGCACCGGATCGGGACGCACAGCATCCTGGACCGGCCCGTGGCCGAAGGCTGTCTTGCGGGCGCGGGTCACCGGTTGGTTGGCTGATCGTCCGATGACCAGGAGGGGAAAGCCGTGGCAGCGAACGAGTCCGTGATCGAGGCGACTGAGTCGGATCACCTGAAGTCGTTGATCATCAGCACCGCCCAGGCGCTGTGGGAGGACAAGGAGGCGCTGGGCAAGTTCTTCGATGTCGTCCGGCGCAGCGAGGGGTTCGCCGTCATGGCCGACACCCTGGAGCGGTCCGAGGTCCGGCCCGCGAAGCCCACGTTCTACGGCGTGAAGAGCAAGGAGTTCCAGGACTGAAGCGGCGGCCGGGCGCTCCGGCCACATAGGACGACCGCACACGGCGGCGGCCCCCACCACGAAGGTGGGGGCCGCCGCTGTCTTCGCTGGGGGCGCTCAGGTCGCCCGGGGGAGAGAGGTGCTGGCCCTCGCGACCGCCTTGTCTGCGGCTGCCTTGGCTGACGCGAGGATCTTGGCCGCCTCGTCTGCGTCTTCTTCGAGGGCCTTCTTGATGTTGGCCGGGGCCAGGGCGCGGTGGGCGGCTTCCAGCTGCGTCACGGCGTTACGGAGTCCGTCCAGCGCAGTGGGCTGGCTCGCGGTGGCCGGCTTCTCCGGGACGGTCCGGGGTGTGTTGGCCGCGACCTCGCGAGCCAGGGCCATCAGTTCGTCCTGCGTCAGCTCGCGCTCTTCCTTGCGGGGGAGCTTCTGGACGATGCCGGTGAGCGCCTTGACGGTGACGGTCTTGCCGGTGGCGTCCTTGATGGTCTCGTGGACGGCGACCGAGGTCTCAGCCCCGTAGTCCTTGGTGATCGGGTTGAGGGCACCGGCTGCCTTCTTCCCGATGCTCGGTGTGTCTGCACGTGCAGACACACCGTTCGAATTCTCTTCGAACGCTTTGTCTGCACGTGCAGACAGCAGCTCTCCGATCGCGTACGCGGTCATCTCTTCGTAGGCGATCGGCCGGGACTTCTTGAAGACGTCCCGGGCGAAGTCCTCAAAGTTGGCGTGCGTCTTGCGGTACAGGCGCCGGTTGCTGATGTTGGCCATGGACTTGCCCATGACCCACCAGGCGTCCTCGAACTGCTGGACCCCGCGCATGCAGAGCGCGAGGATCTGTTCCTCTTCCTCGCTGAGGTCACCCGCCGCGTCCGGCGTCTCGATGGGCTCCGGCAGGTCTGCGAGCGTCATCATCTTCTCCGGCCGCCCCTGTGCGAAGGGGATGGCGGCCGGGTCAGATCCTGTGCTGGCGGGGTCGGTGCCCTGTTGGCCCGGGACCACTACGCCTGCGGCTTTGCGCGCCTGGCGGTCCTTGAAGGGATTGGGCTTGCTCACGGCAGCAGGCCCCGCTCTTCCATCTCGGTGACCAGCTCGTCGAACACTGACCCCTTGGCCAGGATGTCGCTGCCCTCGTGGGTGCGCATGTACTTCACCACGGAAGGCACCACCGTGGTGAACACGTTGTAGCCGTCAGCCTCCAGGTACTCGCGCACCTGCTTGAGCTCGTTCACGCCGGTCGGTGCCTTGCACAGCAGGACCCAGGTGGCCGGCGGCTTGCTGTCCATCCGAAGCGGCGCGACGTCGTCGATGAACTCCTTGGTCGGGAGCTCCTCCATACGTTCGACGTCGTTCATGGACGGCGGCAGGTTGATGATGGCGAGGTCAGCGAGGCGCAGCACGGAGGTGCCCACTGCCTTGTGGTCTTCGAGGTGTCCTACGTCTACGACGCCGACGCCTTCCTCGAACCCAGCCGGGATCATCTGCGGCACGTTCATGTGGAAGGCGGGGGTGGCGGCCTGCTGGACGACGAACGGGTAGGGGCCCGCTGCCTGCCAGCGGCTGAACTGCCGCGAGTCGTCCGCGTCGAAGCCGATCACCTTGCGTCCGCGCTCGTGCAGGGCGTGGCTCAGCCACGCGGAGTTCGTGGTCTTGCCCGTACTGCGAGGGCTGACATTGGCGATGAAGAACATGGCGTGAGCGTACCGACCCTGTACCTTCCCCAAGCACTCCCGACCGGCATGTACCTCTTCCGGTGACTCCCGGAACGTAAAAAAGCGGCCCCCGCCGCCCGGATTGAGGTCCGGACGGCGGGGGCCGCTTCGTGTACTCAGGCGCTCAGGTCGATGCCGGCCGGGAGGTCGCGCCCGGCGAAGGCGTGGGTGAGGAGCCGGTAGGGGTCGGTCCATACGCCGTGGATGCGGGCCTGGGCGCAGTGGAGGGTGCCGGTGAGGGCGGTCTCGGTGTCGGGGTGGATGAGGACCAGGGCGACGGGGTCGGCGTCGGCCGGCTGCTCGGGGAGCGGCCGCCCGCGCTCCAAGCCGCGCTCACCGATCCGTACGGCGGCGTCCCCGCGGCCGTTCCACGGGGTCGGGCGCTGGCGGGCGGCGAGCATGGCGGTGAACTCCGCGACGGCTTTCTGGTCGCCGGGGTGCATCGGTCCGCTGCCGTGGCCGCATCTGCGGTGTCGGGCGGTCATGAGCGCGTCTCCTGGTGGCATAGCCACGCCTGCCCGTCATGGCCCAGGGCGTGGTGGGGGAACGGTTCGTGCTCCACGTCCTGGACGTCGGGGTCCCAGAACCACCGGAAGGGGAAGGAGCGCACCCCGAGTTCGAGGGCGATGACGGCCCGGTGGTGGCCCTCGAAGACGAACACGAGCCGGTCGGCTGCGCGGACGCCCAGCAGGAGCGGTTCCCGGATCCCGTCCGTGCCGATCGAGGCCCGGAGCTTCTCCAGCACCCGGCGGTCGCGGCCGTGACGCTCGTGGTAGCGGCGGGCACCGGCCCACGTGGAGAACTCGGCAGGCCGGACCAGCCTCTGCCGGAGCGCGGCGGTGCGCATGCGCCCGGTCCAGGGCTTGCCGTCGACGGCGCGGGCCGTCACGAGCGCATCCCCCGGCGACGCAGCAACGTCCCGAGCCGGTAGCGGAGCGAGGCGTGCTCCTCGCGCTCCTCGATGGCGTCGGCAAGCAGCTCCTCGAGGTCGGCCATCCGCTCTTCGGCGAACCACTCGGGCTGGTAGTCGTCGGGGCAGACCGGGCACGGGTGGTCGTGGCCGGCGAACTCCAGCCACGGCGCGCAGCCGAACTCTCCGCACGTCGGCTGGGTGGGGTCCTCGCCGATGCCGGAGCAGTACGGGCAGCGGGTGAAGCGGTAGTCGACGGGCGCGCCGTGGTGGAGGTCGGAGTGGAGCTGGGCGAGGCCGCGGACTCCGAGCTCGCGCAGCAGGGCGTCGGCGGCGAGGACCTGGCGGTCGATGCCGGTGTGGTGGTGGTCGGCGAGCATCTGGGCGGCGGTGCACCAGGCGAGGGTGGAGCGGTCGACCGGGAGGGGGTAGTTGCTGGCCCACAGGTCGGTGGGGTCGGCGGCGGGCGGCAGCGGCGGCGCGGTGAGCGGGATGCCGAGGGCGGTGAGCTGGGCGGTGACGTCGGCGGTGCGGCGGGTGAACTGGTCGAAGACGGTGGTGGGCATCGGCCCTCCCATTCGACGGGGCCGCCGGGACCGTGGTGATCCCGACGGCCGGAGCGGGTGGGGGTCAGCGGGAGGCCGGGGCGAGGGCGGCCTTGTGGCTGTCGCGGTGCGCGCTCTGCGCCGGTTCGGCGAGGACGCGCAGGCCGTGCGGCTCGCCGACCGTGCCGCAGTCGCTGCACACCACGGCGTAGTTGCGGCGGCCGGCGCATCCGGAGTCGGCGTCGCGGGGCTTGCCGGAGGGCCGGACGGCGTGGGTGCATTCGGTGCCGTCCGGGTGGAGCGGGGTGATCTTCACGCTGATGCGGGCCATGGGCTTCTTCTCCTGGTCGATTTCGGGGAAGGGCAGCTGGTGGAGCGCGGCCGCGCGGGCGCGGGCCCGGGTGGGGCGCGGCGGGGTGGGCGGCTCGGTGCGGACGAGCGTGGTCTCGGGGAGGAGTCCGAGCTGTCCGGCGGCGGCCGCGCGGGCGGCGAGGGTGAGCGAGCGGGTGACCCGGTGGTGTCCGTGATCAATCCGCAGATGGCACAGCTGGCAGGCGGCGAGCAAATTGATCTCTCGCACGTCTTCGGGGGTGTGGTTGAGGTGGGCGGTGGTCAGGCCGACCACGGACCCGGTGTCCGGGTGGGTCTGCTCGTGGACGGCGGGGCAGCGGCCGCCGGGGTGCGTCAGGCCGCAGTGGCCCGTGCACTCGCAGCGGCCGCCCGCCCTCACGAACCGGATCCGCGCGCTGATCTCGTTCCAGTCGCGCGGGTAGCGGTGCAGGTTCTCGGGACGGATGGGCACAGCGGCTCACTCGCCGCCGGCGGCCTGGCGGTGCTCGAAAGCTTCGAGCAGTTCGCCCAGCTCGTTCGGCTCGGGTGCGGTGCCGACCCACGTGCCCCGCTCGGTGAACACCTCCACGCCGGTGGTGTCGGCGTCGAACCAGCAGACGTACGGCCCGTACCGCTCGATGACCGCCGTGGCGGCGGCGGCCGGGTCGGACAGCAGGGGCGCGGTCTCCAGGACGGCGAGGGTGGTGACGATCAGCCACATCGGCTCGTCCGGCGTGCGGGGGAGCCGGAGGTAGCCGGTGACGCGCAGCTGGTCGCCGGGGACGAGCTCGTGGAGCACGGTGTGCGCGAGCTCCGAGTCGGCGACGCTGCAGGGCAGGATCATCTCGTCCGCGCGCTCGTCCGTCGGGGAGACGGTGAGCCGGAATCGGGCCGTCGATCCGTGCAGGTCGCCGGGCACGGTCTCTTCGTCCAGGTACCCGTCCAGGGCTATCGCGTCGGTGTCCACGGGTCAGCCGGCCTTGCGGACCGGCGCCTGGTGGGCGGCGTCGTACGCCTCCAGGACCGTCTTGCGCATCATGCCCGCGTCGGCGACCTGGTGGCCATTGGCGCGCGCCCACGTCCTGATGGCGGCGAGCTCCTCGCGGGTGCGACCGCTGCCCAGGCCCGTACGGATCGGGGTGGGCGCGGTCGCGGCCGCCGTGGTGCGGGTGCCGGCCTTCACGGTGCGCAGCTGCTCCTGCGCCTTCTCCAGTTCGGCCTTGGCCTGGGCGACCTTCTCTTCGGCTTCGCGCTGCGCGGCCTCGCTGTCGCGGCGCTCGGACAGCTCGCAGAGGTCGGCGGTGATGCGGGTGGCGCGGCTGCGGACCGAGGCGGCCGGGTGCGCGGCCGCCCAGGCGAGCAGCTCCTGCACCTCGGTGGAGACGGCGACGGCCAGGGGGATGACGGGGACGTCGATGGCCGGGGAGTCGGCGGCCGTGCGGGGCAGTCCGAGGATCTGGTCGGCGATGAGGTCGCTGAGCTCGCTCTCGCTCAGGCCGGTGGCCTCGCGGATGGCCTGCTGGCTGTCGCCGTTGTTGTGCATGGAGATCGCCATGGCCTCGTGCGCGGACAGGGCCGGGGCGGCGGGGGTGGTGTTCGTCATGGTGGGTGCGTCTCCGGATTCCGGGAGGAGGGGGAGCAGGGCGGTGAGGGTGTCGGGGTCGGTGGGCAGCCCGAGGACGTCCAGGAGCAACCCGAGGTCGTCCTTGTCGCGGGAGGCGCGGGCGGTGACCCGGGCCGCGGCGGCGAGCTGCTGCGCCGGGGACGGTTCCAGGGGCAGCGACTCGGCTTCGAGCGCTTCGGTCCAGTCGGTGAACATCACGCGGCCTTGCCGCTGGCGACCAGTTCCAGCACGTGCCGGTTGGACGCCGCCTGCCGGGGGGTGATGGGTTCCTTCCAGCGGTTGTACGGCGCGGGCCGGGTGGGGATGTCCTCCAGTGCCAGGCGGGCGAGGGCCAGTTCGCGGACGGTAGGCGGCACGACGCGCGCCGCGCGCTGCCGCTGCCTGCGGAGCCGGTCCTGTTCGGCCACCACGCCGACCCAGTCCTCACCGAGCCGCGCCACGAGGTCCTTGCGCAGCTGCGTGCGGTCGCGCTTGGTGGTCGCCGCCCACACCCCCGTCTTGGTCAGGCCGGGGTTGGCCAGCGCCCACTTCAGGCAGTCCTTGACGATCGGGCAGCCGGAGCAGGCGTGCTTGGCCTGGGCGAGTGCCTTCTCGCGGGCGCGGGGTTCCTTGTCGGTGTTGCGGATGTCCTCGAGCTGGAACAGGGCCGGGCTCGTACGGCAGCGCAGGACCTGGTCGGTCTCGGGGAAAGGGATGCGGTCGTCGGCGAGGACGATGGCCGGCTGGTTGGCGACGCCGGTGCGGTTGCCGTTCATGAGGTTCCCTCCGGTGCGCGCAGGTCGGGGAGCTGAAGGCGGACCTGGTCCACGAGGTCCTCGCTGGGCTTCCACGGTCCGAGCGCGCCCGCCGGGATGGGGATGGGGAGGGCGAGCTCCTGGACGTCGGTGAAGACCAGGTGGAAGGGGCTGCCGGGTTCGGCCCACTCGGTGCAGCGCCCGTCGCCGGCGTGGACGTCGGCGAGGCGGGCGACACCGATGACCGCGCTCCGGTCCAGCTGGCGGCCGCGGATCGTGGTGGCGACCAGCGGCAGGCGCAGCGCGGCACGTTCGACGGCGAGTCCGGCGTGCAGGAGGTAGAGCCCCAGCGGCCAGCCCGGGGAGGGCCGGTTCTCGATCGTCTTGTGGCCGGTGAGGAGGCAGGTCGCCCAGGGCTGGCGGACCGTGATGCCCCGGATCCAGTCGATGCGGGTCTGGCTCATGCCGCCGTCACCACCGCGTGGGTGCCGATGCGTCCGATGCGGCGGCCGTTGCTGCTTCCGGCGTTGGCGTGCTCGGACCCGGCCTGGACGGCGACGCCGCCGTGCTTGCCCTGGAACATCGCGACGTCCGCGGCCCGCATCAGCGTCGACCGGTCGCGGGTGCCGATCGCGTCGGGCGTTGCGGCGCCGATGGACACCGCGACGTCGACCAGGCGGCCGTCGTCGACGGTGATGGGCGCGCTCAGCGCCTGCATGAGCTGCTGGAGCAGGAGCGCGCGCCGGTCGGCGGGGACCTGGGCGGCGACGATGAACTCGTCACCGCCGTCTCCTCCGAGCCGTCCCACGATGCCGCGGCTGCCCGCCCACTGGCTGATCCGGGAGGCCGTTTCCGCCAGGACCCGATCGCCCACCGCGTGGCCGAACTGGTCGTTGAACCGCTTGAAGTGGTCGACGTCGCAGACCAGGACCATGGCCTGGTCGCGGTGGCGGTTGATGAACCGCTGCACCCGGGGCTCGAAGGACTCGCGGCGCAGGGCGCCGGTGAGCTTGTCGCGCTGAGCGTGGGCGAGCTGGCGGTGCAGGGTCACCGCGTGGACGGTCCAGCCGGTGAGCGGGACCGCGAGGGTGGTGATGAGGAGCGCGCGTTGCCCGGGACGGGCCTGTACGCGGGCGATGGAGGTCATACTGGGCTCTCCCTCTCGTCTTGTACGGGATGGGTGGCCCGGGGCAGGCGACGGTTTCGACGCCAAGTGCGCCTGCTCCGGGGCGTAGCTACAGCTCGTAGAGCTTCTTGCGGGTCCAGCTGTTCGGGTTGGACCAGCGGCCGGCCTTCGCCGCCGCCCAGTCCAGCTCCCAGCCGTCGCGGACTCCGCGCGCTCCCCAGCCGCCGTCCTGCTGTCCGGGGATCTCGCGTCCGGCCTGCCGCGCGGCGAACGCGGCGTCGTAGACCTGGTGGGCGCGGTTCAGGGCCTCGGTGACCGAGGACGCCTTGCCGGTGAAGACGTGCACTCCGTGCTGCGCCCGGCTGGTGTCGTGTATCGGGACGTCAACCTCGTAGAACTCCAGGTTCGGCATGACGCCCTCTCCTTCCTGTCGCTGGTCGTGGCGGAACACCGCGACCGCCCCGGCCGGTGAGGCCGGGGCGGCACGGAGGAACGCCGCGCTCGGGCGGGACAGGGGTCAGCGGTGCGCGGCCGCCGTCACGATCTCGGCGTGGTCGAACGCGAGGTCGGGGAGTGCGTCCAGGGGCCACCAGCGGGCGGCGGTGGCGTCGTCCCCGGCCGTCGGTTCGACCGGCGCGGGCAGGGTGGCCGTGTAGGCGACGCTGACGTACCGGCCGCGCGGGTCACGGGCGGGGGCGTCGTACGCGCCCACCTGCCGGAGGTCGGCGGCCGGGACGGTGATGCCGGTCTCCTCCTCCAACTCGCGCACGGAGGCGGCCAGGCTGGTCTCTCCCTTGTCTACATGGCCACCCGGCAAAGCCCACCGGTTCTTGAACGGCTCCCAGCCCCGCTCGATCAGCAGGACGTGGCCGGCGGCGAGCAGGACGACGTCGGCGGTGTAGCGGATCGTCTCGTCGGTGGTGTCGGTACTCAAGAGGTGTCTCCTGGTCTCGGAGTGGGCCCCGGCCCGGGTGGGCCGGGGCGGAAGAGCGTCAGGCCGGGACGGGGGCCGGGGTGTCGAGCCCGGCACCGAGCAGCAGGCCGCGGATCGACTGCTCGTACTCGCCGGAGCGGATCCGGTCGAACATGAGCTGACCGGCGACCAGGCAGCGGGCCCGCAGCTGGATCAGGGCGACGGCGTGCGGGTCGGCGCCGGCGGCGGTCGCGGCCTGCGCGGCGGCGTCACCGGCGAGCTGGTTGACCGCCTGGAGGGCGGCCTCTCGCCGGGAGTACTGCGCCCTGCAGAACGCCCAGCCGGTCAGCGCCCGGGTGCGGTCCACCCGCTTCTCCCACGCCGTGTACGTGCGGCGCGTGCCCTCGGGGTCGGCGGCCCACTCGGTGGCCCACTGCCGGGCGAGGTCGGGCAGCTGCGCGAGGGCGGCCAGGGTCTGCGCGCCGCGGTGCCCGAACGCCCGCCAGGCGTCGGTCTCCTCCACGACGCGGATCTGCTGGGACAGCAGCCAGTACGGGTAGTAGTGACCGCCCCAGTTGCCGGTCTCACCGAGCGGCTCCACGATCCAGAGCCGGATCGGCCAGCCCTCCTCGATGCGCTCCAGGATCTCGCCGGGCCGGGTGTACATGTGGAAGTAGCCGAACGGCTTGTCCGTGTACCACTTCTGACCGGGGGTCGGGTGGTCGACGACCTGGCCGACGTGGTCGGCGAGGTTGACGGTCGGGATGCTCTCGCCCTGGGCGCGGTGGTAGCGGGCGAGGTAGTTGTCGGTGGGCGGGACGGTGCCGTCGGGCCGGGTCGCCATGTAGTGGACGACGGGCCGGGCGCTGTGTGCCATGACTTCCTCCGTGTCGGTCAGGAAGGGGTGGGCTGACGTGCCCCCGCACCGTCCCGGCCGGGGTGGCCGGGGCGGCACGGCGGCGCGTCAGGTCACAGGCGCCGGGCGAGCTCCGCGGTGACGCGTTCGGCTTCGGCTCCGTCGGCGAGGATCTGCGCCTGGAACTTGTTGGCCTGCCGCTTGCTGAGCGGGTTGACGTTCATCTCGTGGCGCACCCAGCCGACGCGGTTCTCGCGGGTGCCGGAGCGGATGAGCTGGTCGACCTCGACGAAGCCGCGCAGCAGGCTCAGCTTCAGCTGCTTGGGGTCGCGCATCTTCGGGGCGTTGATCAGCATCCACAGCGCGCCCTTGGGGGCGATCACGGTCGCGACGCGGAAGTCCTTGGGCTTGCCGACGATGGCCTGCTGGACACCGGCGGACTTCCAGACGTTCTCCGGGATGCCCGCCGCTTCGCCCTGCGCCTCGTTGGCGAGGGAGAGCAGCAGGTGGGGCTTGGTCAGGATGATCGTGACCGCGCCCAGCGGGCGGCGTCCGAAGTGGTCGTGGACCAGGTTGCGGACGGTCGGCGCGAATGTGGTGACGCGCTGTTCGGCGGTGCGGGAGACGAACGCGCCATAGCGCAGGACGCTGAGCTGGGAGGGCCTGTTCTTGGTCGCGGGCATGGTCGATGCGGTCCTCTCGGTGGGGGATCACGGGGTGGGCTGATTGGCCACCGCACCGCCCCGGCCGCGAAGGGCCGGGGCGGAACGGGCAGTCCGTCAGACCGCGTGGATGCCGGTGAGGTCGTCGTCCAGGACGTCGTCCTTGTCGGCGTCGGCGGTCGCCGGGACGGCGGGAAGGCCGGCGGCACGGGCGGCGAGGTGGTGGCGGATCTGCTCCATGCCGGTGATGGCCACCGGCTGCTCGCCGTCGCCGGTCAGCAGCGTGAAGTGGTGCTCGCGGCCGTACTTGCCGAGCTCAGCGCGGTGGTGGAGCCACACGCCGGGGGCGAGGTAGAAGGACGCCTCGCCGTCCTCGTAGCCGCGCCACCGGTCCTCGTCCCGCAGGAAGTTGTCGCCCTGGTCGATACGGAAGGCGGCACCGGCGGCGCGGTGGGCGGCGTCGACCTCGGTGGCGGTGGCGACCTGGGCGAGCGCGTCGTCCAGGTTGTCGGCCGGGGCCGGGGCCGACGCGCGGGTGACGTTGAACGGGGTGCGCCGCATCAGCCGGCGCATCGGAGCGAGGACGAGTTCGGCGAGCCCGTCAATGGCGACGGCCCCGACAACGGCGACCGCGCCGGCGAACGCGATGCGGGCTCCGTCCGACCAGGTGACGGGGGCGAGCTGGTAGCCGAGGTAGGCGCCGGCCGCGCCGCCGATCAGCGCGGTGGCCATGCTCGCGCCTTCGATCATCGAGCTGGCGACGGCGTTGGCCGTCTGGCGCAGAGTTGCGGTCATGATGATGGGGCTCCTTCTTCTGTCAGTGCGCTCTGGGAGGGGAGGGGGCGTTGCTCCGGGGCGGCCGGGTTCGATGCCTGCGGCCGCCCCGGGCGCTCAACTGGCCGCGTGGAGCGCGGCGGTGGTGCGGACGGTGTCCGCGAGCAGCACGGTCATCTCGTGGCCGTGGTCGACGGCGTCCTCCAGGCGCTCGATGAGCTCCGGGGGCAGGCCGCGGTTGCGGGCGCCGGTCAGGACGCCCTCGAGGTAGAGGACGTCGGCCAGGACGCGGCCGCGGACGTCCAGGACGCCGGGCTGCACGGCCAGGACGTCGGCGTTCTTCGCGGTGGCGAGGGCCGCGTGGTCGGCGGCCCCGGTGTACGCGGTCTCGGTCTGCTCGGTCAGCAGACCGTCGACGTCGGCGGTGTCGCCGTAGGCGCGGCGCCAGCCGAAGCGGGCGGCGGCGGCTTCCATCAGGGTGCGGCGGGCGAGGGACACGGTGACCTCCGGGGGAGGGCCGGTCGTCCGGTCTCGGCTGACCGGGCGGACACCGCCCGGCCCCACCGGCCGCCACGGTGGCGGTGCGGCGGGACCGTACGGAGAGCGTCCGGTCAGCTCTTGGGGAAGCGCAGGATCGTGAACTCGGTGCCGGTGCCGTAGGTGCGCGGCTTGGCGGTCAGGATCTCCGGCTGGGTGTCCGCGAGGCGCTGCAGTTCCTCCTCGATCCACTCCGTGGAGCGCTGGAGGGCGAGGCGGTCCAGGTGGAAGCTGGTGAGGTAGACCGTGACGTCGTAGTCGGAGCGGCGCTCCGCGTGCAGCCGCCGGCGCACGATCTCGCGGGCGGTGCCGTCGTCGGGACGGGACGGCAGATCCCGGGGCAGCGCCCGGCACTGAGCGGCGTGGGTGTTGGCGATCTCCCCGCCCGCCTGCTCGGAGGAGATGTAGTTGGTGTCGGCCTTGGAGCGGGTGCGGTAGGAGCAGCCCAGGCAGGTCACCGCGTAGTAGGTGCCGTTGACCCCGGCATCGGCGGTGTAGACGAGGACGACGGCACCGGCCAGCCCGAGGAAGCGCTGGGTGACGATCACGCCCTCGGGCTTCCAGGTCTCGCCGATCTCCGGCCACGGCTCGGGGGTGAACTCCGGCGCGGCGGGGGTGCGGGGGCGGAAGAGGGTGAGTGCCATGAGCTACTGCTCCTTCTGGTCGGCTTGGGCGCTGGCGTGGATGCGGGCGAGGGACCGGCGGGCGGCGACGACCACGAACGGCATGGCGAGCGCCCCGGCGAAGCTGGCGACGGTGATGAGGTAGCCGGCGGCCTGGTGGAAGGTGCTCACACCAGCACCCCGATCGCGGCGACGGTCAGCAGGGCGAGCGCGGCAAGGATGACGTCGACCGCCAGGGCCAGGCGCTGGAACTTGCGGGCCGCGAGAGTCGACAGCGCCTTGATGCGGGCAAGGCGGTGATCCTGCTCCATCGCCACCTCGATCTCGTTTTCCTCCAGGCGCGCCCACTGCGGGAAGGTGCCCGGCGCGGCGGCGCCGACGGTGAGGCAGGGCCGGACGACCAGGAGGAGTAAGACGGCCGCGGCGGCGAGGGCGAGGACGGCCACGCCGCCGACGACCTTCGTGAACCCCGGCAGGTCCTTGTCGGCGACGCTGGCCAGACCGGCGAGGACCGCTCCGTCGAAGGCGAGCAGCAGGCTGGCCTTGCTGTCGGTGCGGGCGATCTCACCGGTGACGGCGGCGCAGGCCGCGTCCCGGTTCCGGTCGCCGACGATGGTGAGGGGTGCGGTGGTCACGTGCGACTCCCATCCGGGCCGGGCTGTCCGGCTCCCCGTCACCACCCGGCCCGCAGCGCGGGGCGGGTGGATCAGGCAACCGTCAGACCGGTTCAGGCGGCGCGCTGGAGAGGGAGAGCAACGGCCCGGCACGCCTCCGCGTGCTCCTGCGCCCAGCGCTTGAGCTTCCCGCCCTCGTAGGTGTTCTCCAGGAAGTTGCTGCGGGACTCGGGGGTGTCGTACACCGACTCGCGGGTCTCCTCCTCGCGATAGCCGCAGCCGGAGCAGAGACTGACCAGCTTCAGGTCTACGCACTTGGAGGAGTAGCCGTAGCCGGGTTCCGCGTTGGTGTCCTCGGTGACGAACAGGGTGAGGTCGATGAGCGCGCCGACCAGGTTCTGGTACCGGGCGACGACGCCTTCCGGGTTGGACAGCGGGTGGGGCAGCTTGCCCTTGAGCTGCTCGATCTCCGCGTTCAGCTGCCGGACCTTCTCATCGGCCCGGCGCTCGATGCCGTTCGCCCGCTGCACGGCCGCGTCGATCAGGGCGTTGCTCTGCTGCTGTGTCCGCCGTACCGAGGCCGCGGCTTCGGCGACGCGGGCGTCGGCCTGCTGACCGAGGTCCGTGAGCTCCTGGCGGAAGCGGGCGTCTGCCTGCTCCGCTTTCGCGGTGAGGCTCTTGGTGAGGCGCTGTTCCGCCTCGAGGTCCTTTTCCAGGCGGTCGCACTTGCTCCGGACCATGGGGAACGCGGAGGCGAGGTTGTCCAGCTCGGCGAGCCGGTCCGTGCTGATGATCCGGAGCATGACGACGTCCTTTCAGCGAGCGGGGTGGTTGTGGTTGTGCAGGTGGATCAGCGGGCGAAGGGACAGGCCGCGCAGGGCGAGGAAGCTGCCGATCGTCCAGGCCAGGACCGCGAGCGCGGCGGCGACGGGGCGGCCGGCGGCGGGGGAGGCGTCCCAGACCATGAACACCGAGCAGGCCCCGTGTGCGGTCCAGGTCAGCCGGGCGCCGACGGCGCCGGTGAACCAGGACAGGGCCAGGGAGGCGATGCCGACGCCCTGCCAGATGACGAACGCGCTGGTGGCCGTGAGGGGCAGGCCGACCGTGTGCGCACTCAGGTAGGCGTGGACGGGGTCGGCGACGGTGGCGGTCCACTGCGTGAACCACGCCCAGTCCTGGTGGTGATACCAGTCGATGCCCTTGGGGATGCCCCACTTCAGGACGAGGACCAGGGCAACCAGGCCGACGACGCCGAAGGCGGCGATGGCGCCGGGCGGGATGTCGGCGGCGGCGTTGATCGGCTGCGGGCGGGGCGGGGCCGGCCGCCGGGGCGGCGGGACGCGCTGGCTGTCGGGGATGGTGTCCAGCGGCGGAACGGCGGGGTCGGGCTCGCGGGACTTGTCGGGCTCACTCACCGGTGGTTCTCCTTCGAGGTGGTCGACGGCGTCGCGGACGGGGTGACGCTGTGGGCGGGGCGGTCGGGGCCGTGCTGGTCGTGATCGGCGGCTCCGCTGCTTGCTCCGCACAGCTGCCAGCCGAGGAAGATCCCGACGATCAGCAGGACCTGGTGGCGGTGGGCTCTCCACCAGGTGGGCGGGGCGGGTTCGGTCAGAACGCCGATCACGGCGGGCGGCTTCTTCGCCATCACAGGTGGGCACTCCCAGGCACAGGGGACAGGTCATGTGCGCGGGGCCGGTCTGCCCGGCTCCCCGTCACCACCCGGCCCGCAGCGTGCGGTACGGGTGGATCAGGCAGCCGTCAGGGGTGAACGCTCAGGCTGCGGCGGCCAGTTGACCGACGCTGTGTCGCATGTAGCTGTCGGGTGCGGCCGGGGTGCCGTCGTAGCACTCCAGGCACGATCCGAGGGTGCGTAAAGGGAGGCAGTGGTAGTACCGGCGCGCGCACTTCGGGCAGGTCTGCCGGGCGGCCATCGCCTTGTCGAGGGCGACTTCCATGGCGAAGGTCATCGGCCGTATCGGCTTGGCCTTCTTGATCTCGTACAACCACGCCATGCGCTTGCCGCCCCGGCACTCGATGACCGCGACCGGGTCCTGGCCGCCGGGCCGTAACCGCCGCTCCCGCAGTTGCCGCCTGGTCGCGAGCCCTTTCGGGGCCTGCCTCCAGCGGTGCACGGGCAGGGCCCCGGTGGGGTCGGCGTACATGTCGACGTCCCGGACGGCCGGCGGGGACGCCGGTTCAGCGGCGGCCACGGCCTCGGTTGTGTCCGCGGCCGGTGTGGACCTGGACCTTGGCGCGGCCCCGGGCGTTGACGTTGATCGGTCGGCCGCTGCCGGGCCCGGTGGCGAGCATCTTGATCAGGACGAAGCCGCCCAGGCCGACGGCGGCCAGGATGGCGACCGCCTTGGCGAGCTCCATCAGCGCGGCGGCCAGGAAGTAGACGCCGACTCCGGCGACTCCGACGATGAACGCGACCAGCGCCGCCTTCACCAGGAGCGGGGAGACGTACGCCTGCGGGGCCGGGGCGGGCGGCGCCGTGTAGTACGCGACCGGCTGGCCGTTCGGGCCCGGCATCATCACGACGCCGTCCAGGCCGGCGGTCGACGGGTAGACGACGCTGCCGTGGGGGAGCGGGACGACGTGCTGGCCGTACTGCGGGGCGGGCTGCTGCCCGTACTGGGGCGGCAGCGGCGTCGGGTAGTAGGTGGGCTGGGGCTGCTCGCCGTAAGACGGCATGATGGGGTCTCTCCTCTGCTTGGGGAGCTCGGGCGAATGTCATTTGGCGTGAGATCGTCCGGGGAGGCTTCGGCCTCTTCACCGGCCTCCGGGGGTGCTTGATTCATCCCCGGAGGCCAGTGGAGCCGTCGAAGCGCGGCGGGTACGTCAGTCCGTCAGGTGCCGCCACCGCGTGGGCAGCAGCTCGTCCCGGCGCATCAGGATCGTCGTCGGGTGGCCGGGGCCGGCCTTGGGGAGCAGGGCGACCGGCTCGGTGCCCAGGTGGGTGAAGTCGAACTCGAAGTCCGTGTCCACGGTGTCCTCTTCCTCTTCTTCCGGCCGGTGGGTCATGCCGCACCGACGCTGTCGCTGTCGTCGTCCTCGAAGACGTCCAGGGCGTCGGCGATCACCGACTCCTCGAATCCGTCCTCTTCCGCGAGGCGGCGCTTCGCGGTGCGGACGCGGTCTCCGACCCACGTCTCGCCCTTGCCGTACTGGTTCGCCAGGCGCTCCAGATCCGGCGCGAGACCGGACAGCGAGCACTTCGCGATGTACCGCTCGGCTTCGTCACGCTGCTGCTCGCGCACTTCGCGAGGGACGCGGCCGCCGTTTTCCGAGGCGGTCAGGGCGGGTACCGCGCTGAGCGCGACCCCACTTTCCGAGGCGCGGCCCGAAGAAATCGAGGCGCGGGCGACTGCACTTTCCGAGGTTCCGCGAGTCTTGGCGGCGGCCCGCTCAAGGGCGCGCTGCCGCTTGATCTTCTCGGCTTCCTCCAGGGCGCGGGCTTCGGCCTCAGCCCTGATCCGCTCGGCATCCGCAGCGGCTTCGGCCTCCCGGCGCAGGGCTTCCGCCTGGGCGTCGGCTTCCTTGCGCAGCGCCTCTGCCTGCGCTTCTGCCTTGACGATCTCCGCCTGGCGGGTGGCCTCACGGTCCCGTTCGGCCTGCTCCCGCTCCCACTGCTCGCGGCGGCGGCGGTCCTCGATCTCGGCCTCGGTCTTGCGCCGCGTCGTCTCGATTTCTGCGGTGCGCTCGGTCAGTGCGAGCCGCTCGCGGTCTGCCTCGATTTCTGCGCGGCGGGTCCGGTCGGCCGCCTCGATTTCTGCGGTGCGCCGCTCGTTTTCGAGCCTCGCGATTTCCTCGCGTTCGCGCCGGGCGGCCTCGCGTTCTGCGTCCGCGCGCTTCGCGGCGGCCTCGCGTTCTGCCGCCTCGCGCTTGTCGGCCGCCTCGCGTTCTTCCCTCTCGCGGGCTCGCTTTTCGGCTGCCTCGCGTTCCGCGACCTTCACGCTCTCGAACTGCGCGATGGTCGCGGCCAGTTCACCGCGGCGGCGGGTGGCGTACTTGCGGTAGCCGGTGGCGGCTTCCGCGAGCAGGATCAGCAGGGCCGGGGCGACGGAGTGGAGCAGGATTCCGCCGGCGTCCGGCTTCTGCGGGACGAAGTGGAAGTGGCCGTCCGGGTAGAGCGACGTCCAGCAGTTCATCACCCAGGTGGAAAGGCCGGCGGTCCAGCGCAGCAGGAACGGCCAGCCGCCGGGCTTGTAGTCACCGCCGTGCTCCGCGAGGACACCGTCGACGTACAGGACGGTGATCAGGGCGAGGCTGGCCAGCGGGTCCAGCATCCAGGCGATGTACCAGGGGATCTCGTGGGAGACGCCGAACCGGGTCACATTCACGCAAGTGAAGATCAAAGCGCCGCCCCCGAGGGTGAGCAGCGCCTTGGTGACCATGGCCAGGACCTCGTCCAGCTTGGCGATGGACTTCTTGGCCTTGGCGGCGTCGTCGGCACTGACCGGCGCGGGTGTGCGGGGGGCCCCGGCCGGTGTCGGCCGGGGCACGGACGGGGGACTCATGCTGATTACCTTCCGTAATGTGCGGGGGGAGTGTGCGGCGCACACTGCACAGGGTGCAAACCGGGATCAATCACCTGTGTGCGGGCCTGCACACTGGAAATTCCCTTAGAGAGGGGAGGGGCCGCACAGTGCGGTGTGCGGTGTGCGACCCCTCCCGGGATTGGTGACTCTCAGTTGCCGTTTTCGAGCGGGGAGCGGATCAGGTCGTACGATCCGTAGCCCTCCTCCGACTCGTCCTTGGCGATGACGCCCTCGTCCAGGAGCTGCTTCTTGAGGCGGTTCCACCAGTCGCGGGCGCCCTTCTTGTCGACCCGCATCCACAGGTCGTTGAGCTCCTTGGGCTCGAAGTTGTCTTTGCCTTCGCGCAGCCAGGAATCCAGGCGAGCGAAGATGGCGGCCTTGGTGTCGTCGGGGGAGAGCTTCTCCTGGTCGTCCACCAGGCCCGGCAGCGAGAAGACCGGGGCGTCGTCGGCCGGCGGCTCGATGTCCGTCTCCACGTTCAGGTGGTCGTACGCGCCGGGCTCGGGGTCGGCGGCCAGGATCTGCCGCAGTTCCTCGTCCAAGTCCTCGGTCTCCTTCGCGAGCAGGTCCGGGTCGATCTCCACGTCCTCGTCCTCCTCGTACTCGTCGTCGGCGTCGTACTCGGAGGCCGGGTCCGCCGGGGCGGCGGGTGCGGCCGGCTGCTGGGGGAAGGAGCCGACGCCGTCGGTGTCGCCCTCCAGGAGCGGGGTGGTGTACGTGGTGCGGTTGGTCCACAGCGCGCCGAACGCCTCGGCGGTCGTGGCGTCCATGGGGGTGCGCACGTTCATGCCCGCGGTGACGGCGGCCGCCAGGGTGGGGCGGTCGGCGTTGTAGGTGCGGGCGGTGACCGCCCAGCGGTCTTCCTTGATGCCCATCCCGGCCGCGTACAGGTAGCCGGGCTTCCTGTTCGCCCAGCCGGGGAAGGCGCCGGCGTCGATCGCCTCGGGCGGCAGGACGTACTGGGCTTCCGCGCCGTCGGACAGGCCGTAGGCCATACCGGCGGGGTGGTTGGAGCGCGCCGTGGTGTCCATCTGGTCGTGCGTGGCGCGCTGGATGGAGGAGAGGAACCAGCCGCCGGTGGAGCGCAGGGTGCGCAGCACCTTGCTGTACGCCTCGCCGTCGGCGAAGTCGGCCGCCTCCTCACCGATGATCAGCAGGAAGTTCAGGCCGCAGCCCGGCTTCCACTTCGAGAGGCCCTTGGCCGCCAGGAAGTCGCCACGGGCCTTGATGACCGTGTGCATCTGCTTGAAGAACCGGCGAGCGTCCTTCTCGTTGGTGATCACCATGTCGGCGGCGTGCCGGACGTGCCCGTAGTCCTGCATGAACTTCGAGCAGTTGATGACGATGACGGACACCTCGCGGCGGGTCGACGCCTCGGTCACGATGATCGAGTTGCCGACCGTCTTGCCCGCGCCGTTGACGCCCTGGGCGACGCAGTGCTCCACGTTCTGCCCGCCTTCGACCTCCTGGAAGTCGTTGAGGATGCCGGGCAGGTTGAGCTTGAGCGTCTCGCCGTCCTCGTACCGTCCGAGGCTGATCGGCAGGTCGCCGAACCCGGCGCCGAACGCGGACGGGCCGGGCCAGGCGAACCCGTCCTTGAGGAGGTCGGCGACCTGGACCCGCATGGTGATCAGCGAGGCGTCGTCGTCGTCGACGGTGTGGGTGATGCGGCCCTGTCCGAGCTTGAGCGCGGAGGTCATGGCGGGGATACGGCGGGCGAACTCGTCCGCCGTAGCCCCGTCCTTCGCCTCGACCTTGGCAACGACCGTGCCCTTGCCGTTGGACTTGGCCTCCTGGAGCTCGTGCTTGGCCAGGCCGATCTCGGATTCGAGCTTGGCCCACTTGCCGTCGGCCTTCTCTCCCGCGCCCTTCTTGTGCAGCGCCGACCAGAGGTGGTTGGCGATGCACAGGCCGGACCCGGCGAGCATCCAGGCGCCCATCGTGGCGCCGGACTCCAGGCCCACCACGGTGCCCAGGGTGATCCCGGCCGTGGTGGCGATGGAGTTGACCTGGTGGAGGTAGCGGACGTCCTTCTCGCGCTTGGCCTTGACGTCCATGTGGCTGATCAGCTTGGACAGGGCCGCGCCGGTGCCGGCCAGACCGAGCGCGGCGAGCGCCAGGGAGGCCGGGGTGGTGGCGAGCAGCACGTGGGCGGTCTCAGCGACGATGCAGCCGCCGATGTTGATGCCCCACGGCCCGCCGTAGGTGACCCATACCTTCTTCGAGGACTCCTGCTCCTCTTCGGTACGGGTGTCGATCTTCTTCGCTCGTGCAGAGATACGGCGGGCCATCACGCTGCCTTTCCGCCCTCGCCCGGACGCCCGGCGGCGCCCTTGGGCTTGTCACCGATGGAGAATCCGGGCTTCTTCGCGCCCTTGCCCTCGCGTGCCTTCCGCTCAGCCTCGATCTCGGGCTGGATGAAGTGCTTGACGAAGGAGGCGTACATCTTGATGCCGCTCAGCCCGAGGACCTTCGCAGCGGAGGCACCGCCCTTGAGGTGGGCGGACACCAGCTTCGCGCGGATCTTTGACTGGGCTCCGAAAGTCCACCACTTGCCCTTGTACTGGGCGAGGATGGCGCCGACCATGTCCGCGTCCATGCCGATCCGCATGTGGAGCTCCATGCCGATGGCGCGCAGGATCCGGGCGTACTGGTAGAGGTCGCGGTCCGTGGTGAACTCAATCTTCTCCAGCTGCTGGATGAGCTGGGAGAGGTTCGAGCCGAGCTTCTCGCCGCTGTCGCTGTCGCTCATGTCGGGGTGGGGTTCCTTCCGGTGAGGGGGTCATGCGGGGATCGGGGGCTGTCACCTCCCCGCGGTCCCGCACCGTGCGGTGCGGAGCCACGGGCAAGCGGCAGGAACGTCACTTGCTGGCGGCGGCGTTGTTGTTGGCGTTGGAGATCGCGGTGCCGATGCCGGTGCCGATGCCGTCGATCGCGCTTGCGAGGGGCGACGTCGCCAGGGCGTAGCCGCAGACGAGCGCGGCGATCATGACGCCCGCTCGCATGTCGGAGCGCCAGAACAGCCAGGTGGCGCCACCGGCGAGCAGGAACAGGGGAAGTGCGATCACGAGGTCCTCCAGAGACGGGGAGTCGGGGAAGTGCTCTCCAGCCACGAGGGCCGAACAGAGCTGGGGAAGCGGGGTGCTCCTTCGCTCTCCACCGCCACCGGACCGCGCGGGGCGGGCCGGTGGCGACTGGGCAACGCAGGAAGCGGAGCGGGTCAGCGGGCCAGGAGCACCGCGGCGATGACGATGAACGGGCCGGCCATGCCGAGGAGGTAGAGGAACTTCATGTCTGCCTCCTTCACTTGCCGCCGCGGGCCCGACGAAGGGCCTCTTCGATGATCGGGTCGGTGGGCTGGTCGTTCCGTGTGACGCTGAGGGAGTTCAACAGGGGCCTCCATGCAGGTCCTGGACAGCCCCGGGGGTCCGATCCCTGGGGCTGTCGCCGTTGGTAGAGCCGGTGTCCACCGCGCTCTCCCCCGCACACCGACCGCAGGGCGGTGGCGTACGAGGGGCAGCGCGTGGCTGCAAAACAGGGGGCGCGGCCTCTGCCGCCGCGCTGCTCGCCTTGTGTTCTGAGAGGGAGGACGAGGTTCCCTCAGTCCCGACGCGATCCATCGCCCTGGCTGGGACCAGCTGCCGGGGGTCTGGGAAGAAGGTGTCGCGTCGTTCTTAACGTCGTGGGATGCCGGCCCTCCGTGCTCGCCATCAGTAATGAGCGTCCAGTTGGTACTGCACCGGACCGCCCCCAAGAGGGCGCCTGACGGGTCATCGCACGTGCCGACTGCCACCACCAGAGGTAATGGCGCCGCTCACGACGGGTTTCCACTCACCCCGGCCGGTGTGGTCACGGCCGGTACTGCGGTGGTGGATCACGCTGTTGAGTTCTCAAAGATCGGCCGCTGCCTTACAGAGCCAGGCCCGAGAAGGGCTGGATGTCCGGGCGGATGGTGACGGGAGTCGCGCTTCCGGCTCCCTCATCCGGCGCCGCCCGCGGGGGCGGTTCCGGGTGGGGGAGCCGGGTCCGAAGACCCGGCGGGTGGTGCGGAGGTCAGGCCGCGATCGGCAGGGGCGCCGCGGCGGCCGGCCGTCGCGAGATGTGCAGCTGCGCGGCGTAGGGGAGAAGGACGTCGACCAGGCGCTCACGGACCTGCGCGGCGATGGACGGGTCGGTGGCGGCGATGTCGCGGGCGGCGAGCATGCGGTTCTCGCGGGCCTCGATCGCGGCGAGGGCGGCGGTCATGTCCAGGCCGTCCAGCCGCTCGTGGGGGAGAGGGCCGGCGGCGTACATCTCCAGCGGCGTGCCGAAGGCGACGTCCGCGTCGATGTCGGCGAAGTCGGGGAGCGGCACCTCGACGGCTTCCAGGAGGGCGAGGGTCTCAGCGTCGAAGGTCTCGGTGGCGAGGCTGGCGGCGGGACGGCGGGTGGTGTTCATGGGGTGGTGCTCCCTTCGGTAGGAGCCCGCACAGAAGCGGGTCAGGGGCGTTTGAGCAGGCCAAATAAGCGCCTTCTGGCGGTCCATCCCTTGCGGGGCGGAACACTTAGGACAGTAGTAGCACTGCGAGTGCGAGTCAACACTGAGATTGCGACCTAGCACCCTGGCTTTAGGTGTGAGAATGTGTGCATGCTTACGCGACGTGGAGAGGACGACTTCGTGACCAGCGGATACGCACTCGTGGTGCGCTTCACCCTCCGAGACAGCTCGGCAGCCCGGCAGTTCGACGACCTGGTCGCCCTGACCATCGAGGGCATCAGGACCGAGGCCGGCACGCTCGTCTACTCGGTGCACACCCCGGTGGACGAGCCCCTGGTGCGGGTCTTCTACGAGCTGTACGCCGACCGCGATGCGTTCCAGGCTCACGAGGATCAGGCCCACACCCAGCGCTTTCTCGCGGCCCGGGAGGAACTCCTGAGCAACGTCGAAGTGACGTTCCTCAACGAGCTGGAGGCTCTGAGCAAGCGCCCCGGAACGGAGCAGGCGTGAAGCCGAGCGGCAAGGACGTCGATCCGCAGGATCGGGCCTTCGGGCAGCGCGTCCAGAGATTCCGGAAGGAACGCGGACGCACACAAGCCGAGTTCGCGGCAGCGCTTGGGAAGACCAGCAGCTGGCTTTCCCAGGTCGAACGCGGTGTGCAGCCGGTCCAGCGAATGGACTTGCTCCAGCAGATCGCGGACGAGCTGGGCGTGTCCGTCCAGCAGCTGCGTCCCGGCGTTCCGGCAGACGGGTCATCACAGGCACCCACCGCCCAGTCGCTCTCCAACGATCTGGACGAGACCCGCCGACTGCTGTCCGGCCACCCGGCGCTTCAGACCCTGCTGGCCGGCGCGGACGACTCCGGACCGACGCGGGCCCTTGACCTTCTGCAGGGCGACGTCGACGACCTCTGGGACCTGACCCACGCCGGTCACCTGGCGCAGGTCAGCACCCTTGCGGTGCAGCTGCTCCCTGAACTGGAGCGCACGGTCCGGACCGATCCCGGCGAGCACCAGGGCGAGCTGTACCTGCTGCTGTCGCGGGCCTACCAGGCCCTGTCCGCGGCGTTCGTGCGACAGGACGAGGCAGATGCCGCCTGGGTAGCCGCCGACCGCGCGGTCCTCGCAGCCGAGCGGTCCGGCGACCCTCTGCACGTCTGCGCCAGCGTGTTCCGCATGGTGCAGGCGTTCGTCCGTCTGCGCAGCCTCGGGCAGGCCGAACACGCCGCCCAGACCGCGATCAACGCTCTGGGAGAGCAGAGCAGCCAGTCGCCGGAGTCCTTGTCCGTCCTCGGCTCCCTCCACCTGGCCCTGGCGCTCGTTCGCGCCCGTGCCAGTGCGCGAACCGAAGCCAAGGAGGAGATCGCCAAGGCCCGCGCCATCGCGGCGCAGCTCGGTGAGAACCGCAACGACTTCAATCTGGAGTTCGGTCCGGTCAATGTCGAGATCCAGGCGGTCAGCACCGCTGTGGATCTGGGCGACGCTGGCGAGGCGCTGGACATCGGCCTCGCCATCGACGCCACCGAACTCTCGCCCGAGCGCCAGGGCCGACTCCTGATGGACCTGGGTCGTGCTCACGCCCAGAGGCGCCACGGCGGCGAGGCTCTCCGCTGCCTGCTGGACGCTGAGACCATCGCCCCCGAGATCATCCAGACCCACCAGGCCGCCCGCGCAGCCATCCGAGAGCTCGTCTTGGTGGCAGGACCGAACGCACCGCGTGAGCTGCTGGAACTCGCCGAAAGGGCGGATGCCCTGGACTAGTTCGAATCCGCTGGAGTGGTCGATAGCCACTGGTCTGCACCCCCTGCCAACCGCGTCGTTGTGTGGGGGCAATCACACCGGCGGCGGCGGAGATGGAACATCACAGAGGCTTGTCGAAGCCCGTGCACACTTCCGTTCACGGGTTTTCAACATCCACGTACACATGGGATTTGGGGCCCGAGCTCTAGGCTCGCGCCCATGACGATGACGGAGGGGCAGAGGGTGGGGAAGCAGCGAGCAGGGTGGAGGCCGGACCGGCTCCGGGAGCAGCGGGAGGCTCATGGCCTGACCCTGGAGAAGGCGGGCGAACGCCTCCGGGCGGTTGCCGAGCAGGCCAAGCTCAAGGGCATCCCCGCCGCGAATCCTCAGACCTTGTGGCAGCACGAACAGGGCGAGGTCTTCCCTGGTCCCCACTACCGGCGGGCCTACTGCCTCCTCTACCGGGCCACCGAGCCCGACTTGGGGTTCCGCACCGCCTTGCCCGGTGAGGAGTCCTCCTTCAAGCTCACGCCGCTGGACGACCGTCTTAACGGATCCCACGTTTTGGCTGTTGAGCGCGCTATTCATCGCATCGCACCGGGCTCCGATGAGGCCGACCACTTCGACTTGCAGCAGCGGATCATCGACGCGTGGAAGCGCCGGCACACGGGCGGCGACCCTCACCGCCCCGTGCTCATCTTGGTGGGTGGATTCGCTGGCAGCGGCAAGACGGAGCTCGCCCGCTTCTTCGTTCAGCTCACCGGCTGGCCCCTGCTCGACAAGGACCCGCTCACCCGCCCGTTGGTAGAACGCCTCTTGGTCGCACTGGGCGGAGACGCGAACGATAGGCACACCGACCTCTACCGCGAACAGGTCCGGCCGGTGGAGTACGACTGCCTGATGCAGTCGGCCATGGCCAACATCAAGTGCGGCATCTCCACGGTGCTCACCGCGCCGTTCATTGCCGAGATGACCGACCCGGCCTGGATGCAGCGCCTGACCAACCGAGCGAACGCGATGGGAGTCGACGTCTTCCCCGTGTGGGTGCGCTGCGACGAAGAGTCGATGCGCGAGTACATCGGATTCCGCTCCGCGGCCCGGGACGCGTGGAAGCTGGCGCGGTGGGACGAGTACATGGCGACGATCGACCTGGAGCTACGCCCGGCGGTCCCGCACCTGGTGGTGGACAACCGGCTGGGGACCGCGGTGACGCTCGCGGACCAGGCCCGGCAGGCGATGGGGGCGATGAACGCGTGAACCCGAAGCAGGGCGTGATCCTGTACGGCCCGCCAGCCTCGGGCAAGGACACCGTCACTGCCGCGCTCAGCGAACTCGACTCCAGGTACGCCCAGTTCGCACGGCTCAAGGTGGGGACGGGCAAGTCGGCCGGCTATCGGATGGGCACGGCGGAACAGCTGCGCGAGCTCGAGGCCGCGGGCGACGTGGTCTACGCGAACGCCCGGTACGGCAACACGTACGCGATCGACCGGCCCGGCGTCGACGCGGCGTTCGCGGCTGGGGTGCCCGTGGTGCACCTCGGGCAGGTCGATGGCATTCGCGCGCTGGTCGACGGCTACCCGGCCGACTGGACAGTGGTGCTGCTGTGGTGCCCGCGCGAGGTGACCGAGCAGCGATCGGCTGGGCGCGGCGACGGCGACACCGCGGCGCGCCTAGTGGCTTGGGACGCGACCCGCGAGGACCTGGATGCGCACACGGGCCTGGTCTGGGACCTGACGGTGGACACCACGGCGGCGGCCCCGCAGGACGCAGCGGTACTCATCGACAAGCTGCTGGCGCAGCGGGCGGGAAGGGCGACGGCATGAGCGCGGGCTACGGCTGGGCAAGTCGGTCCAGGGCGTCGGTGAGCGTGAGCTCGCTGTCGTCCTTGGCGTCGTGCCACCGTGCCAGCGTGGTCGCGGCCGCGCGCAGCATCTCCGGTGGAAGGCCGGCGGCCGCGAGCGCGTCGGCAGCTTCCTCCAGCTCCGGGCCCCAGCGCCAGGCGCGTGCCGCGGTCTTGGCGATGTACTGCGGCTCGGAGAGGTACGAGTCGGTGCGCTTCGAGGCGACCTCGATGAGCTCCTGGTCGACGCCGTGCTCGCGCGCCATCCCGACCGCGAGCGCCACCAGCACCCGCGAGGTCTTCTGGAACGCGGCGTACGACAGCTTCAGCGCGGATGCCTTCCCCACGTCCGTGCCCAGCACGGCGGCCTGGACGGCGGTGCCCGCGAACAGCGCCTCGATGCGGGCGGTCGCGTCAGCAGGCCCGGACAGGTACAGGGCCGGCGTCTTGCCGCCGACCGGCGGGGAGCCGACGACGCCGCCGTCCACGACGGTCGCGGCCGGTGCGAGCAGGGCGGCGATCCGCTGCGTCCGCACGGGGTTGATGGCGTTCGCCTCCACGTACAGCCCGGCGAAGCGGTGCCCGGCGACGTCGCGGGCCAGGTCCTCGGCAGCGGCCGGCGGGCAGAGGCTGATGACGATGTCGCTGCGGTCCAGCAGTTCGGCCAGCGTGGCCACGGGCATCAGCCCGAATTCGGCGGCGCGTTCCATGGACGCGGCGCTGCGCCCGGTCTCGCACCACAGGACCGCGGCCGCGTTGGTCGCGGCGCAGGCGGCAACGGCGGCGCCCATGCTGCCGGGGTGGAGGATGCCGACGGTCGGCTGGTCCACGGTGCTACTCCCAGGTTTCGTTGAGCAGGATGGTGATGGCGTCGGTGACGTCGTCGACGACGTGGTGAGCGGCGGCGAGTCCATCGGGCCAGGGGCGTCCGCGCAGCCAGATGGTGCGCAGGCCGGCCTGGTGTCCGCCGCCGATGTCTCCGGCCGGGTTGTCGCCGATCATCCAGCCGCCGTCCGTGAGGCTGATGCCGCACCGGGTGGCCGCGAGTTCGAAGAGGCGCCGGTCTGGCTTGCGGATCTCCAGGTCGCCCGAGGCTGCAACGCCGTCTACCAGGGAGGCGAGGCCGGTCGCGGCGAGTTTGGCGCGCTGGATGTCGCTGGCCCCGTTGGTGATGATGCCGATCGTCCAGGCGGCCGCGCGCAGGCGGGCCAGGCCCTCGAGGACCTCGGGGCGGCAGGTGACGGCGGCCGACATGAGGTCGACGTACTCCTGCCACAGGTCCGCGGCCGATGCCTCCAGGCCGAAGGCGTCCCGCAGCCGGGCAAAGTCGTTGGCGGTCGCGCGGTCGGCCAGCTCGATGCGCAGCCACTGTTCGGCATCTGGGGTGAGGCCACGGGAGCGGCACAGGCGCATCAACGCGTCGCTGAGCGCCGACTGCCGGTCGGCCAGCGTGCCGTCCAGATCGAAAAGCGCGAGTCGGTGCACGGTCCCGGACCCTACCGGGCGTCGGGTGCAGCGCCGTTCACGACAGCAGCGGACCCCCGCCGAGCAATAAATGGTGTATGTTTCGAAGATCAATCGATCATGGGAGCCTGCGCTATGTCCGACCCGGACCGCTTGAAGCGGGTCGACGCCCTGCTGGAGGGCCTGGACGAAGTCCTGCCGCCGCCGCGGGTGCGCGCTCAGCTGCGCCTCGCTGCGGGCCTCACCCAGCAGGAGATCGCGGACGCGGTGGGCGTGAAGCGCCTGTCCGTAGTGAATTGGGAGCTGGGGAAGAGCAACCCCCGGCGCCCGCAACGACAGGTGTACATCCACCTGCTCAATCAGCTCGCAAAGCGCTTCCCCAAGGCCGCTGTACTGGATTTGGGCAGCGCGACGCCGGCCTCTGAATCCAGGGGGTCGGGATGACCTAACGGCCATCGGCCGCGCGCGCCAAGAAGCGGACTAACCTCCCGCTGGCCTCGCGCGGCCCGTCTCCGACCGGGCTCTTTGCCCGAGTCGGTCGCTCAGATCCCAGTTGACGCTGGTCCTGAGCCGCGGCGATCAAGCCGCTCACTACTCCACGGCCCCTAATCAGGGCCACCACCAGGCCACTAACCACGGCCACCACAGCCAGATCAGTAACTCGCTTCACCCGCGGGCCCCTACCAGGGGGCTTCGCGGTTCAGCAGAACCGGGAGGGGAGGAGAAATCTCCCCCCACCCGGTCGGTGTCCGCCCGCTTCTCACGAAGGGGGCTTACCGACACATCCGCACACATGGAAGACGGTCCAGCCCGGAGGGCTCGGTCGCTCCAGATATATGGAAGGTAGGTCGCTCTCATAGTGCACGAAGTGGTGTCCCCCTGTCAGCTTGAGTCTGTCCGTTTCACCCCGGTTCAGGCGCGGCGGTCGTCCCGTGTGACGGGATCGGCGTACGGTTCCTCCTTCTTTTTCCGGTTCCTACCGGAAGAGGGGTTTCCGGTAGGAAGCTACAAGAGCAGCGGTTTCGGGGCGGTCTCGAAGGGCTCGGTCGCGGCGTCGGCCGCCCCGCTCGTGCACCCGCTCGCGGAGATCATCGACAACCGCGTCGACGACGCCGTCCACACCGACGGCTTCCCGTGTGGCGGGACGGTTTCCAAGATTTCTGCCCGCCGTGCGGGAGGGCCTGGGGGTATCGCGCCTTCCCGGCCTCTGTCCACAGGTGTTCCGTTGCAGGGTCGGCGGGTGGATGAGGAAACGCGAGTTCTGGCTGCTCCGATCGGGGCGGTGGGCCGGTGAGTTCCCTGGCGGCTGAGGCCGCGGGGGAGTCGACCGATGGTGCGCCGGTTCGCCGGCAGCGGGTGAAGGTGCCGATGCGGCTGGTGTCGTCGGCGGCCTACGCCGATGTCGCGCTGTCGGTGTACGTGAAGGTGAAGGCGCTCGGTGCGCGCCCGGAGGGGTGTGAGGCGAGGGCGGCGACGATCGCCTCGTACCTGAACATCTCCAAGGCGTCGGTGGAGCGGGGCCTGAAGCTGCTCTCGCGTCCGGCGCCGGACGGTGTGATCGAGTTGAAGTCGGAGCGCCGGACGCTGCCGGGCGGCCGGGGCACGTCGGCGGTGCGTACGACGCGGCCGGTGAAGCGTACGGAGTCGTTCGTGTGGCTGCCGGTGGCGGCCGCGGAGGACCTCACGCCCCGGCAGCTGCGTGCGTTCGCGGTCATCACGTTCGCGGAGCAGATGCGCATCGCGCTGACCGAGGGAGAGCTGGCGGGGCACCTGCGGCACCACTCGGGCAAGAAGGCCGGCCAGCCCCTCACCGCGGCGGCGGCCGGTGTGGTCGTCGACGAGCTGGAGGCGGCGAAGTGGGCAACGGTGCGGCGGCGCGCGGGGGCTCAGGGACGCCACCTGTTCATCGCGTGCGACATCGCTCCTGCGGCCGATGTGCAGGCCGGTGAGCCGGTCTCGGACGCCGCGCCCGAGACGGTCCAGGAGCTCCCGCAGGAGCCTGTGGACAGCACGGCGGACCTCTCCGCATGTTCGTTGGTTGGTGAGGGATCGGGTCTGTCGGTTGGTGAGGGATCCCTCGCGTATAAGGAATCACCTAGGACTGACTCACCTGATGACGAACGAGCGCTCTTCTCATCCGCCGTAGGCGAGGTACCGGTAGTAGAAGCTGTGGAAAACCCGGCTGACGCGAAGGCGCGTACGGATGCGCCGGGTGGTCTCGCGCTGCGCGCGGATGAGAACAGCCAGCCCGTCCTCTCGAAGCCCAACGACGAAAAGCGCAGCAACGGCGGGGGGTCGGCGCGGTCGTCGTACACCGGACCGCAGCTGGCCATGAGCCCGCAGATCTACGCGGTGCTGGAGCCGGTGCACTGGCTGCTGGCCCGGGTGGACAACCCGTTCGTGGAGCGGCAGATCGCCCGGGAGGTCGGCCGTCAGCTGGCGGGCGGGATGGACGCTGAGCGGCTGCACCACCGGCTGACCGCCCGGTTCGCCAAGGTCATGTCCTCGGAGATCCGCGACCCCGGCCGGTGGCTGCTCGGGGTGGCGCTGCCGCGGTGGGGCTGCGGGCACCTGGACTGCGAGTCCGGGGTGCGCTGGTCCAACGGCGAGCGCTGCGCCGTGTGCGAGGAAGTTGTCGCCGACAAGTTCGCCGCCCGACGGCGTGCGCAGCGCACCGAGCAGGGCCTGTGCCCCGATCACGGCAGCGAGCCCGGACCGTCCGGGACCTGCCGCGACTGCGAGCTCCAGCGGGCCATCGACGGGGCAGCGTCCTCGATGCCGGCCCCGCGTGAGCCCGAGGGCCCGCCGCGCAGCTCCTGCGGCGACTGCGGCTGCCGGATCTTCCTGACCGGCCGGGCGCTGGAGGACGGTCTGTGCAAGCTGTGCCGCGAGGAAGCCGAGGGCCTCGTGGCCGTCGGGGCCGCCCAGGAGCAGCAGGCGGTGACGTGCCAGGGCGGCGATGGGGTTCCGTGCGGCCGTCCGGCGCTGCCGAGCCGGACGGTCTGCGCACGCCACCGTGCTCAGGAACTGGCCCTGACCGATGCGGAGGCATCCTGATGAGCGGCAGCGAGGTGTCCGGCGTCGACCTGGCCCGGGTCGCGCTGCGGGCCGCGATGGAGGCGGCCCGGAAGAACGGTGGCGGCCAGAAGGCGAAGAGGAAGCCGCGGCCCATCACGGCGGCGCGGCGCGACGGGCGCGAGCCGGTGGGCCTCGGAGCGGCGCTCGGTGCGCTGGTCACCGAACGGGCCTGGGAGCTCCCGGCCGCCGGCGCCACCCTGCGCGAGCGGTGGGCAGCCATCGCCCCCGAACTCGCCGGACATGTCGCTGCCGTGTCGTACGACGTCGACTCCGGCCGGCTCACCGTGTGCCCGGAGTCGACGGCCTGGGCGACGCAGGCCCGCCTGGAGCAGACCCGCGTCATCGCGGCCGCCAACACCGCAGCGGGCCGCACCGTCGTGCGCGCCCTGCGGATCCTGCCGCCCGGCGCCGTGCCCGCACCCGAACCTGCCGACACTGCCCCGGTCACCCCGGTCGCCGTCACCGAAGGCCCGGCACGGACCCGGGAGACAGCATCCGAGGGCTACCGCCGCGCGCTCGCCGCGCACCAGGAGGTCGCCGTGCCGTCGCGGGTGGACCCGGGCATCGCGGAAGCGGTGGAGCGGCAGAATCAGGCGATGCGCGAGCTCAGCCGCCGGGCATTCCCCGAGCCCGATGTTGTGCCGGACGATGCGCCGGCCCCGATCGAGGCGGCCCGAGACCAACGTCGCCGCCAGGCCGCGGTGACCCAAGCTGCGGCACTGCGACGGGCCCGAGCCGAGCGGGCCGGAAAGGCACAGGGACCGCGTCAGCTTGGACAGACCGCATGACCTGACCACGAGGTTTGACCGGGTGCCATCTGCGCTGCCACGATGGCGCTTCGCACCACGGCTGAGGTTTCAGAGGCTCCCCCAACTCCCTCACTGCCGGCACCACTTGGACGCACCCCTGCGTCCCGAACTCGATGCCGCGCCCTGTGACCACACGGTTTGACCGGGCGTCGCAGGCACTGCCAGGATGACGCCCCACAACCGCATATAGAGGTACCGGCGGATCGAGGTGAGCCTTTGCTCCCTCACGACGGTGCAAGTACTACGGCGAGGTTGATGGCCCAAGCAAATCCCAGCCGGTTCCACCACGAGAGGCTCCCACTCCCGGCATGCCGGGGCGGGGGCACCTTTGTGTCCTCTCACCCCTATGTATCTGTGTCCTGAAGCCCCGGCAGCCGCCGGGGCTTCTTCTGCATGCCCTTCGGAGGTTCCCGTGACTGAACTTGCTTCTGCCGTGCCCGCCTACGTTCTGCTCGCCGCGCTCGCGGTCATCGTCGTGCTGCTCACCGTGGTCGCCATCGTCGCGAAGGCGGTCGTGGCCAAGGCGCGGCCCGAGGACTTACAGCACATCCTTCCCGGCCTGGGTCAGGTCCTGGCCGCGCTGTCCCTCTTCCTCCCCTGGGGGCGCGGGACGCGGGGCCAGGCCATCGCACCGCCGGTCGTCGTACGGTCCGAGCGCAGAGGAGGCCGGCGGCGGGGGTGAAGCCGGGAGTCAGGCCGCTGGCGGCTGGCTGGAGGGCGTGGCCTGGTCGGCGGGCTGGTCCAGCTGCTGCTGGCGGCGCCGCTGTTCGTTGCGGTGGTCCTCGACGCGCTGGGTGAACTTCTTCAGCGCCTCGCCCTCCTGGCCGGGCCCGTACTCGCTGTAGTGGCCGATGCCGAGCCGGACGGCGTTCACCTCCTCCTCGATCGCGTCGGCGGTCTGCTGGAGGAAGTAGCTGCGCTCGCGGAACTTGTAGTAACCGGTGAACATCGCGGCCACCGTGATGGCGAAACTGATGACGGTCAGGGTGACGCTCTGCCAGGTCAGCTCCTTGCCGGTGTCCAGGGCCGCGATCGTGGTCGTGGACGCTGAGCCGATCATGATGAGGGTCTGCAGGCCGTTGTGGATCGTCCGGTACTTACGGCTGTCAGCCTGGTACTGCTCTACCCCGGCCGCGACTTCCTCGCGGTAGAGCTTGCGCCGGTCCTCCAAGTCCGGGTTGCCCCTGACCTTCTGCTTCCACAGCGACTCCTGCTGCGAGGCGAGATGCGCCTCGAGGCGCTGGAGGCTGGACACGTCCCGCCCGGCGAAGTAGACGCCGACCAGCGTCAACAGGGACATCAGGAGCAGGCCGCCGCAGATCAGGTCACCCACGACGAACCGCGCCGGGTCGCCTGTGGTGCCCCAGGCGATGCCCGTGCCGATGACCGCGGCGAGTAAGGACAGCCAGCTGAGGGCCGCCCCCGCGCGCCAGATGCGGTCCAGCAGCCGGCGCCGGGCGAGCTGCTCCTGGGCGTCGATGACGAGGTTGGTGGTCACCACGTAGATCCGTTCAGCTTCGTCCCGCTGGCGGGCGAGAATCCGTTCAGCTTCGTCCTGCTGGCGGGCCCGAATCCGCTCGGCTTCTTCCCGCTGGCGGGCGTTGAACAGGTCGTCCGCGTCCTGGAGGCGGCGGGGCGCGTCGTCGTCGAAGTCCCGTGCCACGAGATCAGCGGGCGAACGCTTCGGTCAGGCTGATGCGGTAGCCGTCCTCTTCCATCAGCACGACGGTGACGCCGAACGGGTCGGGGTGGTCCAGCTCGATCGGGGTGAAGGAGAAGTTCACCGCGGCCTGGATCGGAGGCACCAGCTCGCCGCCGGGCTGCGGCGCGGGGGCCGGCCTCCAGTCCGGGGCGACCGCCGCCCATCCCTCGGGACTGCGGGACAGGAGCTGCTCGCTGTAGGGGAACTGGTGCAGGACGTGCCCGGCCGGGGTGGCGAGCACCATGTTCAGGCACGGCGCCGGGCCGACGATCGGCAGATCGCAGGCGGTGGCGACGTCGTGCGTCTCCCACGCGAGGACGACCTCGTCCGCACCGGCCGCCGCGGCGATGTTCGCGAGCTCCGCGATCCCGGCGAGCGCGTCCTGGCCGACCTTCAGCGGGCGGACCCAGATCAGCCCGACCAGCTCGCCGCGCACCAGCGGCATCATCAGCGGGCGCGGCACGACCCCCTCGCTCAGCGAGGCGGTGTACGTCTCCTTCGCGACGCCGACCAGTCCGTTCCACATCCGTGCTTCCACGGGAGCCCCCTGCCGTCCGGTGATCCGATCACCGCACCCTGCCACGGGGATTGAGGCCGTGTCAGCGGGATGATCAGCCAGCATGCGGCGGGGAGAAGCCGGATTCAGGCGGTGGCTGGCTGCCGGGTGACGGGGTGGCTGTGCTGCTCCTCCCACTCCTGGATCACTGTGCGCAGCATGGCGGCGATCTCGGGGTTGGTCCCCCTGCGGGTGGCGAGGGAGCGCAGGTACGGCTCCGCTCCCTGGAGCAGGCCGGAGCGGGGGTGGAGCGTCACCAGGGCGCGGTGGGTGCCGCGGTTCAGGTGATGGCACCAGGCGTCGATGTCAATTTGCCCCTCGGGCGCAGCGACGTGCCCGTCGACGAAGCCGCCCTCGGTCCGTGTGCAGCAGTTCCAGCCGTAGTCGCTGATGCACCGTTCGCAGGCGAGGATGCCGTGCATGTCCGGGTAGCGGCGCTGCCACTCGCCATCGAGGGCGATGACGTCCCCGGCGAGCGGGATGTTCTTGGTGCACAGGCAGCACCTGATGCGGAACGCGACGGACACGGTAGAGCTCCCAATCACCTTGCGGGCCGGACCTGCTCAGCCTGGCAGCCGGCCCCGGTGCTGCTCCGTCGCCATGCCGCGCCCGGCACCTGCAACACGCGGTGCAACAGCCGCGTGCAACGCACCCTCTGTTTCGGCTCTGACCTGGACGAACAGTTGTTGCGCCGCTTACCCACCCCCGTGTTGCACTCAAATACGCGCGATTCAATGCGCGATTGAGTGCGCGAATCAATGCGCGATCGGGTATGCTGTCTATTGGAGGTGACCTCTGTGTCCACTGAGAACGAGCTGTTCAGCGCCGTTGATGCGCTGCTGGAGCAGGTTGCGCAGGACGATCTGCCGGACCCTGCGGAGCGCAAGCGTCTGCGGGAGGCGGCGGGCCTGAGCCAGGCTCAGATCGCCACGGCGCTGGACGCCCGCCGTGAGGCCGTGGGGAACTGGGAGACCGGTCGGACCGAGCCGCGGCCGCCGAAGCGCGCCGCGTACGCCCGGCTCCTCGAGGGCCTCGCCGCCCGCTTCCCCGTCCCGGCTGCCGAAGCGCCCGCCGCCGCTCCGGCGCCCGTGGTCCCGGAGGCGTTCACCGGCCCGGCCCCGGAGCCGGCGCCCGCGCCCGCCGTCGTGCCGCCGTCCCGTCCGACGAAGGAGGCGAGCAGCACCGCCAGGCCGTCGACGACGTCGCGGCGCCCGGGTGCGAAGAAGGCGGTGGCGAAGACCACCGCGGCGGCCGCCAATCCGCGCTTCGAGAACGGTCCGCTCGCGGTCATCGACTGCGAGGACGGGCAGGTGTCGGCGTACTGCGTCGGCGGGCTGGTCCTGGACGTGCCCGCCAAGTCCATCCCGGCGCTGGTCGACTGGACGCTGACCGAAGCCCGGCTCGGGCAGGCCCGGCTGCACCGCAACGGCCGCGACGCCGACCCGATCCTCGTCCTCACCGCGTCCGCACTGGAGCGCTTCGGCCTGCCGGTCGCCCTGTCGGAGGAGGAACGGCACGCGAGCCGTCTCCCGTCCGGCCACAAAGTGGTCAAGCAGATCGAGAAGGCCGGACTCCAGATGAGTCAGCGCGGCTTCGGCCCGTGGGCCCGGGTCTACCGCGACCCCGAGGGCTCCCGGCGCCGCTGCGTCCAGCTGTGCATCCTGCCCTGGAACGCGCTGGACGCCCGTGAGTGGGACAAGAAGGACGATCCGCAGCTGCCGACGATGCACCCGGCCGAACTCGTCCAGTACCTCGGTCTGTACGCGGCCCGGGTGATCACGCCGCGCGGCAGCACCGCGACGACCGGCCTGGAGCTGATGACCGCGCTGCGCCCGCCCACCCGCGCGCAGAAGGACGAGGCGACCGGCGAGTTCAAACCGGCGTACAACGACGACGCGATCACCGCCAAGTACGACGTCGTGCCGTGCGAGGTCCCCGACGAACACCCGATCCTGAAGGACGCGGGGTTCGCCCGGCACCACCTCCGTACTCCGGCAGAGATGCTGATGGAGGAGCCCTACGACTGGTGCCGGCCGCTGACCGATGAGGAGTGCGTCAACAAATACCTGGTCGTCGTCGACCTGAACATGTCGTTCGCCGCGGCCGCGAACGGGCTCACGGTCGGGCTGAACGGGCCGACCCACCTGGAGAACAACCCGGCGTTCGACCCGGCGCTGCCCGGCTCGTGGCTGGTCGACCTGAGCCACGTCGACCTCTCCCGCGTACGGGTCAACGGCCGCACCGTCGACGGCACCCTGCTGCCCTCGCCGTTCACCCCGACCGGCGAGCGCCCGACCGGCCCGGCCTGGTACGCCACGCCGACCGTCGCCTACGCGGTGGAGCTCGGTTTCGACGTCGCGCCGATCGAGGCGTACGTGCGCACCCAGACCGGCCGCTACCTGGACGCCTGGTACAAGCGCCTGCGCGACGCGTACATCGCGACCATGGCCGACATGGACGTCACCACCGACCTCGCAGAGCAGGAGTTCCTGGAGGCGATGGGGCGGCGCAAGCAGGTGGACCCGACGATGGCGCTGCTGGAGACCGCGATCAAGGCGACCGCGAAGGGCGCGATCGGCAAGCTGCGTCAACGCAGCCGGGGCCAGGTGCCGTACTACGAGCCCTACCCGGCGCTGGACCGGTGGACGTGGCGCCCGGACATCCGGGCGGCCGTGCTGGCCAACCAGCGCACCGGCCTGCACCGCAAGCTGATGAAGACGGCGGCCGCCGCCGACCTGTACCCGGTCGCGATCGGCACCGACGCGATCGTCTACCCCTCGCCGGGCCCGTCCCCGCTGGACGTCCTGCCGCGCACCGAGGAGGGCAAGCCGGCGCCGGGCACGTTCCGGCTCGGAGTCTCGCCCGGGATGGTGAAGCACCAGGGCACCCAGACCACCTTGTGGGCGGAATCCCAGTTCGAGGAACGCGGCTGCGTCTTCAACATCGCCAACCTAATCAAGACCGACCAGAGCGCCGGAGAAGGGGAGTAGACCGTGGTCGACTCACTCGGGGACAGCCTGGACCGCGCGCTGGAGGGGGCGTTCACCCGCCGCATCCCGCAGAGCGCCCAGGCGCAGATGAAGTACCTGGTCAAGCAGCTCAAGGGCACCAAGGCCGCCGCCCAGGCGCTCGGGATCTCCCAGCGCACGGTGGAGCGGTACGTGTCGGGCAAGCTCAAGCGGCCCCGCCAGGACCTGCGCGGCCGCCTGGAGCGCGAGGTCAAGAAGCGGTGGCAGCCGCAGATCCGCGCGAAGGCGAGGAAGAAGGCGGCATCCACCGGCGGCCTGGTCGTCTCCACCCGCGCCCGCTTCGGGTTCACCGCGGCCTCGGGCACGACCGACGACGCCCGGATCCGCGACATCACCCAGGCCCTGCCGCCCGAGTTCGCCGACCAGCTGTTCAACGCACGGGAGCAGGGCAAGACCGAGGACCAGCTCCGGCAGATCGCCGCCGACGGCCTCGCCCGGATGTACTTCCGCGCCAACAACAGCAGGGCCCACGGTCTCGGGGTGGAGTTCACCGACGTGGAGCGGCTCGAAATCGATCTGTGATCACCCGCCCACGGCAGGGGCCCCGAACCGCGCGCCGGTTCGGGGCCCCTCGTCATCTGCCGACGGGTCAGCCGGTGTCGGCCTGCCGGTCGGCCGCCTTCTTCCTGGCCTGCTGCAACTGCTCGTACGTCGCGGCGTGCAGCGTCTCCATCCGGCTCAGCGCCGTCGCCGTGTCGTCCGGCTTCATCGCGCCGCCGGCGAACTCCACCAGGAGCTCCACCATCAGGTGGTTCTTCCAGTGCCGCAGTTCCGCCTCGTTCACGAGCTCCGGACCGGCGGCCATCATCAAGTCGGCCAGGCGCCCCTGCGCCCGCCACGCCCGTCGCCGACGCCACCCGCCGCCGCCCGGCCGGTTCAGATTCCGCAGGTTGCGGATCTGCTCCACCATCGCCTTGATCTGCGTCTCCTGCTCGGGCGTCCACTCCTGCCCAGCCCCCTCATGGAGGGCCTGTACAGCCTCCTGAGCGGCCTGGGCGTCATCGCCCAACCCGTCGCCGCTCAGCTGCTCCACGGCCTTCCTGAGCGACGCCTGCGCCGCCGTCGCGTCGTCCTGTTCGGACATGCTCACCCCTCGTTCTCCGGAACGCGCAGCATGCCCGCCGCGCGGCGCCCCGGGCAATCGGACGGACCGGCCGGGACGGCGGGCTACTGCGGGTCCACCTCACCCGGGACGGCCGTCGTACGGCGCCGGCGGATGACGTCGGGCAGCTGACGGGAGGCGGCGGCCGGGATGAAGAACAGCCCGATCATGCCGAGCCCGGTCACGGCGGCGCTGAGCAGGCCGACCGACACCGACGGGTCGTCGACCGAGGCGACCCCGCAGAACACCGAGAAGACGGCGACGAACCCTAGCGACGCGAGGATCCACGGCTCGCGCAGCGAGGAGCGGGCGCCGGACACCACAGTTCCCCACCACACCCAGCCCGCCGCCACGCAGAACAGCACGGCCGCCGGCGGCAGCAGGACGGGCGGCGCCCACCGCGCGACGTCACCGCGGGCGAGCTGTTGCCCGGTCTCGTAGCCGACCTGGACCAGCCACACCAGGTACACCGGCACCTCGATGGCGATCACCACCCACATCAAGACCCGCAGACCCCGTAACGCGCCGCGCTCGCTCATCCCTTGGCCCTCCCCCTCGATCATCAAGTCCAGGGGAACGTAGCGGCCCGGCACCGGCGCTCACCAGGGCGCGTCACCCACAGGGGTGGAGATCAGCCGTAGGAGCGTCCCGTCGTCGGCGGTCTCTGTCCACAGGTCCGCAGCTGTGAGCTACCCCCATGACCGAGGAAGAGAAGGCAGCGCAGGCTGCCAGGACGCGTACCAAGCTCATGGAGGGCCTCGCTCGCGCGGAGCGTGCCCTGTTCACCCGTTCCGCGCCGAAATCGCCGCGAGCTCAGATGAAATTCCTCCGCAAGCGGGAGAAGGGCTCCACCAAGAGCCTGGCGGAGCGCCTGGGCGTTTCCCGCAAGACGGTGCAGCGCTACCTCTCCGGCGCGTCCACCAAGCCGAACAAGCGCCTCCAGGAGGTACTGGTCAAGGAGACCGAGTCGGAGTGGCAACCGCAGGTCAGAGCACAGGCGAGGCAGCGTGCGACCACCTCGGGCGGGCTCGTCATCAAGTTCCGGGCCACCCTCGGATTCACCGCGAACGGATCCTCGGACGACACCCGAGTACGGGATCTGAGCATCGCCGTGTCGCCGTCCCACGCAGCACTCATCCTGGCGGCACGGGAGGAGGGTGCGACGGACGCCGACCTCCACGAGGCCGTCGCGGAGGCCATCGCGGACGCCTATTTCCGTCAAGGCGGGGGCGGTCGCGCAAGCCTGGAGGTGAAATTTCGGGACGTTCAATCGCTCGACATCGAGTTTTAGCAGCGCGCAATTCTGGCGTGCTGTAGACCTGGATAACCGGCTCGCCGAACCGCATTACCGGGCGGGCCCCCATTTCCGTATCCGAACTGAAAGCGAGTCCTGATGAACACGTCCGACGGGTGGCGAAGCCGTCGTGTCCCCGAGGCCCGCGGCCGCGCCGGCGCTCCGATCGACTACGCGAAGGTCGGCCGGTCCTCGGTGCGGCGCCGCGCGCGGGGCATGACGCACAACGAGGCGGTGGCGGCGCTCGAAGAGGCGGAGCTGCACGCGCACATGGACCGCCGCGACGAAGCCGCGGCCGACGACGGCGGCCGCCGTGCTGCGGAGCTCGCGGAGTGGCAGCGCCTCGTGCAGCTGCTCGCCGCGACCGGCGGCCCGTACGACCTGGACGCCGACGTCGTCGTCCAGGAGGAGCTCGCCGAAGGCCGGCGCCGCGAGGAAGCCGAGCAGCAGCGCCGCCAGGAGCAGCAGCAGCTCGCCGACCGGGCCGAAGAACTCGCCCGGCTGGGCGGGGCCGGCCGACTCGATCGCAGCGTGCCGAGCCAGGCCGGGGACGAAGCCGCCCGCGACCTCCTGGACGACAACCGCGACTACCGCGCCGCGAAGGTCGACGCCTGGCTCGCCCGCGCCCTCGCCGACCAGTCCGGCCACTACGCCGACCCGGCCGCCCGCGCGGCCGCCGTCGGCTCGCTGCCCGTGCCGGTGCGCGCCCGCGCCGCGCTGCTCGCCGCCCTCGCCCGGACCGGGGCCCCGGTCGACGGCGACCTCGAGTTCGTCGGCCGCCTCGCCCAGGCCGACCCGGCCGCCACGAACGCGCTCGCCGCGTGGCTCGACAACGCGGCCGCGGTGAAGGGCGGCGCGGCGTGAGCGCGGCGGACGAGGTGGTGGCCACCTGGAGCGAGCACAGCGGGATCGGGCACCACTACGAGGACCTGCTCGCCGACGGCTCGGTCATCGCCTGGACTGAGCCGCCCTTCGGCGAGAGCCTCATCCCCGGCGACGACGACCCCGACTACAACCCCGTGTGCAACTGCCCGCGCGCACCCCAGGCGTGGTGCCAGGAGTGCGCCAGCTGCGCCGACTGCTGGGAGTGCAGCCACCGACCCGGGCGGCCGTAGCGTTCGCCCTGCCCGCTCCGTCCCGGCCCCCCGGTGTCTTCCCCGGCGGGCCGGGGGGAGGCGTTCAGATCGACGGAGAGTAGCTGTCACGCCCTCCGGGCCGGGTGTCACGCTCCTATGAAGGCCGCGCCGCGAGTGTCCCGATGTGTCCGTTTTTTGGGTCCGCCAGACCCTCTGGAGGCCAGTTTCGAGCGGGAGCGTGACACGTAAGATCGGGCGTGACACGCACATATGAGTAAACAGAGCGTGAGCGTTCTGGGCTGTGTTGGGCGCGTCGCGTTCGCCAGGACGGACCCGGCTGGGGATCGTGGGGTCATGGTCTTCATCCCTCCAGTCGACAGGCACTACTGCCTTGACCCGTGGTGCGAGAACCCGGACCCGGACCTCATCCCTGACGCCGCCTGCGGCTGCCACATCCTCACCGACGGCGAGCTCGAACGACGCAAGCAGCAGTACCTCCTGGCCGCCTCCCTGCAGAGCGGATCCCAGGAGCTCCAGGCGTAGTCCACGCGCGGCGTCGGGCCCCGGTTCGTCCGTACCGGGGCCCGGGGAGCGGGCCCGGCGCTACCGTGGGAGCACACGCCAGAGAGAAGCCCAGGAGCCCCGGATGAGCCAGCAGCCGGCCACCGCGTCCGCGCCCGACCGTCAGCCCCTCGATGAGCACGCCGCCGAATCGGTCCGCGCGTACGCGGCCGACCAGCGTGCGCGGGTCGACGTCCTCGCCTCCGTGCTGGAGGACATCGCCGCCAACGGCTACCCGTCCCCGGAGACCGGAGTGCCGTGGGAGACCGCCCGCGACAACCACCTCGCCCGCCTTGCTGACGAACAGCCCCGTGTCGCCTGAGCACGGGCCACGGCGCTCGCAGGTCATCGTGGTGGAGCCCGCGCTCACCCAGCTGACCAAACTCACCGCGGGCGAGACGCACCGATTGGACCGAGCGATCGTCGCGATCAGCGTTAACCCGGAGCTGGGCACCGAGGTGCCCGGCACTCTGCTGCGCGACTACGCGGACGAGATCGACGGAGTCCGCGTGATCTTCTACGTGACGGCCCTGCGGACGATCACGATCGTGTCGTACGTTGAGGCGTAGGGGCCTCCCGAGTACCCAAACAGCGCCCCGGACCGCGAAGGTCCGGGGCGCTGCTGTGTGTGCTGCCCCGGGTAGCACTTGGTGCTGCTCGGGGGTCGTGGGGCGCTGCTCGGTGGGTGGGTGGTGGTGTTCTGTGCTGCCGGAGAGCGATGACATTTCGAGGCCGGCCCCGGGCGGGACACGGGTGCTGCACGGGTAGCGGCCCCTTGCAGCAAACGGTCGTTCGTCTGCTGCAAGGGGCCGCTGCATCCGGTCAGCCGGTGGTGCCGGTGGCCCACCGCTCCAGCTCGCCCGGCGTCGTCTGCAGCAGCGTGCGGCGCCGGGTCTGGGCGGTGGCCCGGCTCTTCAGGTGCATGGCGGCCGCGAGGTCGCTATGAGAGATGGAGACGTCCCGGGCCGCGTCCTGGCGTACGGCGGCGTCCCGCACAGCCTCCAGCCGCTCCAGCAGCCCGGTGGTGCCCTCGATGACGGCCGCGAGTTCGGCGGCGCTCGCGCGGCCCGTGCGCAGCAGCGCCAGACCGTGCAGCGAGGTGGCGAGCAGCGCGGCCAGCTGCTCGCCGTCGCTGCCGAGCACGGCGACGTCCTCGGCAGCGAGCGGGACCAGGAGCTGCTCCTGGCGGTGGGTGTCAGACGCGGGGTCGGTCACCGCGGTCTCCTTCCTTGGGTGGATCGGTCAGCGGTCGGCGACGGTCCAGCCCTGGCCGGGCCGGATACGGATGATGCCGCCGGGGGTGTGCAGCTGCCCGCCGCCCGCGCCCAGGCCCAGGGCGTCGATCTGGTCCAGCAGTGCGGCGGCCTGCTCCGCGAGCTCGCGGGCCTGCGCCTGGCGGGCGCGGAGTTCTTCGGCGGTTCCGGTGAACACGGTGTCTCCCTCGTGGGTCGGGCGGGGCCTACAGCCAGCGGAAGAGGTCGCGGACCTGGGAGGCCGCGCCCGAGAGGTTGTCGGCGTCCAGGCGGGCGTCGAAGTCGAACGGGTCCTCGGTCTCGTCCATGACGTCCTCGGACGCGGCCGCCAGGACGTCGGCGAAGCGCTCGTGAACGGCCGCCTCCTTCAGCGCCTGGACGACGGTGTCGCGGTCGGCGGTGCCCCGCTTGATGGCGTCGGCGAGCAGCCCCAGCGCGGCGGCGGCCGCCGGGGCCAGGTACGCGAGCTCGCTGTCGACGGCGCCCCGGTCGGCGCTGGTCTCGATGGCGGTGATGTCGGCGGCCTTCACGATCTCCGTGGACGTGCGCTCCATGACGGGTCTCTCTCTCGGCTGGAAGGGCTCAGGCGGTGCGGCTGAGGTAGCCGGCGGCGACGTCGACGAAGGAGTCGTGGGCGACCTTCGCGGCCTCGCGGGCGGCGGTGAGGTCCTCGGTGGTGGCGTAGGCGTCGCGCAGCGCGTACGTCAGCGTGATCATCTCGTCGGCCGCGGCGCGCACCGCCGGGTCCTCGATGAGCACCCGGAGAGCGACCATCGGGCGGGTGACGGCGGACCGGGTCATGTGGCTCGCGCTGCGAAGGGTCTGGATCCGCTCGGGCCCGTCGCCCTTGAGGACAGCGTCACCGCGCACCCACATCGCCGTGCGGTGGTCGCTGGCGGCGCAGGCGAGGGCGGTGACGGCCTCCAGGCGGTCGCGGCGGATCGCCTCGCCGTGGCTCACGCGGACGGTCCGTTCGGCGGCGCGCTCCTGGAAGCGGCCGCTGACGATCGAGCCGAGCAGGGTGCCGACGATGGCGAGGGCGGCGGTGACGAGGGTGACTAACACGGTGGGTTCCTCCCCTGTATGGACTTCAATACATGTATTGAAGTCCATACAGGGGAGACGGCGCAAGAGGGCCGCCCATGATTCTTTCCGTGAGGCTGTGAGCTGCGCGTTTCCCGCCTGCGGGAACCGTGTGCGCATATCTGACCTACGCGTCCCGTGTGCGGCACGCGGCGACGGGAAGCCCAGGTTTCCCCTGCGGGGGAACGATGTTCACGTGGCCCGGCAGCAGGCCCACGAGCTGGGGCAGACCGGAGTTGGTGTTGCCGCCGACACATCGCGAAAGGGCCTTCACCTGCGGCTTTCCCCTCCGGGGGAACGATGTGCGCGCGGTTGTCCCTGTGGGGGTGGACAAAATTTCCACTCCCACGGGGACAAACCCCGGAAGAGGGGGCTCCCACCAGCGGGTTTCCCGCCCAGGGGAACGATGTATCGCCCTCCGCGCACGAAAGCGGCGCCGCACCCCTGGGGTGCGGCGCCGCAGTGTCGGCGGGGACGGCTACGCGGTGGCGTGCAGCTGCCGGACGGTGGCCAGAGGCGCGTCGTCGTCCTCCAGCTCGGACGGCGCTGGCTCGCCGGTGGCCTTGGAGCCGAGGCGGTAGAACTTCACGCCCACGGCTGTGTACGCGAGCGTCAGCCAGCCGTTCTCGGCGAGCCGGCCGATGCTGCGAGAGGCGCTGGTGGTGCTCAGGCCGACCAGCTTCCCGATGTCCGTGGCCGTGGTGCGCACCGGATCCCCGATCGGGACCGCGGTGGCGTAGAACATGAGGACCTTGAGGTCCGCGCCCTGCTTGAGCTGCGACCGCAGTAGAAGGGCGTTGAGCTCGCCGGCCTCCATGAAGCGCGGCTCGAACGACTGGGCGATCGGCGACGTCATGACGCCTCCTTCTCCTTCTTCTCGGGCGGGCACGTGGTCACAGGGTGCCGAGCGTGCTGCGTGGCCTTGCGCTGCTGCCCCGAGCCGCCGTCGTAGGCGGCGCGGGCGTTCAGCTTGTAGAACTTCACCCGGCCCACCTTCTCGGCCTCCAGGAGGAAGCCTCCCCTGTTGAGGTTACCCACGGACTTGCTCACCGCGTTCGGACGCAACTCCAGGTCGTTGCCGATCTCGCGGAAGCTCATTCGCAGCGGTTCGTCTCCGGACGGCGCGTTGAACAGGTAGTAGCCGAAGACCAGCTTGTCGTTCTTGGTGTACCCGCTGCCCTTCTTCCACAGCCCGGCGCCCAGCTTCTTGCTGGCGTTCACGTGCCGACCGCCACCGCTCCAGTCGTACGGCTTGTCGTCCTCCTTCAGCAGCTCCAGCTGGACGTACTCGCCCGTGCTGGTGTTCACCGCTGGCCTTGCCCGGCCCATACCGCTCCTCACCTTGGGATTTCCCCCAGAGGGGAACGATGTACGCGGCCTGACCGTAGCGACCATTTCCCCTCCAGGGGAACCCGCCACGCCGATCCGCACCAGGATCCAGACCGGTCAGCGTTTCCCCTCCAGGGGAAAGGTGCGTCCCGATCTGACACTCAAATAGCCTCGATCGATACATCACATGGCCTCTGACCAGCGACGATGCGTGTTCCCTCTATACGTACCTATCCGTAGGCTCCACCAAGCTCCTCGCGCGCGTGAAGGGCCGGCCTCCCCGACGCGCTGCCCGCTCGGCTTCCAGACCTCACTGCCAGCCTCTGCATAGCTCACACCACAACCCTCCGCACTAATCGCCCGGCAATTCACCTGAGCACGTTTTCCCGGCTTCCATATACCGCTATTCTGAAAAGGCTGAACCGTATATCACCTCTTTCACCAGCATCATTCAGTTCCGAGCGTCTAAACCATTCCGCGAACCTGTTTTACCTGCTCGGAGGTGGTGTAGCTCCATTCCAGTCCTAAGCTAGCCTCGAGTGTGAGAGAGCGCCGTGTGTGTGCAGAGAGAGAGACGCGCGCGAGCAGAGAGAGAGAGAGAGAGAGAGCCGTTGAGAGAGAGCGAGCCCCAGCGAGCCCAGCGAGCGCAGCGCAGCGAGCAGCAGCCCGCCCAGCCCTGCTCTGTGTTTTTCCTCTGTGTGCGCGCGCTCGTGTGTAGCGAGCGCAGATGTGTGTGTGTGTGTGAGTGAGAGCAGAGCAGAGCGGGCGCGCGCGTGCGAGCGCGCGCGTGAGCAGTAGACCGTCGCTGCCTGTCGTGTCGCGCACGCGCCGTTTGTTTGTTTTCTCGCTCTCATCTCTCTTGGGCACGTTCTCCCGGCATGTATGCCTTTCCGCTCCTCTGATGTGTGCGTGTATCCGTCCTATCCTTCTCTCTCTCTCTCACAGCACTCATCTCTGTTCCGTGCGTGTATACATCTCTCTCTCTCTCTCTCTCTCTCTCTCTCTCTCTTTCTTTCTTTCTTTCTCTCTCTCTCTCTCTCTCTCTCTCTCTCTCTCTCTCTCTCTCTCTCTCTCTCTCTCTCTCTCTCTCTCCTCTCTCCCGCTCTTCCTCTCTCTCTCCTCTCTCTCTCCCTCTCTCTCTCTCCCTCCCCTCACCACCCTCTCGTCTCTCTCTCTCTCTCTCTCTCTCTCTCTCTGCTCTCTCTCTCTCTCTCTCTCTCTCTCTCTCTCTCTCTCTCTTCTCTCTCTCTCTCTCTCTCTCTCTTCTCTCTCTCTCTCTCTCTCTCTCTCTCTCTCTCTCTCTCTCTCTCTCTCTCTCTCTCTCTCTCTCTGCCTCGCTCTCTCTCTCTCTCTCTCTCTCTGCTCTCTCTCTCTCCCTCTCTCTCTCTCTCTCTCTCTCTCTCTCTCTCTCGCTGCGCTCTCTCTCTCTCTCATGCGCGCGCGCGCGCCTGCACACGCGCACGCGCGCGCGCGCGCGCTCGCGCTCGCGCGCGCACGCGCGCGCGCGCGCGCGCGCGCGCGCGCGCGCGCGCGCGCGCGCGCGCGCGCGCGCGCCCAGCGCGCGCGCCCCAGCAACCCAACCCGCGCGCGCGCGCGCGCGCGCGCGCGCCCCCGCGCGCGCGCGCGCGCGCGCGCGCGCGCGCCCGTGTGTGTGTGCGCCTGCTGCCCAACGAAACACGCGCCCGGATCGCTAGTCTCACTCACCCCCACCTCCGTTCGATCCATCACCCGCCCGACTGCCCGTCACCACCCTTCCCCTTGCTGCTGCACCCAACGCGCGCGCGCGCGCGCGCCCCGCGCGCGCGCGCGCGCGCGCGCGCGCGCGCGCGCGCGCGCGCGCGCGCGCGCGCGCGCGCGCGCGTGCTGCTTGTGGCGTGAGCCCCGTGGGTGGGCCGCGCGGAGCGGGGCACGCCTTGCCCGCGCGGGGAGTTGGGCGCGCGCCTGGGTGGCTGGAGCGCAGCGGAGGCCACGGGTCGGCCGGAGGCCGGCCCCGGGTCGCGGAGCGGCCCGCCTGCCCTGCGGTTGGCGGTGGGCGCGGAGCGCGTGCCGCCTGGTGGTGAGCGGAGCGAGCCGCCTCCGCTCACGCGGAGCGGGAGCGGCCGGGGAGCGAAGCGACCCGGCTCGCTGTGACGGGCG
>NZ_CP109464.1 GCF_036227565.1 Streptomyces sp. NBC_01454
GGTTGCCGATGACGCTGTAGGCGTCGCCGGGGTGCTCGAACCCGTCCTTGGCGGCCTGGGTGGCGTGGTTGAGGCCACGGATCGCTTCGGCAGCGGCGTCGGACAGTTCGGCGGGGGTCTTGGTGGTCATGAGTCGATCCTTTCTCAGTTCTTGCCGGACTTGTTGCCGGACGACTTGCCGTTGCGGTCGCGGAGATCGCGTTCCAACTTCTGTCGCTGGGCGTCGTCCATCACTGGCCGGCCTTCGGGGTGCCGGGGACGGGGCGGGTGGAGGGGTCGCGGGTCCAGCCGCCGTCGCGCTGGCTGTACTCGCGTACGTCCTGGGGGCGTTCGCCGGCGCGGCCGGGGTCGCGGGTCGGCATGTTCTTGCGGAGTGCCACGATGGGGCTCCTGTCTCTGCGAGATGGGAGCGGACCGGCCGGCCTTCTTTCCGGGATGACGGCCGGTCCGCGCTTGCGTGGAGCGTCGGCTGACGGCTCCCCGCCCGCCCCGGCCGGGGTGGCCGGGGCGGACAGGCAGCCGTCAGCCGGCCTTCTGCAGCACGTGCCAGCGGTTGGGGTTCTCCGCGTCCTGGACGATCTGCGCCGCCCCTCCCCCCGCGCTGTTGCTGGCGCTGTTGCTGTTGTTGTTGCTGGCTTGTTGCTCGTTCTGACCTGCGACAACAACAGCAACAGCCGGGCCCGGGGCCCCCTCTTGGAAGGGGCCGGGGGAGGGGCTCGGCGGGCGGGCCGGGAGGTCCTCGACACGCACCCCGGTGGAGACCCCCTTGCCGGCCCCCACACCGCGCGCCCGGGTGCCCTTGGAGACGGGCACCGCAGAGGCCTCACACAGGGCCCGGCAGTCGGCCGGGGACCACCCCCCGGACGACCCCCCGCCGGGGTAGCGGGAGGACAGCCCCACGACCACCTGAGGCCAGTGCAAACCGGGGGTCGGCTTACCCCCCTCCGAGTGCTCCTCGACCAGGTCGTGGAGGAGGTGCAGGAACGCCTCCGGGGAGGGCCGGGGGCTGGCCTTCCCCGCGCCTTGCGAACCGGCCTCCCCCGGCGCCTCCTTGGCAGCCTTCGCCTTCTCGACGGAGACCTTGGTGCGCAGGGCCGCGAACGACCACACGGCGCCCAGCGGCCACATCAGGGCGTGGTGGCGGTAGACCAGCCAGCACAGGCCCGCCCCGGCGCCGAGGAGCAGGGCGCCGCGGACGTAGATCCCGAGGTCCGCGCTGAGGCCCTTGAGATCACTGCGGTGGGCCTCCAGGCACCAGCCCTTGAGCCGGGCGGCGAGGGACTTGCCCAGGAGGCTGGAGCCCTCCCCCAGCGTCGAGCCCAGCCGGACCGCCCAGGCGCTGGCCGCCTTCGCCTTCTCCTCCGCCTGCTGAGCCTTGGCCTTCAGCTCGTCGGCGCGGTCGGCCAGAGGGCCGGTCTTCTCCGTGCTCGCCTCGACGGTCACAGGGACACCGCCCCGTTGAGCACGTCCGCGGCGCTGCTGCCGAGTGCGTTGTACATCTCGGGCACCCACTGCATGAGCTGGGCGAAACCGGCCGTGGCGCACAGCGTCAGGCCCGCGAACACCCCACCGAACATGCGCTTCTTGTCCTGCTTGCCCGCCGCCTTCACGACGATCCCGCCGACGATCGCGGCGACCACGACCGCGCAGGCCCCGGGGTAGGTGAGGTGCCCGAGAGAGCCGTGAGCCAAGCTGCCGCCGCCATGCGCGCCGGTCGTGGCACCGACGCCCTTGTCACCGACCTTGTTGCTCGCCTGCACCGCCTGCATGGCGAACCAGCCGAAGAGGCCGCCCAGGCACATCGTCCAGCCCGCGCCGGTGATCAGCCCGCCGCCGAACGGCACCAGCGCCTTCAACTCCCTGGTGCCCTTCCACCAGGACCGCACATTGATGATCAAGATCGCGACGGAGACCGTGGCCCCGGCAAGGGTGAGCGTGTTCATGCGCGAACTCCCGTGATTGCGGCGACCAGGTCAGGCCAGAGCACGCCCCACGTGCCGCCGATGAAGGTGGTGACGACGCCGAAGGCATCGAAGAAGGTCAAGCGCCGGACGAGGTCCCCGGCGAGGGTGGCGCGCAAGCGGCAGGGCCGATGGATGCGCGCGAACACCACCGCGACCGTGGCGGCCGCCGCGACGTGGGAAGCCGCGTAGTGGATGTCCGTGCCGATGTGGTCCAGCGCGGAGCCCCAGATGCGGCCGACGCCGTACCCGACGCCCGGCAGCGGGTAGATCGCGGCGACCGTCGCGGTCACCGCCACGAGCGGAGAGACCCGGTAGGGCACGGCCCGCGCGAGGCGCTGCCACCACGTCAGGTCCGGCTCCACCGGCACCGGCTGGTGGACGGTGACGTGCACGTCGATCTGCTGCGGCTGGCCGTACGGGGCCGGCGGCTGCGGCGGCAGCCAGGGCGTCATCCCTCCACCACGGGGCGGGACCGGGGGCACGGGCGGCAGCCCGAACAGCCAATCTCCGGACCCGCCAGCGGCGGTGGCCACCTGGGGGACAGGCGGCGCGGCCGGGGTGGACACCGGCCCCTCAGCGGTGGCCGGGGTGGACGGCAGGCCCGGACGGAACGGCCACGCCTCCCCCGGGATCACCCGGCTCGGGGTGACCGGCCGCGGGGCCTGGACGGGCAGGTGGACAGTCGGCGCAGTCTCCGGCCGCGGAGGGGTGGCGGTCATCCCAGGCCCCCGATCCGGCGCAGCAGCCAGGCCCGCACCCGCAGTTCGTCACCGTCGGGACCGGCGATCACCGGCCGCCGGGCGGCGACGTAGCCGGGCGGTAACGAGGCCGGGACGGGCTCGACGTCCCGCCACCAGCCCTGCACCGGCAGGATCGTCCGCGTCAGCACCACCGGGGCCGTCATGCCGCAACCCCCTGCAACGTCATCTGCTGCGGCTCCGGACGCGGCCCGCGCTCCTCGACCAGCGCGGCGAACTGCTTCTCGACCAGGCTCTTGCTGCGGCCAGCCAGCTCTGCCGTCTTACGGAGCGACAGCACGCCCTCTCGCCAGCACTGCTCGATGACCGCCGCGGCCTCCTCCGCCGACAGACCACCCACCGGCTCAGGCTCCGGCTGGTACTCGGGCTCCGGCTCGACCGGCGGTGCGGGCGCAGTCACGGCCGGGAACTCCGGCCGGTAAAGGCGGCCGGAGCCACCACAGATGGCCACCAGCGGCCGTACAGAGGCCGGAGCAGGCTCCGCGTCGGGCTGCGGCGCCGCGGGCGCTGAGGCGTCCTTCCAGCCCCACCAGCGGCGACGTGGGGTGTCCACCGGAGCGTCCACGGGGGTGTCCACCGGCTCGACCTGCGGCTCTACCGTCACCACGGTGGCCGGTCGGGCGGACCGCAGGACGCGGGTCACCAGGTCCGCGCAGCAGGCGATGCTGCCGACCGGGAGCGCCGCGGCGACGCCGACGAGCACCCAGTGAACCTGAGGCACCGGGCTCAGCCGTGGGCGCGTGCCCTCCAACGGCACCAGGCCATGCACGTAGTTCAGCGCCAAGCTGGCGAAGGTGTAGAGGACGAGCACCGTCAGCGCCGCCCGGCGGTGACGCCCAGCCAGAACCAGGCTGGCCACCAGCGCGAGGGCGATCGGCCCGTCAGCAGACAGCGGGTACAGCACCGCGCCCACGGCATCCAGGCCGATCGCGCGGCCCACATCGTGCAACGCCGTCCACGACACGACGAACGCGACGCCCGCGACGGCGACAAGGCCGACGACGAGACCGGCGCGGACACACGCGACGGTCTCCGGCGCCAACTCCGACGACTCAGGGGAGGCAGTAGAAGACAGCACGAAACACCACCTTTCGGTCACAACAGATAGACCCCTGAAGGTTCGTGATGAACCTTCAGGTGAGTCACGAAGGTACATCGATGACCCTTCGAGGGCAAGCGATGTACCTATGGCGACCCGTGATGTACCTTGGCCCGCAGGAAGGTGCATCGCGAAAGGAGTGAAGGTGGCATACAGGACAACTGGGGCCGGGTATGCGGAGATTGCCGCCCATTACCGGCAACTGATCGACGATGGAGAGCTATCGCCCGGCGACGCCCTGCCGTCCGTGGCAGACATCCGAGAGCACTACGAGGTGTCCGCGAAGACCGTGTCCCGCGCGCTCCAGGTCCTCAAGAACGAGGGCTTGGTTGGGTCCCGCGGCAGTCTGGGCACCGTCGTTGCCAGCCGCCCCCGCGTAGCGGCCGCCAGCGGAGACGCCCGCGTCCAGCGGACGCAGCGCGGCGGACCGAACTACGCCCCAGGCGAGACGAGCACCGGACACGTGGCCATGCTGCGGTCCTGTGCCGATCCCGTGATCTGCCAGCTACTCGACATCGAGCCGCACGACGAGATCGTGATCCGCCGACGGGTGTTCCGGCAGGACGGCGTACCCAGCGTGATCGGCGTCGAGTGCATCCATCCGCGCGCACTGTCCGTCGTCCCTGACCTGCTCAAACAAGGGCCACGGGGGCCAGTGCACTGGCTCATCGAGTACAAGGAGCAAACCGGTCGATCCACCCACGGGTCACCGGAGCGGCGGGCCGCCCGACTCGCCAGCCGTGACGAGCTGGAGATGCTGGAAGTCCCGTTGCCAGACTCAGACGTGGCGGTGCCGGTCTTGGTTACCTACGTCGTCTACCACGACGAGGACGGCCCCCTGGAGGTGATGGAGGACGTACACGCCCCAGGCCTCTGGCACGAAGCGCGATAGGCACCACCGGCAAGTCGAAGGGCCCCTCATCGGGAGTTGAGGGGCCCTTCTACTTGCCGGTGGACACCGTCCGTCCACTGGTGTCCACGCCTTCGGTCCGTAAGCCTCCGTGGCCTGGTGCGTCGGCGACTGCGGGTGCGTCGAGCCGGTCAAAAGCGGCTGCCTGCGGAGGGGGTGGACAGGGGTGGCGTCCGGCCACCGTCCACCACTGTCCACCGTGGCCGATCGCCGTACCCCCGCCGTCACGGATGCAGGCGCATGAGGCGACCGGCCACCGGCCATGGCCGGTGGGGGAGCAATCTGCTGCCGCGATGTGGCCGGCCACCGTGACGCTTCCAGCGCTGCGGCCATCGTCGTGGCCGATCGTCCGGCCAACCGGCCATGGGCGGTGGCCGGTCAGAACAACCGGCCCTTGGGCAGGCCCTGGAACACGTCGGACGCCCGACGTGGTTGAGGCCGACGCGAGGAGGCCGGCCTTTCCGCCGGTTCGGCCGGGGCGGGAATCGCCGGAACCTCCGTTTCGTCAACCGGAGAATTCGTTTCGTCCGTTGACGAATCGGTCGTTTCTCCCGTTGACGAAACGGTTTCTCGTGTTGACGAAACGGCAGCCGCGTCGGCCAGTGCCTCAGCGATCAGACGATCGTCCCGACGCCGGCGGTACGCGCGTTCCCGGCACAGCCGCGTGCAGTAGTCCCGGCTCCGGCCTACACCGGATTGCTTGATCGGTCCGCCGCACCAGCCGCACAGCTTCGCGCCGGCGCCGTCCCGTGGGGTCTCGTACGTCATGCCGTGACCGTAGCCGGGTCCGTCATGGCGTCCGTCATGGCGCCCGTCATGACCCGTCATGGGGTTGGCCGCATGACGGACCCATGACGGGGGCCTGACGGGCGCCATGACGGACGCTGTTACAAGTTTCTCTACTGGATCAAGGCCGCCCGCTGGCGCGGTCGGCGCGGTCCGGCGTCGGCCGGACCGCTCCTGTCTCCGCCCCGCTCCCCGGCCACGCTCGGACCGCCGGCCAACGAGCCCGGCCGGGACCGTCGAGGACGTCATCGACCGCCGCTGTACGTCAGCGAGATGACGTACTCCGTCGAGCACCAGGAGCACGAGCAGCTGCTCGGCCGCCTCCCGAACTTCTCGACAGCCCGGCCGACCAATCCCCCACACCTATGCATCACGACCTAGCGGCCGATCCAGCACGAGCACCAGGCGCTCGACGAGCTTCAGCGGTCGCGGGGCCGACGGGGCCGGGTCGCTCCTGCCTGCGCCCCCGCTCCCCGGCCCCTCCAGCCCCCTCGGGGAGCGTCCGGCTGCCCACCATGGGGGGAAAGGCGTGGGATAGCCGGACGCCTGTTCACAGTCTCCATCTCACCCCGCTCCGACACGGGCAGGTAGGGAGCAGCATCACCCGCTTGCCCACGGCGCCTAGCCGGAGGGGGCGTCCGGCTGCCCACAGGAACGGAAGTAAGCATGAACAGCCGGGCGCCTGTTCACAGTCTCTCCCGCATCACAGCGGGACACGCACGCACCGGCGGGGCACAAACGAACGCCCGGCCCGCCGCCTACGTCACCGGCGCGACCACACAGGGCACTGCTCTTGGTGGACGGTGGTCACGAGCACGGTCTCGCCCAGCCAGCCGCGCACACGCTCCACCGCACAGCAGTCGTAGTCCCGCTCCCAGACCTGAACCGGCGTCACGGCAGGCTCCCGGACCGATGGCCGAGGAACCGCCTCTGGACGGACACCGCGATGCCAGCGCTGCCGCCTTCGCACACCCGCCACAAGCCACCCCTCCATTCACGCTCAACAGTTGATTCACACCGTCCCACAGTCCGCACCACAAAGCCCGCTACAAACCACACCTAGGCATTCTTCAATTCGCCGGAATCACAAGAGCACGAGCGACCGTAGCTCATGCATTATGAATGTACCAGGCTTTGTATCACTCGCCGGAGCGAGCGGAACCCCGAAGAACGGCACACCTCTTGCATCTCGCCAACCGCAGGTCAGAGCACCCGGGTAAGCATCCGGGTAACCGCCTTCTCAGAGGTTCGTTGAGGAGCACGACCGCGTCCCCCACGCGGGTCTGAAGGGCTCCGCTTCGTGATGGCAGCGGAGCCCTCCTTCACGAGTGAAGTACCCCGGTATCTGCGATACGTGATCTTGCTTCGCAGCGATCAAGATCATCTTGAGTGCTAAGGTATCGTCACCGCTTCGCGCCTCGATACGCCGCCCAAGGGCGGCTTTTTTCATGCCCTGAGACCGGAGCGAGCTAGACGATCAGGTCACCTGATCGTGGTGCGCGCCGCTACGGAAACAGGCGCATCATGGACACATGAGCACCGGCCGCCGCGTCCTTGGGACCGGCCCGAGCACCACCAGGACGTCACCGTCGATGGTGCCGGCCAGCGCGCGGCGACTCCCCGCTGAGGGTCTTCAAGACCCTGGTGATGAAGCCTCCGAGCACACCCCGACCGGGCCGCCGACAGTCCGGCGCCGAGCACTCGGCGAAGGCCCCGACGCCACCTCATAGGACCGGCTGCAGCGGTTCCACCGTGCGTACCACCGCAAGGTCCACCGTGGGTTCCACCGTCGGTACCAGCGTGCGTACCACCGTGGGTACCAGGCCGGTCCGGGCCGCACCCGATGCCCCGCAGGTCAGCCCGTGGAGGGTAAGCGCGACCGCCGCTGACACCTCCTCCCCAGAGCGGGAGGAGGGAGATTCCCCCGGAGGAAGAAGGCCGGCCTACGACAGAGCCACGGCGGAGCAAGCTAGACGATCAGGTCACCTGACGAGCGGTCCGGCGGCGTTCGCCGGTCGCTCCGCTGAGGCGTGCGGGCAGACACATCGGCCGACGCCAGCGTCCGGCCCGGCCCGCGCAGCGAGAGAGCCGCGCGGCGGTGAGCACCACACCCACACACCCCCTCGTAGGAGAGTTGTCGGGGTTTTCGCTGCCGCTTACCAAGGGAGGTGGCCTGGGATTTTCCGGTCACCTCACGCTGGGTGATGCATCCTCCATTGCAACCCCAAGTGCAACCCCCATTGCATCCTTACCGCCGGCCTTACCACCGGCAGATGGGCACAGCGAGTTAGTGCTTACTGGGGTCAGTTTCGCGGTCGGCCAGGGATGGCCGGCGGGGGAGCGGGGGTCACTCCTGGGTGTTCGGATCGTCGCCGTCGTCGTCGGCCGCGTCGCCCACGATCCGGCCGGAGCCGCCGCACTCGAAGCACTGGCCGTCGCGGATCGCGCGGTACTTCTCCAGCACGCCGGAGCCGTCGCACTTCGGGCACGGAGCCAGTTGCAGCCCCTGCTCCAACAGCCGTTCCAGCATCGCCTTGTCGTCGGCCCGCGCCTTTGCCTTGGCCTTCATCACCTCGGCCAGCGAGGTCACGTACTCGGCGCAGCCGTCGCCGTCGACCACCCGCGCGTGGTCCTCCCGGCCGCCGGACTCAGCGACCAGGGCGGACACCTCGGCCTCCCGCTCCGTGCGCACCAGCTCGGCCACGGCGAAGTCGTTCTCAGCCTCGGCCACGTGGCCGTGCGCTTCCTGCGTCAGCACGACGCCCGCGAGCAGCTGCACGCGCGACTCCTCGTAGCGGTACTTCTCCAGTTCGCCGACCAGGTCGGCGTGCCGCTTGAGCCCCCGCGTCATCTCGAACGCGCGACGGCCGCGCGTCGCCGTCTCGTACTCCAGCGACCACGCGCGGCACTGCTCCGCAGTCCCGTAGCCCGGCGCCTCGTCCTCGTCCAGGCCGTCACGCTCGATCGCCCACAGGCGGTCGAGGAACTGGAACGGCGTCATGGACTTCCGGCCCTTGGCCAGCTTGGCCCCGGAGTACGACACCTCGGCCGCCGCACCCTTGGCCGCCTCGATGTCGGCCTTCACCGACTCGGCCGTCTCGCCCCCGGCCTTCGTCAGGTACTCGATCAGCGCTTGGTCGTCCGGCGACGTGATGACCGTGAAGCTCACGCCGTGACCCTTCCCCCCGCACTTGCAGTTGGCCCGCTCGCACTCGGTGCTGGGGGTGTAGGCCGGATCGATCGACTTCAGGGCATCGGCCCAGAACTGGCGTAGCCACCCCTCGAACTTGGTCATCGACTTCGTGGACGGCTCGAACGTGCAACTGCCCTCCCCGGGCTCGAACGCGCAGTCGCCGTCCTCGTCCACGTAGACCAGCTCCCCGTTCGCCGGGGTGCCGGACAGCCGTCCCCCGAGGAACACCAGGGCGTTGAGGTGCGGGTTCCACCCGTTGTCGAGCGACCGCGTCACCTCGGGGTTCCGGGCCATGCCGACGTAGCCGACCTCGGCGGCCAGGTCGCCCCGCAGAGCGTGGCTCTTGAGCATCTTCTGGTACGCGCCCGGTTGGCGCGGGGTGATCTGCCCCGTCTCCGCGTCCACCAGCTTCCGCGTGCCCTGCAAGCCGTCGATCAGGTCGGCCAGGGCGTGCGTCCGGTTGTGGCGCGTCGTCAACACGACGGCCACGAGCGTCCCCCCCTTGGCCAGCCACCGCAGGGCTGCCGTGGTCAGTTCGTGGGTGTCCTCCGCGCGCTTGGCGCTCTCGCACACCGCGCACGCCCAGATGGACTCGCAGAGCTGCACCCCCCGGCCGGACGCCTGCCCGCGTTCGTCGCGCGCCGTCAGCGTCCCCAGCTCCGGCGCGACCGCGACCCGCGCGCACTTGCGGCACCGGTCGATCTGGGTGAACTCCTGCATGATCCGGCGCCGTCGCCACTTCCGCAGCGCGGGGGTTACCGGCGTGGTCTCCCGTTTCGGGGTCTGCCTCGCACCGCCGTCGACCGTGCCGCCGGTGGCTCCGGTCTCGGTTTCCGGGGCCCCGGTCCCCGCACCGCTGTGACCTGGGGTTTCTTGGGCCCGCGAACTCTGTTCGTCAGTTACCAAGAAGTGGACACCACGAGGGGTGTCTTTCCGCAGGTCAGAGGCCGTTTTTGGGGGTCGAACCTCGTCCCCCTTGGAGGCCGCCTTGGAGACCGCCTTGCGGCACGCCGAAGAGCAGTAACTCTGTCCCGGTTTACGGGGGTTTAGGGTGAACTTTTTCGAGCAGCCCCGGCGGCGGCACGTGCGGCGGGGCCCGGGCACACGAACGGCCCTGGTCAGCGACGTGTCAGCCGGACCGTGTGGCGGTACTGGGGTGTCATTGCTTACGCTGGCCACAGCGAGGAGTCCCCTTGAGATTGCTTGGTTCGCGTCTTCGGGGCTCCAGCAGGAGCGGCCAATGGGACCTGGCAGTCCCGGCCGCTCCGCTTATTTGGAGCCCGTTTGTGGGGTGTGATCATGCCATCTGGCAGGCACCCGCCGCATGGGTGACGCGCACAGAGGCCCGCCCGGCTTGCCGGGCGGGCCTTGCTCATTGACGAGACGTCATGAAATGCCCGGGTTGGTGCCTGGTCAGTCCTTCCAGGCGAGCGGGGAGAGGGCGGAGTGCACGGCGTTGAGGTGGTCTGCGAGCGCTTCGGCGTCATCGGTCGACATGCGTAGGCCGGCGGTGACGGCCGCCACCTCGTCGGCGAGATTGCGCTCGCGGTCGCTGCGGAGGTGGCCCTCGGTCTCCAGGCGCGTGACGAACTGGGCGATCTGGTCGAGGGCCTGCGGCAGGCGCTGGGCGAGCGTGG